>JAKBBY010000138.1 GCA_021808315.1 Pseudomonadota bacterium | reverse complement strand
TTGACATATATAAAGATATTTTTATAATAATACTATGAAAACAAGCCTCGACATCTTCGCCGCCCTTGCTGACCCCACACGCTTGCGGATGGTTTGGCTGCTGCGTGCCATGGAGCTCTCGATTGGCGAGCTGGCGCAAGTGCTTGGCCAAAGCCAACCGCGGGTGTCGCGCCATGTGAAAATTCTGGCGGATGCCGGGTTGATCGAGCGGCGCAAGGAGGGGAGCTGGGTGTTTCTCAGCCTGGGTGATCCCAGCGTGATAACGCCCTTGCTCGCAGCGATCGATGCGTGGAGCCATGGTGATGCCGAGGATTATTGGGTGCGCGCCGATCATGCGCGGCTCGCGGCGGTTCGCGCGGATCGAGCCAGGGCCGCCGAGGATTATTTCAACGCCCATGCCGCTGAATGGGACGCGATGCGCGCCCTGCACATTGCCGAAGCGATTGTCGAGGGGGCGATCCGTGCCGCGCTTGGGCCCGCACCGATTAGGTGTTTGGTTGATATTGGCACCGGCACGGGCCGGATGATCGAATTATTCGGTGGTCTGGCGCAGCGCGTGATCGGGATTGATCGCAGCCCGGAAATGCTGCGTCACGCCCGCGCCAAGCTGGCCCGGCCAGACTTGGCCGCAGCACTTGCCCATGTTGAGTTTCGCCAGGGCGATATGTTCGCGCTGCCGCTGTTGAGCGCGTGCGCGGATGTGGTGATTATTCATCAAGTGCTGCATTACGCCCAGCAGCCCCAGGCCGCGATTGCCGAGGCGGCGCGGATTTTGGCCCCTGGCGGGCGCCTTTTGGTCGTTGATTTTGCGCCGCATGATCATGAAGCGCTGCGCACCCGCCACGCCCATGCCCGGCTTGGGTTCAGCGATGCGCAGATGAGCGCTTGGTTCGCCGCCGCCGGTCTGATGCCCGCACCGCCAACCCCCCTCGCCGGCGGTCCGCTCACGGTCAATTTATGGCTGGCCCATGCGTCGGCGGACCCGTTTCCCGCCCTCTCGGCACCGCCGGAGGGGGGCGCGGAGGCGCAAGACGATGCGTGACATCGCTTTATCATTCGAATTTTTCCCGCCCCGGACCGAAGCCGCCCGTGCCGCTTTGTGGAGCACGGTGGCCGAACTGGCCCCGCTGGCCCCGCGCCTCGTCACCGTCACCTATGGCGCGGGCGGCACCACGCGCGATCATACCGAAAGCACCGCAGCCGCGATTACCGCGCAAACCGGCATTCCGGCCGCCGCCCATTTGACCTGTGTGGATACCGATCGCGCCACCACCCTCGCCATCGCCCGGCGCTTTTGGCAGGCGGGGCTGCGCCATATCGTGGCGCTTCGCGGGGACAAGCCGCGCAACGGTGACAATTGTGCCCAGCACCGCGACGGGTTCGCCAATGCCCGCGACTTAGTCGCGGCGCTGAAAACGGTCGCGCCGTTTGAAATTTCGGTCGCGGCTTATCCGGATGGGCACCCGGATTCGATCGGCACGGAGGCCGATTTGGATTATCTCAAAGCAAAAATCGATGCGGGCGCGGACCAAATTCTCACCAATTTCTTTTTCGACGCGGACGCGTTTTTGCGCCTGCGTGATCGCGCCGCGCAGGTCGGCATCAACGCCCCGATGATCCCCGGCATCATGCCGATTGTGAATGTCGCGCAATTGCGCAATTTCGCCCAGCGCTGCGGCCTGACCATTCCGCGCGAATTTGACCAACAGCTTGACGGGCTCGATGAGGTTCCGGAGCGGCGCGATCAGTTCGCGCTTGATTTCGCCCTAACATTGTGCCGTCGACTCCACGCCGAAGGCGTGAAGCATTTTCACATCTACACCCTTAACCGCGCGACGTTACCGCGCGCGCTCGGTGCGGCGCTCGGCGCGTGATTGCTGGGAAACAATCACGCGCCGCCCCTGATGTGCCGATCACGATTGATCGCGATTGATCGAGCATGGCGTTCGGTTAACGCAACCTCACTGGACCTCTTGCGGTGTTTGTTCTTCTTCGCCGCTTTCAGGACGCGGCAAAGCGGGCTTGGCGGCTTCGGCGAAATCAAACGCCAATTCACCATCGCGCATCGTGACCTTGACCGAGCCACCCGCGACGAGCTTGCCAAAGAGCAGCTCTTCGGCGAGCTTTTTCTTGATCAATTCCTGAATCACGCGGGCCAGCGGCCTTGCACCATAAAGCGGGTCGTAGCCCTTTTCGGCCAGGAACTCCTTGGCCGCCGAGGAAAGCTCGATGGTGACGTTGCGATCCGCGAGCTGCGCTTCGAGCTGCATCACGAATTTCTCGACCACTTGCGCGACCACTTCCGGCGTTAGCCCCGCAAACGGGATGATCGCATCAAGCCGGTTGCGGAATTCCGGGGTGAACATCCGTTTGATCGCCTCATCATCCTCGCCAAGTCGCGAGACCCGACCGAAACCAATCGCCGCCTTCGCCATATCCGCCGCCCCGGCATTGGTGGTCATGATCAAGATGACGTTGCGGAAATCAACATTTTTGCCGTTGTGATCGGTCAGTTTGCCGTGATCCATCACTTGCAGCAAAATATTGAATAAATCCGGATGCGCCTTCTCGATCTCATCAAGCAGCAGCACGCAATGCGGATGCTGATCAATCGCATCCGTCAGCAACCCGCCCTGATCGAACCCAACATAGCCCGGCGGCGCGCCGATCAATCGGCTGATCGAATGGCGCTCCATATATTCGGACATATCGAACCGGGTGAGTTCAATCCCCAGCGTGCTTGCTAATTGCCGCGCAACTTCGGTTTTGCCCACACCGGTTGGGCCGGAGAACAAATAACAGCCAATCGGCTTCTCGGCGTCACGCAGCCCCGCGCGGGCCAGCTTGATCGCCGCCGATAGCGCCTCGATGGCACCATCCTGGCCAAACACCATCGATTTCAGATCGCGCTCCAGCGTGCGCAGCGTTTCTTTGTCGTCAGCCGAGACCGATTTGGGCGGGATGCGCGCGATTTTGGCGACGATTTCTTCAACATCGCGCAAGGTCACGGTTTTGCGCCGCTTGCCCTCGGGCAGCAACATGCGCGAGGCGCCAACCTCATCAATCACGTCAATCGCTTTATCCGGCAATTTCCGATCATGAATATATTTGGCGGATAGCTCAACCGAGGCGCGGATTGCCTCATCAGTATAGCGCACTTTGTGATGTTTTTCGTAAGCGGATTTCAGGCCGCGCAGAATTTTCACCGCATCATCGATCGACGGCTCATTCACATCGATTTTCTGGAAGCGCCGCACCAGCGCACGATCTTTCTCGAAATAGGTGCGGAATTCCTTATAGGTGGTCGAGCCGATGCAGCGCAGCGCCCCTGAGGCCAAGGCCGGCTTGAGCAGATTGGAGGCATCCATCGCCCCGCCCGAGGTCGCGCCCGCACCAATGACGGTGTGGATTTCATCGATGAACAGCACCGCACCGGGCAGCGCTTCCAGCTCGGTCACCACGGCTTTCAACCGCTCCTCGAAATCACCGCGATAGCGGGTGCCGGCGAGCAGCGCGCCCATATCCAGCGCATAAATCGTGGCTTTGGCCAGCACCTCCGGCACTTCACCATCCACGATGCGCTTCGCCAGCCCCTCGGCAATCGCGGTTTTACCCACGCCCGGATCACCCACAAACAGCGGATTATTCTTGCTCCGACGGCAGAGAATTTGGATCGTGCGTTCGATTTCAGACTCGCGGCCAATCAGCGGATCGATTTTGCCGGACTGCGCTTTTTTGTTCAAATTCACGCAATAATTCGCGAGCGCATCGGCCCCGCGCTTGGGCTTGGCCTCCGCCTCGCCGCTCTCGCTTTCCGATTGGCCTTGCGGCGTGCGCGGAACGGACCGGCCCGGCGATTTAGCGATGCCGTGGCTGATGAAATTCACCGCATCCAGCCGGGTCATGTCCTGCGCTTGCAGGAAAAACACCGCATGGCTCTCGCGCTCGGAGAACAGCGCCACCAGCACATTCGCCCCCGTCACCTCATCGCGCCCGGAGGATTGCACATGGATCGCGGCGCGCTGCACCACGCGCTGGAACCCGGCGGTGGGTTTCGGATCGCCCGCCCGGTCAATCGCGAGGCCGGCCAAATCCTTGTCCAGAAACTCGGTGGTTTCGCGGCGCAGCCGTTCAATATCAACCCCGCACGCGCGCAGCACTGTGGTGGCGTCCGCATCGTCAATCAGGCCGAGCAGCAAATGCTCCAGCGTGGCATATTCGTGCCGACGCTCGGCGGCGAAAGCCAGCGAGCGATGCAGGGTTTGTTCAAGATTCCGAGACAGCATGGCATTGATCCTTATTCGGGCTTCCGGCGAGCGGCCCACGCCGCTCCGGTCAAGCCCGCTGCGGCAAAAGGGCCGCTCAAGCGTCGTGCAGGATAGATGATATCGGGCAAAAGTTTCGCAATGATGAGCGAATTGGGAAAAAAAGCGGGGCACCGATGCAAAAAACCTGTCATAGCCGCATCCTTGTGCCGATTCGCGCGCTTGTCCAGACAAAAATGCTCAAGAGACCGCCCAGCGCCCGGGGCCGCGCATTATTCTTTCTCAATCGTGCATTGCAGCGGATGCTGGCTTTGCCGGGCGAGGTCCATCACCTGGGTGACCTTGGTTTCGGCAACCTCATAGGTGAACACGCCACAAACGCCGACGCCACGGCGATGCACATGCAGCATGATCCGCGTCGCTTCCTCACGATTTTTGCTGAAAAACCGCTCCAGCACATGCACGACGAATTCCATCGGCGTGTAATCATCGTTCAGCATCAAAACCTTATAGAGCGCGGGCTTGCGCGTTTTGGCCCGCTCACGGGTTGCCACCCCCGTGCCCGTCCCTGTTCCGGTTCGCCGATCATTGTCGCTCATCGCACCCTCAACCTCCGGGTCCAGCATATCCAATTCAAGCCCTGGTGGGGAAGCGGAAAATAGAGTGACGTCACGCTCTAGAATCGCCCGGAAATCGCGAACGAGCCATATTCATGGATCGCCCCCACCTCGCCATAATAGCGCCGCGTCTGGAAAACTTGGGTATAGCTGAAACGCAGCCCGCGCCAAAGCACCGCCGCCCCCACATCGATCTGCCCGACCGCCCGATAGGGGCGCACGCTGCGGCTGGTCTGGAAATCAGCCCCTTGCAAAAATTCATCATGGCCAACGAGCTTGCCCACGACCCCGGCAAACACATACCACGCGATAGGCCGCGTCGCCCGATAGGCCGTGGAGCCGGACGGGCCAGGGCGCAGCAGCGGCGCGCCGTAATCCGAGCCAAGCCCCTGGCCAATGCGCAGCGTGAAGGCAGGTTGCGCATAAATTTCGGTGGTGCCAACCATCGCCGCCAATTGCGGCAGCGCATCCACCGACAAACCACCGATATGGCCCACCGGCACCCGCCACGTGCGCGATGCGAGCAAATCGAACGCGGGCTCACTCGGCAATTGATAGGCCCAGCCATGCGTGCCGTGCTGGCCAATGATGCTGTGAAACCCGTTTTGCACAATTTCCGCACCCGCATCGCGCCCGATCACCCCGGCACTCACTGCCAGCACGGAGCGCGTATTGGCACTGTCCTGGATCAGCCCGAGTGTCGCAGCCAGATAACCGGCATAAGGCTCATCACCGAGCGGCGGATTGGTCACGGTAGTATCGGTCGGTGTGTAAATTTTCTGGGTGATGCCCAGGCTGATGCGCTGGCTGCCATCGCCCCACACCGCATGACCCAACCCGGCGAGCACGCCCGGCACATCACCGCGCGGCGAGGTCCAGTTCAGCCGGAACCCGTTGACATAATCCCGGTCAGTCGGGTTCTGCGAGCTGATCGAGGCGTTTTCATCCTGCAAGGTCCAAATACCCGCCCCAAGGCTTTGGGCGTGGGCCAAAGGAGCGCTGACAAGGCAGGCCAAAACCGCAGCCGAGCCGATCCATCGAAGACGCATGTGAACAACCTCATCCTGCTGGCGGGGGTGAACACAAACCGCCCGATCCGGTGATCCTATCCGGATTATATGTTGCGTTCGTTGTATCGAACAAGTTACAGGCGCGGATAATCGTGCTCGTCTGGCTTGCCGATGACGGGGCGAGTTTGTATCGACGCGTGCGGAATGGCCCGTCAGTCCGCCCATTTGCGTATGCGAGCCGTGCGTGCGCGTGCGCTAATCGTCACACGCTGCGCGCCAACATAACGATCCAACATGACTGCCATGATCAATCATCGAATTTTCGCGCGGGCGCTGATCATCATCAGCGTCACTCTTGCCAGTTTCGCGCCCGCTTATGGCGCCAACACCCGCGCGCCTGCGTGGGGGCCGGTGGGAAACTGGCTCACTGCGCAGGGCGGCGCTGTTGTGCAAATCACCGCCTGCCGTGCGCAGCCGGGATCACCCCAATCCGGTCAGGCGTTGCCCACCGACGCGCTGTGCGGCCGGCTCGTCGGCATCAAGCTCAATCGGGGCACGCGGATGCCGCGCGACTATATGGGCGACAGCCAGTGCGATTTTCCGCTGCTGCAACCCGCCGTGCCATCGCACACCCCAGGCGTATGGCGCGGGCATATTATCGATCCGCGCAGCGGCCATGTCTATCAAGCGACGCTGCGATTAACACCACATGGGCGGCTGGCCTTGCACGGCTATTTGCTCCTGCCGGTGCTGGGCGAAACCCAATATTGGACGCGCTATACCGCGCCCATCCCACCTTCCTGCCGCATCGCCCCCGCGCCGCACGGCGCGCAGGATCATCGGTGAACTGGAGCGGGTAGCGGGAATCGAACCCGCGCATTCAGCTTGGGAAGCTGACAGGCTACCATTACATCATACCCGCGTGGCAGCTTGGCGATGCGCTATGGTTTATTGCGTTGGCGCGCGGCG
>JAKBBY010000137.1 GCA_021808315.1 Pseudomonadota bacterium | reverse complement strand
ACCACCATGGCGCAGCAACGCTTGGTCGCGGATGGCGCGCCCGGTGCCGCCACCTTCATCATCAAGCGCGCATCGCTCGATCAAATCGGCGGTCAACTCACCGGCACCCTCGACGTCGAACTTCTGATCCGCACCAGCAACGGCCAGCAAGTCGGCTATGCCGAAGCCTCGGTCTCGCGGAGCGAACCGGCCCCCAGCGTCGGTGCCAGCCAAGCGCGGATCCGCGCGGCGCTCTACCAAATGACCGAGCACATGATGAATGACATGAATGTTCAATTCCAATACCAGGTCCAGCGCAGCCTGCCCGACTGGCTGGCCTATGGCGCGGCCCTGCCCGCAGCCACCCCACCCGGCAACCCCGGCATGAGCGGCATCGCCGCCCAACCGCTCAACGCCCCCGCTCTTTCCACCCCATCACGTCCCGCCGCGCCGAACCAATAACCCGGTCACGCGCGCGGATGCGCCGCGCGCCAAACCTTGAGCAACGCCGCCTCATCGAGCGCGGTGTAACGCTGGGTGGTCGAGAGGCTGGCATGGCCCAGCAATTCCTGGATCGCGCGTAAATCCGCCCCGGCCCGCAGCAAATGCGTCGCAAAAGAGTGGCGCAGCGCATGCGGCGTGGTGTGCTCGGGCAAACCCTGCGCCCGCCGGAAATTGCGCAGCAAGCGCTGCACCACGCCCGGATTGAGCCTTTTGCTCCGCAGGCCCGGAAATATCGGCTGATCCGGGGCACCGCCAATCTCCCGCCGCCACGCCTCAACCGCATCGCGCACCGCGGCCAAAACCGGCACGAGCCGTTGCTTGCCGCCTTTACCGCGCACCAAGAGCGGCGCTGCCGCCCCCGGCCAATCGCGCCAATCGAGCGCCAAAGCCTCGCTGATCCGCAAACCCGCGCCGTACAATAACGCCATCAGCGCCGTATCCCGCGCCGCCATCGCGCCATCGCCAATCGCCGCCACCACATTGCGCGCTTGCCCCTCCTCCAGCGCCCGCGCCAAAGGCCGCTTGGCGCGCGGCGTGCCAATCAGGCGCGGCGCCGGATTGGCAATCGCGTAGCGCCGCTCCAAAAACCGAAAAAACCCACGGATCGCGGCCAATTTCTTCGCCCGCGTCGCCCCATCAATCCCAGCCTGCGCCCGGTCCGCCAAATAGGCCCGCAAATCGCCCAGACTAACCGCCGCCAGCGCCGCGCCATCCGGTTCCGCGCCAAAATGTCGGCTCAAAAACCCCAAAAACTCGGCAATATCGCGCCCATAGGTTGCAACCGTCAGCGCCGCCGCCCGCCGCTCGCCGGCTAGATGCGCCAAATACGCGGCGCGGAAATCCACCGCCGAGCCGGGCGCGGCCACGCTAAAACCCCGTCTTATCCGCGACCGCAACAGCCCCGCTCACCGCCCCCGCCTGATGGATAGCGCGAAAATGCGGCGAGGCCGCGACCAGCTCTTTGGTATAGGAACTTTGCGGCGCGCCGAGCACCGATGCCGCATCGCCCATTTCCATCAATTGCCCGCCCCGCAACACCGCAATCGTATCGGCCATATAACTGACCGCCGCGATGTCATGACTGATCAAAATATAGCTCAACCCATCACTCTCAGCCAAATCCTTCAACAAATTCAACAACATCGCTTGCGTCGAGACATCCAAACTCGATGTCGGCTCATCAAGCACGATAATCGCCGGCTTGGTCGCCAGCGCCCGCGCAATCGCAATACGCTGCGCCTGCCCGCCGGACACTGCAATCGGAAATTGCGACATCATCCGTTCATTCAACCCAACCCGGTCCAGCAGCGCCGCCGCCGCATCCCGCCGCGCCCGCGCGCCCACCATGCCGGCCAATTTCAGCGGCTCGGCCACGATCTCGCCAATGCGCATGCGCGGATTGAGCGATTCCCGCGGGTCTTGAAACACCACCTGCACACCGCGCCGCGCCGCGCGCCGCTCGCGCCCGCGCATCACCGAGAAATCATGCCCATCCAAAATCACCCGCCCATGATACGGGATCATTTGCAACACAGCGCGCCCCAGCGTCGATTTTCCCGATCCGCTTTCGCCCACCACCCCCAAACACTGGCCGCGCCGGAGCGAAAACGAAATATCGCTCAGCGCCCGCAGCCGATCGCGCCCGCCAAACAAGCCGCGCACAAAGCTCGTCGCACTGCGCGCATAATCAACGCCCACCGCATCGGCCTGCAACACCACCGCGCCGGTATTGTGCGCATGCGCCACGGCTTGCTCGCTCACGCCCAACGCTTCCGGCGTGATCGTCCTGCCCCGGCGGCACGCAAACATTGTGCCGCCCATGCTGTCCGCCGCCGGATAAGCCTCATCGCACGCATCCTCGCGATAGGCGCAGCGCGGCGCGAACCGGCAGCCGGGCGGGCGGGTTTCCGGATCAGGCAAATTCCCCGGGATCGAAACCAGCCGCGCCTGCCCCAGCCGTGGCACCGCGCCTAACAAGGCCTGACTATAGGGGTGACGGGGCTGCTCAAAAAACGACCGCGCGCTGCCCCACTCCACGGATCGCCCGGCATACAGCACATGCACCTGATCGGCATGCTCCTCCACCACCGATAAATCATGGGTGATGAACAAAACGCCCATCTGCCGCTCCCGCCGCAGCCGGGTCAGCAACGCCATGATTTGCCGCGCCACTAGCAAATCCAACCCGGTCGTCGGCTCATCGGCAATCAGTAATTTGGGCGAACAGGCCAGCGCCATCGCAATCATCACCCGCTGGCGCATCCCGCCGGAAAATTGATGCGGATAATCATCAAGCCGATCCGCCGGGTTGGGAATCCCCACCTCGCCGAACAATTCCAACGCCCGCGCCCGCGCCGCCCGGTCGCTCTCGCCGGTATGCAGCCGATAAACCTCGGTAATCTGCGCCCCCACCCGCGTCGACGGGTTCAGCGCCGAAAGCGGATTTTGAAACACCATGCCGATATCGCGCCCGCGCACCTTGCGCATCGCGGCATCCGACAATGTGGTCAAATCCTGCGCGCCCAGCATCACCCGGCCCGACGTACTCGCCCCACGCGGCAGCAGCCGGATCACCCCCAACGAGGCAATCGTCTTGCCCGAGCCGCTTTCGCCCACCAAAGCCGTCATCTCCCCCGCCGCGACGGTGAGATTAATATCATCCAAAATCGGCACATTCTTGCCGCGCCCGCGCTTGAGCGCCACCGAGAATTGATCCAGCGTCAATACCGCACTCATCTCAGCGCCCCTCGCCCAAACGCGCCAGGATGCCCTGGCCAATCAAATTCGTCGCCACAATCGACGCAAAAATCATGATCGCCGATGGAAATATCATCCACCACGGATTGAGCGCGATCAAATTCAGCCCGGTTTGCAACAACCCACCCCAACTGGTCATCGGCGGCTTCACGCCCAGCCCCAGAAAGCTCAAACCCGATAGCGCCAACACCGAATCGCCGAGCAAAAAGGTGAAATTCACCACCAGAATCGGCGCCATCACCCGCAACAAATGCACCCGCGCCACATACCAAGTACCGCCACCAAATTGCCGGGTCGCCAGCACAAAATCCCGCCCACGCTGCGAAATCGCCTCATTGCGCACCAGCCGCGCCAGCCCCGGCCATGAGGTCAGCCCGAGCAGCAAAATCAGCTCGGTATTGCTCGGCGCCAACAGCGACGCGAAAAAAATCAACACCACCAAACCGGGCAGCGCCAAAAACGCATCGAGCACCCGCATCAACACCTTATCCACCCAGGCCGGCAGCAACGCGGACGCCAACCCATAAATCAGCCCGATGGCAAAGGTGAGCAGCGCCGCCGGGATCGCCACCACCATGGTGGTAAACCCGCCTTGGATCAGCCGCGCCAGTTCATCGCGCCCGATCTGATCCGTGCCCAGCGGAAACGCCCCGCTCGGCGGCTGAAACGCATGATGCCCATGAATCGCAACTGGGCTCGCCGGGTAAACCAGCCCGCCCAGAAAGCAAAACAGCAAAATCAGCGCCATCAGCACCAAACCGCTGACCAACATGGTCCGATCGCCCATCCAACCGAGCAGCCGCGCCGTCGCCCCCCGGCGCAATGCGCCCCCCGGAGCCGCCATATTTTCCGCCAATGAGAGACTCATCGCGCCCTCCTCAATCGTAAATTTCGCGTGGATCAAGCAAACCATTCACCAAATCAGCCAGCAAATTGCCAACCACGGTGATCACCCCGAGCAACAGCACGATCCCCGAAACCACCGGATAATCCTGCGACAATGCCGAGCGCCACAATAAATAGCCAAGCCCCGGATAGTTAAACACCGATTCCACCAGCACCGAGCCGACAAAAATCCCCGGAAACGATAACCCCAAAATCGTCACCAAGGGCCGCAGCGCATTGCGCAGCACATGGCCAAACAGCACCGCCCGGAATGTCAGCCCCTTGGCCAAGGCGGTGCGCACATAATCCTTGTTCAACTCCTCATGCACCGAGGCACCGAAATAGCGCGACAACCCGGACACACCGAGCAAGCCCACCGTCAAAATCGGCAAAATCAAATGCCGCGCATAATCCAGCGCCCCCGGATGCGCGATCCGCAAATCGGTAATCCCGCCGGTCGGCAAAATCTGCCATTCCACGCCGAAATACAAAATGAACATGGTGCCCACAAAAAATGTCGGCAGCGCATAGGCCGCCAACTGAAACGCCCCGATCAACCGCGCCGGCCAGCGCCCCCAGGTCACACCCTGCACCAGCCCGATGCCAATCGATAACAGCACCGAGAGCATAATCGCGCCGATATAGAGCAGTAATGTATTGCCCAAATATTCCGCAATCAGCTCGGTCACCGGCCGGTTGAGCAAATAGGAAAAACCCAACCGCCCCTGCAACAAATGCCACCACCAGATGAAATACTGGTCCCACCAGGGCACATTCAGCCCCAGCCGCGCATTCAGCGCCTTCACCGCCGCCGGCGTTGCTTTCTGGCCCAAAATCGAAAAGGCCGGCCCTCCCGGCGTCGCATGGGTCATCGCGAACACCACGCTGACCAGAATAATCAGCGTCAAAATCGAGGTCAGTAATCGCTTGGTGATCATCCTGATCATTTTTTCGCTCCTTGTCCCGCCATGACCGCAGCCGGCAACGGCCTCACCTTCGCAGCCCGGCAATCAGGCCGGGTGAAATACAGATATTGTGGCGACCAAGTTCCCATCGGACTCAAAAACATGTTCACACCCCGAATGCCTTTCCGCGCCAACACAATCGATCCAGTAACACCCTGAAAAATCTCGGGTTGCTGCTCTTCGGCATAATCCTCATAGGCGTAGAGTGCCTTCAGGCCCGGCGTGGTATCGACGTTGTCGAGCAGACGATCCATTTTCTTGTTGCTGTAGCCTTCAACATTGATCGGTGCATTGGTGCGGAAATACGGCCCGCCACTCGGGAAATTACCCTCGCCAATGCTCAGGCGCGTCGCTTCCCATTCATCCGGATTGCCGAGCATGGCAATCGCTTGATTGAGCGTCACCACCCGGATTTTCATCTCCACACCAATCGCCCGCCACTCTTGCTGAATGAACTCGGTTTCCAGCATCGATGTCGCAGCACCGCCAGGCAGCTTCAACACAAAGGAGAGCCGTTTTCCGTCCTTGACCCGAATTCCATCCGGCCCGCGCAGCCAACCCGCCGCGCGCAACAGCGCCCGCGCCTTCGCCGGATCAAACCCCACCGGATACTGCCCCGCCCGCGCCGAGGGCGAGAGAAATGTCGGCGGGACAGTCGGCACCGGGCCATACTGCGTCGGGGCCAGCCCGTGCTCCAGTAATTTACTGATCTCCGCCTGATCGATTGCATCGGCCAACGCTTGACGCACCCGCACATCGCGGAAAAACGCCACTTTTGGATTGCGGAAATTCAGGAGCACAAACCCGGTGCGAAATGAGGGCGCCATCTTGATCCGCCGCACCCCGCTCAACCGATATTGCTCCGGCCATAGCGAGAACGGCAAATTACTCATGTCCAACGTGCCGGTGCGCAGCCCCTCAATTTCCGAGCCAGCCGAATGCAAAAACTTCACAACGAACCGCTTGATCCGCGATTTATGCCCCAGATAGGTCGGGTTTGGCACAAAAATCATATGCCGCCCCATCGCATAGCTCTCGATCTGATAAGGCCCATCCACCACTTTGAAAAAAGCGGGATCAGATTGCCGCCGCCACATCTGATTAATACTATACCGCCCCCAAACATGTGCGGGCAGCGGCTCCAATGTCGATAACCCGGTCAGCTCGAACCATGTCGGATTAACCGGATGCACCATCGTCACCTGAAATTTTTCCGGCCCCAGCAACGTAAAATGCTTGACCAGCGTGGGAATTCCGCCATCGCCATAGCCCCGATAGGTCGGCCCCATCTTCTTGATCAGATCAAACATATATTTGACGTCCGAACTGGTCACCGGAACCCCGTCCGACCAAACCCACGGCTTCATCGTCACGGTAAACACCGTGTCATCGGGCGAAACCGTAATGCCCGTGGCCATGCTCCGCGACCAGTCGATTTTGTGCGCCCGGTTAACCCAAATCAACCCATAATAGAGCAGCCCAATGGCCTCATCATCATCGCCCGAAGCGGCAAACATCGGATTGAGCGAGGTCACCGACCCCGGCGGAGTCCCGGTGCCCAAAGCCGTCGGCACAATCACCGTGCCACACACCCGCGCCGCCGCGTCAGCCTGCGGCATTGCCACCCAAAATCCAGACAGCCCCGCCAACAGCGCCCCTACCGGCACCATCGCCAATAATCGTCGGAGCCGCGCAAAAACCCGATTTATGCTCCTGCTCCTTTCGGCGTCACCTTCGCGCCTCGGCAATCCGGCGTGGTGTAATGCAAATATTGCGGCGACCA
>JAKBBY010000136.1 GCA_021808315.1 Pseudomonadota bacterium | reverse complement strand
AATGGGCGATATTCGGCGATAGCAACCGATGCCAAATAACGTCAGCCAATATCAGGCCAATATCAGCCAATATCGTCCACCGGCCATCAGAACCGGCAATTAGCCTGCACGCGACTCTTTCGCCATGCAGGCTAATCTCCCGGATGGGCTGACCTGGCTGACAGCGAGGCATCCGCATGCCAGCCAGGTTGGTGTGCCTAAATCGCTGACGGTTCGTTGTCAGGACGCGTAGTTGACGCCTGCGACGCGTCTGACGGCGTAGCCCCCTGATTATCACGGCGCGAATTTGCGCCGGATGGCGCAGACCCCTCGCTGTGCGTCGGCTTGCCAGAGATTGATTCCTGGCCAAGCGGTCCGTGACCGACTGGATCTCGGCCAAGCGGCTTCTGACCGGCTGGATCGTGACCAAGCGGATCTTGGCTGAGCGTATCCTGGCCCAGCAGGCCGTGGCAGCGCGGGTCAGGACACGAAAGATCAGGTCGAGATCAAGTCGGCAATCTGCGGGATCAGTTGTTCTTGCCGAAGCCGCGGGTCAGCAGCCTCGCCGAGCTCAATGACTGGCTGATTGATGAATGCATCGCCTATGCGAAGCGGATGGAACCCCCTGAATTCAAGGGCCGCACAATCTGGGAGGTGTTCCAGGCCGAGCAGGCCAGCTTGGTGGTATCGCGCGGCCCCTATGACGGTTTTGCCGAGAAGGTGGTTCGCGCCAGTACGACCTGCCTGATTATGGCGGATCATAATCGCTACAGTGTTGATGCGCGTGCCGCTGGGCGGATGGTGCAGGTCCGCTCTCATGCCGAGCGCATCGTCGTGCTCCTGGATGAGGGCATCGTTGCCGAGCATCCGCGCGACTTCAGGCGTAGTAAGGTGATCTACGACCCTTGGCATTATCTGCCCATCCTGGTGAGGAAGCCTGGCGCCTTGAGGAATGGTGCGCCGTTCAAGGATTGGGATCTGCCACCGGGCCTTGCAGCCGCTCGGGCAAAGCTCAGACCTCACGTCGATGCTGATCGACAATTCGTCAAGATCCTCAGCGCAGTGTTGGATCACGGTCTTGTCGCGGTCGAGGCGGCCTGCGCAGAGGCGCTTGAAGCAGGCGTTGCCAACAGTGACGTGATCCTTGCCGTTTTGGCTCGCCAGCTTCAGCCCCTCACACCGCCGAGTATGACCATTCCGGACGGGCTGCGCCTGAAGGTCGAACCGAAGGCCGATTGTGCGCGCTATGACAGCCTCAGGCGTGCCGCCTGATGGAACGCCATGATATTCTCCAGGCGATGGCTGAGCTCAAGCTGCACGGCATGCGCGCGAGCTTTGACGAGATCGCCGGCAAAGGTGTGTCACGACGCGACGAGTTCTACGATCTGATCGCCAGCCTGATCCGCGCTGAACGGGTCTTCCGCCAGGCACGATCGGTCAGCTACCGGATCAGTAGCGCGAAATTCCCCGGGCTCAAGGACTTCGACAGCTTTACCTTCAAGGGCACGCCGGTCGATGAGGGGCACGTGCGTGAATTGGCTACCGGCAGCTTCCTCGATGCAAGGCGCAACGCAATTTTTGTCGGCGGAACCGGCACCGGAAAGACCCATCTCTGCATCGCAATCGCAGCCACGGTCATCAGGGCCAGAGCGCGAGGCCGGTTCTACAACCTTATTGATCTGGTCAATCAGCTCGAGCAGGAGAAGGCCGCCGGTCGGAGCGGGTATCTGGTCGAAAAGCTTCTCCGCCACGATCTGATCGTCATCGATGAACTTGGCTATATGCCGTTCAGCCAGACCGCCGGGCAACTGCTGTTCCACCTGATCAGCAAACTCTACGAAAACACCTCGCTGCTTATCACAACCAATCTCGCCTTTGCCGAATGGCCGAAAATCTTTGGCGACGCCAAAATGACAACCGCCATGTTGGATCGCCTGACCCACCATTGCGATATCATCGAGACCGGCAACGAAAGCTGGCGCTTCAAAAACCGAAGCTGATCACCAAAACCCTCCCCCAGACCCCCACCCGGCTTATCCACGTGGGTGCGCAGGAACCCCCCGCGCGCCGCTGCGTTAGCCTCTCGTCGGGCACTCCGCAGCGCGCGGGTCCCCCCTATGCACTACGTGGATAAGCCCCCCGCAGCTAACGCTGAATCTAACGCCCAAAGGGGTCGAAATTGGACGCGAAAAGGGGGTCGCGTTTGGACGCGATTTGACAGTCTGCCGCTCGCAAGCGTGCATGATCCGCTCAATCGTCGGGATCGCCGCAACCGCGATCTTGAATATCCGCATCACCGCCAAGATGCTCGCAAGGCAGATGTCGGCAATACTCACCACGTCACCATGGCAGAATATCCCGGCTTCCGCCTCGCGCGCCAGCCGCGCCTCGACTGCCTGCAGCCCAATCGTAAACCAATGCACCTGCCAGGCCCGCCACGCCGCATCATCGAAACCTCCGGCCCCGGTCAGATATTTCTTTACCCGCGGCGTAATCAACGGATGCGTATCAGCCGCCATGACGTGATCGATCGCACCCGCGCCCGTCCATGAGGGCCCACCGGCAATCCCTTCAGGTTCAGCGCGACCCGCACCCGATACGTGGCCGATGTGCGCCAGAACGCGAAAAGTTCAAATCGCGGATCGTTATCCATATGACGCTCCTGTCTTTAATTTATCGCCCTGCGGGCGCGGCGGTTGCTCGCTAATCTTTGCCCGCGCGATCCATCTGATCGCGCTCGACATCCCGACCGCAAAGCATGCTGCAACTAGCTGGACCGACATCGCTTTCGCCAAAGGCTCTAACACCCGGGATCGCAAATTCTCACTTTGTGCGTTCGCCATCATCCATCTCATTAAAGCAGATATTGAATCACGCGTGATGAAAACAATCGTGATCAAGGGTGACAGACGTTATCGATCCGATTGCCTTGTTAATCTGGCCGGACCAGACGGCTATTGGGCAGAGGCGAAGGGCACAGCGGATGATATCGTGTCCGTCCAGACAGGCATGAAGCAATAATGCCGCCCGTCGGCGTCTTGCTGCTTGGGTTTGCGGCAGGCGGCCATGACAGTGGCGCCGTCATTATCCTGCATCAACTGCCCCCAGGCGATGGCCTCGGCTGGACCGGCGATGTCGGAAAGATCGGCATCGGACCGCGCCTGTCCGGCCAACATCGCCCCGGGTTGAGGAGGGTATTTGTTATGCGGCGCGTTATTCGGACATTCGTAATCCTGCCCCCGCTGACCGCGGTCGTTCGGGAGGATCATTCCGGACTGCTTGCGTCACACGCCACCCATTTGGCCGGTGGGCTGGAAACCCAAGCAGCGATGAAGGTCGCCGCCGTGATCCCTGCCGTTCAATCCTTGATAACGTAGACCAGAGTGCTTCTTTTTGCCACGCGATGCGCGTCAACGCCAAACGGTCAGGCTCCGATATCAGACCGGCGCGCCGAACTGACGGCTTGGCGCTGCGTTGATAAAAGCGTCGTGCTGTTCACAGGCCGCGAAAATCCGGTTGATGATGGGAGTACCCACGACGTCGATCTTGAAGATCGGCAACACGATCTTGATACTCGCCAGGCAAATATCTGCCATCGTTATCTGCTCGCCGTGACAAAATGTTCCGGTCTCGGCCTCTGTCGCCAGCCGCTGCTCAAACGCCAGAAGACCCTTTGTAAACCAGTTGACGCGCCAGGCGCGGATCGCGCCGGCGTCCATCCCAGCCTCATCGGTCAGATACGTGACCACCCGCGGCGTGATCAACGGATGAGTATCCGCGACAAGCATCGAGGCGAGTGATCGCACCCGCGCGCGGCCGTAAATGCCGGCGGGCAGAATTGGCGAGGCCGGATGTGTCTCATCGAGAAATTCAAGGATCGCGAGCGACTGCGTGATCGGTGGCGACGTGCTACCCGCCTGACGGTCGATCAATGCGGGGATCGCGCCCATCGGGTTGATCTTCAGAAAGTTTTCGCTGTGATGCTCGCCAGCTTCCATATTCACAAACCGCTCATCGGCCTTCAGCCCTTTCAGGTTGAGCGCGACACGAACACGATAGGTCGCCGACGTACGCCAAAACGCGAACATCTCAAAACGGGCTTGCTCATCCATGCAAAATTTTCTCCTGGGTTGAATTATGGATCGTTTAGTCCATAATACATATCATGTCCACCGCGCCCGCCAGAAACATCGTCGCCGGCCGCCCTCGTGGGTTTGTGCCGCAGCAGGCGCTGCACGCGGCATTGGAGGTTTTCTGGCTACGCGGATACGAGGCCGCCACCCTCGACGATTTAACAGCCGCAATGGGGCTCAGCCGGTCGAGCTTTTACGCCTGTTTCACGTCCAAGCGGGCTTTATTGATCGAAGCACTACAACGATATGCCGACCAACTATTCGCCGCCCTCGTCACAATCGCTCGAGGTGAACGCGAGGGCAAAGCCGCGGTCCAGGCGATTTTGACCGAAATCGCCGACCCGAAGGGCGGGGTGCGCGGGTGTTTTTTCGTCAACACGGTCTGTGAACTCGGCCCGCACGACAACGCGGTTGCGGGATTGGCACAGGCGCATATCGGCCGGGTGACCGAGCTGGTGACCGATCTCATCATCGCCGCGGGCGCCGCACCAGAGATCGCCGCCGCGCGCGCCGGCGCCATGCTCGCAATCGCGATCGGGGCAACGTCGCTGCGCAAAGCAGGCGCCTCGCCGTCGCAGATCGAGACTTTGTTACGTCAGGCTGAAATATTGTTTCCAATTTGAAAAAAGGAGAGAACGACATGAGCAATCCGAAAACGACCGTGGTATTTATTCCCGCCTTGTTATGCGACGCGACACTATATAATGGCGTGATCGAACGTCTCGGCGACCAGATTGAGGCCCATGTGATGCTGTCGCCCAAGCCCACGATGGCGGCGAGCGTCGCCGATATTCTGGCGCGGGCGCCCAAGACATTCGCATTGGTCGGCACCAGCTATGCCGGCAATCTGGCCCTCGAGATCGCGATCGCCGCACCGGAGCGGGTGACCGCTTTATGGCTGATGGGATGCGACGCAGCCGCACCCCAGGCAGGCGGCCCCGATCTGGCCGGTGGCCTGAGCACACAGCCCGAAGCGGTGATCGACATGCTGGGCACTGTGATCGCGCACCCCGACAATAAAGACGCCGCCGCGACGTTCAAAACGATGGCCCATCGGGTTGGCGGACAGGCAGGCGCAGCCCAGGCAACCGCGCTGGCCACCCGTCAGGAGAGCCTGACACGGCTGCAAGGGCTCGCAATGCCGGCCTTGGTCCTGTGGGGCGCTGATGACGCGCTCGTGCCGGTCGCGGCCGGCAAAACGCTCGCACAGCATTTGCCGCACGCGCATTTTCACGCACTGCCCCATTGCGGGCATTTGCCGACACTGGAAGCGCCGGCCGCGGCGGCCGACCTGTTCGCCAAGTTTCTGATGGAGGAAACGGCGCACCACGCCTGACCCGTCGAGTTTCCAATGACGTTTTGAACAGCGTGCGTGGGAGGTCATCGCCTCCCACGCAGCGTGTCCTGCCGTTCCATCAGGCGGCGCTCCTGAGCCTGTCATAGCGGCCGCAATCGGCCAGGGGTTCGACTTTCAGGCGCAGGGCGTCGGGCGTGATGATGCTCGGCGGCACCGAATCACACCCCAACGGCATCAAACGCAAAAGCACGGTCGGCCTGGATGACGTCGAAGTTCTCCATCACGCGCCCTCTCCAAGTTTTCGCTTCTCGTAGACGGAATAGGTTATAAGTCTCTCCAGATCGCATAGCCGCAGGCCGTTCATTCATGTCCGCAGCGTGTTCGTTGTTGTCACTTACGTAAAGACCGTTGAGTAAATTTTCCCACCCGGTATCGGCGTCATTCCGCTCCAATCCGCCCGCGCCACCCCCAGCACCGCCCCACAGATCGCGAAGCCTAAAGCCAATACCTTTTGCTTATCGAACGATAACCATCGACAAAGGCACCGACCGTCGTGCACGCCGACAACGGCGCAAACACCGCTTTCACACCCGCCACCGGTGTAGTCAGGTCGACGGGGCCAGCGGGTGCTCGTAGCAATTTCGTCTGCATGACCAACCGATTTTCGAATTCGACATTCAATCCTAAAATCGCGAATAGAATCCCATTGTTGGGATCAGGCGATCTCCTATTTCAGGCGATTTCCGCTGATTTTATGGGCTTTTGGCTTGGCCGCTGACTGGCACGAGATTTGCTGATGCTCCTGGACACGCCATGCCACCCCGTTTGGAGCCTTTATGCCTGATTTTCAAATTCCCGCCGCTGTGCAACGCCGACAACAGCGTAAGCGCTGGCTTGTGGGGACAGGGATTGCGACGCTGGGCCTCGTCGTGGTCATTGCGCTGTTTGAGATTCTGCCCTCCGGCCCTTCGGTTGCGCGGGATTCGCTGGTGATCGCGCATGTCCATCAGGGGATGTTTCGCGTTCGCGTGCAGGCACCCGGTATTTTGCGACCACGCGCTGAGCGGTTTGTGACCGCTTCGGTGCCCGGCACGGTCGCGCGGGTGCGCGTGCAGCCCGGCGATGCGGTGGTGCCGGGCAGTATTCTGGTTGATTTGATCAACCCGCATTTGCAATCGGCGTTGATTTCAGCGCGCTCGAATCTTGCCGATGCCAGGGCCACTCTCACCGCCACGGCAGCGACGCTCGATAATACGCGCCTTGGCCTTGAGGCTGACTTAGCAAGCGCCCGCGCCACCGCCGAAGCAGCGGCGCTGCGCGCCCAGGCCGAACAGAGTTTGGTTTCTGAGCATGTTGTTGCCCGCTTGGATTATCGCAAGACAGTGCTCGATGCCGCCACCGCGCGCGAGCAGGTTGCCCTCACTGAACAGCGGCTCGTTGCACTCGCCCATAATCAAACCGCGCAGATCG
>JAKBBY010000135.1 GCA_021808315.1 Pseudomonadota bacterium | reverse complement strand
CAAATACCAGGGCGCCACCGAAATCGGCAGGAGCACGGCGGTATAGACCAAAATTTCCCACCGCGTCCGCCGCGCACCTTTGGCCACAGGCATCATTGGCACGCCGGCGCGCTGATAATCTTCTGAGGCAAACAGCGCCAGCGACCAAAAATGCGGCGGGGTCCAGAAAAAGATCAAGGCAAACATCAAAAGCGGCAAAGCCGAGATTGATCCGGTCGCCGCTGCCCAACCAATGATCGGCGGGAAGGCGCCGGCGGCACCACCAATGACGATATTTTGTGGCGTGCGGCGCTTCAACCAGATTGTGTAAATAAACACGTAAAACAGGATCGAAAGTGCCAAAATCCCGGCAGCCAGCAGATTACTGGCAAACCACATCATCAGCACGCTCAGCAGTGCTAGACCGATACCGAAGGTCAAGGCGCCTTCAGGGGAAATTCGACCTGAGGGGATTGGCCGCCGCGCGGTTCGGCGCATGATCAGGTCGATATCACGATCATACCACATATTAATCGCACCGGACGCGCCCGAGCCTGCGGCGATGCTGATAATCACCGCCACCGCCAAAATTGGGTTCAGTGGCACGGGCGCGACCAGCAAGCCGGCGGCGCCGGAGAACACCACGAGGGACATGACCCGCGGCTTGAGGAGGGCCACCCAATCGCGCGCCGTGCCGCCGAGCAGGGCTTGATCGAGCAAAGCGTCACCTGACGGCGCGCCAACCGTATCGACGGCTGATGGCCGCACTGCTTCACTCATCATAGCCCTCACGCGACATTATGAACCTCTTCACTCAGCGAATCACAGGCACGTCTTCAAACGTATGGTGCGGCGCGGGTGACGGCACCGTCCATTCGAGAGTGGTCGCACCCTGACCCCAATAATTATCCGCCAACACTTCCTTGGAGGTGAAAATCCGGAACAGGATGTAGAGGAACACAACCGAGGACGCCCCAGAAATCATCGCCCCAACCGAGGACACATAGTTCCAGCCGGCAAAGGCGGTCGGGTAGTCCGGATAACGGCGTGGCATGCCGGCCAGACCCAAGAAATGCTGCGGGAAGAAGGTTAGATTGACGCCAATGAAGAAGCTCCAGAAATGCACTTTGGCCCAGAATTCCGGGTAAGGGCGACCATACATTTTGCCGATCCAGTAGTAAAAACCAGCAAAAATCGCAAAGACTGACCCCATCGACAGCACGTAATGGAAATGCGCGATAATGAAGTAGCTATTGTGCAATTCAGTATCGAGCCCGGCATTCGCGAGGACCACACCGGTTGCGCCGCCAACCACGAACATAAAGATGAACCCGATGGCCCACAGCATTGGCGTCTTCAATTCGATCGAGCCGCCCCACATCGTCGCCAGCCAGGAGAACACTTTCACACCCGTCGGCACCGCAATGACCAAGGTCGCCGCTTCGAAATAGACTTTGGAATCCACCGAAATGCCCGAGACGAACATATGGTGCGCCCAAACCACGAAGCCAACGAAGCCGATCGCCACCATGGCATAGACCATACCGAGATAGCCAAAAATCGGCTTTTTCGAGAAAGTCGAGACCACATGGCTGATGATGCCGAACGCCGGCAAAATCATGATGTACACCTCAGGATGGCCGAAGAACCAAAAAAGATGCTGGAACAAGACCGGATCGCCGCCGCCGCCGGGCTCGAAAAACGAGGTGCCGAAATTGCGGTCCATGATCAACATGGTGATCGCACCGGCCAGCACCGGAATGGCGAGCAACAGCAAGAACGCGGTAACCAAAATCGACCATACGAATAGCGGCATTTTATGCATCGTCATGCCGGGTGCGCGCATGTTCAGGATGGTTGCAATGAAATTGATCGCGCCGAGGAGTGAGGAAATACCAGCCAAATGCAACGAGAACAGGGTGAAATCCACCGCCGGGCCGGGCTGATAGGTGCTATCGGTCAAAGGCGGATACAGCGTCCAGCCCACGCCCGATCCATGGCCCACTAACAAGCCGAGATTGACGAAAATAAAGCCCATAAACAGGAACCAGAAGCTCATGTTATTGAGCCGTGGGAACGCCATGTCCGGCGCGCCGATCATCATTGGCACAAACCAGTTGCCGAAACCGCCAATCAAGGCCGGCATCACGAAAAAGAAGATCATCAGCAGGCCATGCGCGGTGACAATCGCATTCCACGTCTGACCGTTGGTGATGATCGTGTTGTTCGGATGCATCAATTGCGCGCGCATAATCATCGAGAGCACCCCGCCTTCGAGGGCGGCGATGATCGACCACGTGATATAGAGCGTGCCGATATCTTTGTGGTTGGTGCTCATCAGCCAACGGCGCACGAAACTCGGCTTGTGCGCACCGTGGTCATGGGCGCTGTGCACATCATGGCCAGGCAGAACGGACGACGACATCGATTATTCTCCTAAAAAACCCGCGCCGCGGATTTAATCGTTATTTCACTGCGTTGTCGGCTAAAACTTCATATGGATGCACCTTGGGCACATCGCCCTGCGCTGCATCCGCTTTCGCTTTTACCAGCCAAGCTTGGAACTGCTTCATGGGCAGCGCCACAATCTCGATCGGCATGTTGTCATGGTTCATGCCACAGATCTGGTTGCATTCCCCATAATAAACACCCGGCGCGTCGATTTTTGTCCATTGGCGCCAAATTTGCCCAGGGATCGCGTAACGCTGAACGCCGAGCGAGGGGATGAAGAAGCTGTGCAACACATCACCGCTGGTGATCTGGAACACGATTTTCTTGCCCGCCGGCACCACCAGCGGGTGATCGACCGATAATTGCCGGATTTGGCCGGGTTTCAACTTATCGGGCGGGATTGCGTAGGAGGTGAAATCGACCCCTTTGACGCCATTATAGGAGTATTCCCAATACCATTGATGGCCAGTTACCCGCACCGTCATATAAGGATGTTTATAATCCGATTGCTGGTAAATCAGGTTCAATGACGGCACCACCACTGCGACCAGCAAGATGGCGGGGGCCAGCGTCCAGATCACTTCGATCAAGGTGTTATGCGTCGTCGTCGATGCCACCGGATTTCGCTTCGCGTTGAACCGGAACACGATAAACGCGATCAGCAAACCCACCAGCGCGACCACGCCGAACATCATCCACAACACATATTGCATCATCCAATCGATGCTTTTCTCGACCGGGCTGGCCGAGGGCTGCAGCCACCATTCCCAAGGTTGCGGCGCATGCACCGGCAAACCTGCCGAATTGGTCGGCAAGCTAGCAGCGTGCGCGGTGTGCACCAGCGCCGCACCAGAGATGCAAGCGAGAGCCAACCCTGCCAGCGCCACCCAAGCCATCCGCGTCATCATCGAGGCCAATTTGGCCGGTCGCATCTTCATTTGCCGGGACAATTCCGAGTTTCCTTCGTTCGATATTCTATCCATTGCCGAGACACGATTACAAAGACTTCACCGCGCCGTGCATTGTTTCAGACCCAACCATCACCACCAACCGCTGTCGTATACCGTATTATGGCATATATCACCGCACTTCAAGCGCGCCCGATACGTTAATGGCAACAGCCAATTTTCAGCGATTAATCAACGAAACAAGTTGAAAAATCCCTAATGGTGGCATGTCTGTCACTGAAGTTTCGAGATGCGCATTCCCCGCATCCTCCAGCGGAAACAGCCGGTCAAGGGTAAAATCAGGATGCCAGCCCAGACTCCGCGAGGCGGGCGTCATCAGCCGCTCGATCCATCCGCGCAGGCCGTGATCGATCGCAAAGTGATTAACGAACAAAATCAGCCCGTCCGGGCGCACCACACGGCGTAATTCGCGGGCCAAGGCGCGCGGGTCTGGCACCACCGAGGCCACGAACATCGCCACCGCGACGTCAAACTGACCCGTGTCAAAGCCGGTATCCTGCGCGTCAAGCTCCAACAAGGCGGCGACGTGATCGAGCCGCTCGCGCTGCACGCGCATCCGGGCGCGTTCGAGCATTTCGGTTGATAAATCAATGCCAATAATGCGCTTGTCGCGCTGATAGAGCGGCAACGCAAGCCCGGTGCCAACTCCCACTTCAAGCACATGCGCGCCCGGCGCGGCATTCACCGCAGCCACCGCCGCCGCCCGTGCGCGCCGCGACACTGCACCGAACGCGGCATCATACACGCCGGCCCAACGCCGATAGGCCTGCCTCACATCATCGGCATCCATCGCGTGGCGCGATAATTGCCGATCACGCGCCCCTATGCTCTCACCCATTCATCCCCTAATCGGCGCATCGACGCGGCGCCCCCAGAACAACGGCAGACCTGACCCATCAATCTCAACAATCAGGCAGCGCTGACTTGACCGCCTAACCGGCCCCCTCTGTGCAAGACGGGGTCGATCAGCGCAAGTCTTGTGATTAGGCCGCGTCGCTCCGGCGATCGCGCACGCGGACATAGGCAATCTCTGCATGGGCGGCGCAATAGGGTTTGCCGGTCATTGCCGCGTCATCACAGAACCGGAAAGATGCCGTCCCCGGCTCACCAATCGGCCAGCAGCAGGCCGCAACGCGCGGCGTTGCTGCAGCACGCGAGACCAAAGCAGGGGCCATGGTCACCCGGCGCACTGGAGCCGGTGTCTTGTCCTGAACGGTCTGATCATCGTCAGCCTCCGCAACCGGCGACTCGATGGCGGGTTCATGCGCGGCCACCGGGTGCGTGGTGATCGGCGCGACCGGGGCCAATGGCGGTAATGTTGGCCCATGCACCCGACGTGGGGTCGCCGCCCGACGCGGACCCGACTGGGTACCATCGCGGCGAATCGGCGATGGACGCCCTTGCAAATCCAAGCGATGCGCCTTTCCGACGACCGCGTTTTTCGATATGCCCAGACGACGGCCGATTTCGGCAGTGGTCAGCCCCTCGGCCCATAATGCCCGCAACCGGGTGACTAGATCCTCAGACCATTCCATGCTCAGCCTCCATTTCTACACAAAATACGGTATAGCAGAGGGCTGCTATCCTCAATATATAGTTGGGCTGCCCAGCGAAGATTTCTGTGGAAAACTACCGCAACGGCTCAATTAATGGCTTCACTTGATCGCTTCATTGGCAAAATCACCCCAAAAATCGCGCCGCCGCAGCCAGCCGGTGCGATGATCGACCAGCACCCGGCACCAAGCGGATCCGGCATCGCAACGGCGGATCACCCCCACCACGCCCTTCTCCACATACGCGACCGGCTGGCCATCCGCTGTGGGTTGTGCGCGCACTGTATGGCGTCCGCCAATCACGATGAAACCACGCGTGCCATGAAGCAGCGCCTCGTGGATCCAGCCCGTCGCGCCATCAGGGAGCAACACTTTGCGCCACACATTAAACTCGCCGATCACCTCAACGGGCATATCGCGCCAATGGTAATCCCATAAAATCGGGTAGCGGAAACCAGGGCCTGCACGCACATAGGCTTTGTCGGTCGCCAAGCTTTCAAAGCGCGGCACCGGCCAGCCGGTTGATTTACCCACGGCAGGGCCTGGGCCGATTCCCACTTGGGGCGCGTGCCAACCGGCCAAAAACAGCGGGACCAAGGCCAATCCGACTGCGCGCTGGAGCGATTTTGACTTGATTTTGGCGTTAATCATCGAGTCGCCCTCCACCACACAATGCACAATCCGGATTACGGGGAATGACAATGCGCCGGAACTGCATATCCAGCGCGTCCCACAACAGCAAAATTCCGGCGAGCGAGGTGCCAATGCCCAGAATTTCCTTCATCGCCTCGGTCGCTTGCAGCACGCCCATCACCCCGGTCACCGGCCCGAGCACCCCGGCCTCCGAACAGCGCGGCACCAACCCCGCCGGGGGCGGTTCTGGATATAAACACCGATAGCAGGGACAATGCGCCCCTTCATGCGGCTTGAAGGTTGATAATTGTCCCTCAAAGCGTAGCACCGCCGCCGAGATCAAGGTTCGCTGGGCGCGCACGCAGGCATCCGCGACCAAAAATCGCGTCTCGAAATTATCGGTTCCATCCAGCACCAGATCATAATTGGCCACCAATTGATCGACATTGTTGGCATCGATCCGGGCTTGGTGGGCCTCAATGGTCACCAGCGGATTGACCGCCTCCATCGCCATCGACGCTGATGCGGTTTTCGCCATACCGATCCGCGCCTCGCTATGGGCAATCTGACGCTGCAAATTCGATAGCTCGACCTGATCGTGATCGATCAGCCCGATCCGCCCGATACCGGCAGCCGCCAGATAGAGTGCCGCTGGCGAGCCTAGCCCACCCGCACCGATAATGAGCACCGAGGCTGCCTTAAGCCGGGCCTGCCCGATGCCACCCACCTCCTTGAGCAAGATATGGCGCGAATAGCGGGTAATCTCGGCTTCAGAGAAATCTAAGATCATCGAGCGGGAATCGCACCCTCAGCGCGGATTATCAAGAGCAGCCCGGCCCTTGATCCGGGCGCCAACACCGGGCAGGGTCTGGCGATGCTCGCGCCCGATCCGTCAAGCCCAGCCCATGCCGCCCTTGTGCTGTTTTCCGGCGGCCAGGACAGCGCCACCTGCTTAGCGGACGCGCTAGCCCGGTATCAGCGCGTTGAAACAATTGGATTTTTCTATGGGCAGCGCCACGCCATTGAAATTGAGTGTCGCGAACCGCTGCGCACGGCCATTGCTGCCGCCTCACCGTTCGGCGACCGGCTCGGCCCGGATCATATGCTGAATATCGAACCGGCGCTCACCGCACTCGGCGCAACCGCGATGACCAGTGCCATGGAAATCACCTTCACTGCATCGGGCCTGCCCAGCACCTTTGTGCCGGGCCGCAACCTGTTGTTTCTGACCTATGCGGCAGCCCTCGCTTATCGGCGTGATGTGCAGGCCGTGGTCGGCGGGATGTGCGAGACCGATT
>JAKBBY010000134.1 GCA_021808315.1 Pseudomonadota bacterium | reverse complement strand
TCTGCGCACGGTCATGGGTCATCAGCAGCGTGCGCGCCCCCATCCGCGCCGCCACAGCAGCGGCCTCGGTGCCAGCATGACCACCGCCGATAATGATCACGTCATAGGATGAATGTTGCACGGACATCGCGCGCTTATAGCAGGGTTTGGCCAGAATTGTAGGGATTGGTTTTTGCGAATAAATTTATTAAAAAATGAGATCGTTGCGCTCAATAACAAGATAAATCTGATCGCGAAAAGTTGATGTCTGGGTCTCTGGTCGCATGATGATAATACATTGATATAACGATAAATTTCCGAAATTTATTTTCTTGACAAATTTTCTAACGACCAGGAAACTAACCACCTGTTGCAATTAAATTCGTTCTTAGTAATGAATTATATTTGGGAGAATAAATGCCGGACGCGTTATTTCGCGCTGAAGCCTTAGATGCGCGACGTGGTGAATGGCTCGGGTCGATCCGGATTGCCGCTCCACCAAGTCATTCGATTTATTCCGGCATTGCCGGCTTAATCGCGGCTGCGGCCGTCGGCTTTTTAGTGCTCGGACATTACACGCGTCGCGAAACGGTGACGGGATCTCTGGTCCCCTCGATGGGCTTGCTCAATGTCAGTGCAAGCATGGCTGGGACGATAGCCAAAACGTTTGTGCGTGACGGCGAAAAGGTTCATGCGGGTCAGCGGTTGGTTGAGATTTCGGCGGATCGCGATAGCCCGACTGTTGGCTTAGTTGACGCGTTGATTGCGCAGTCGCTTCATGGTCAAGAGGCGCTGCTCCGCGCTGACTTGGTGACACAGAAACAATTGGAGGCGACGCAGCGTTCTGGCTTGAGTGCCAAGCTGGCCATGCTCAAAACCCAGCTTGCGGAAATCGGCGGGCAGATTGATATCCAAAAACAGGATGTGGCTGATACGCAGTCGGTTTTAGCGAAATTTTACTCAATTGGCGCTGGAAAATTCATCTCTGCACTGCAGATGCAGCAGCAGAAATCGACGGTCTTTGCGGCGCGGGCCCAACTGAAAAGTCTGCAGCGTGATCGCGTCGCGATTACCCAGCAAATTAGCCAAGTTCAGCATCAATTGCTGCAATTGCCGTTGACAGCGGCCAGCCAAGTCAACAGCATCGAGACAAAGCTTGCCAATATTCGTCAGGAGTTGGCGAAGACCGCCGGGGCACGCTCAATCATTCTGCGGGCGCCGGAGGCCGGTCGGGTCTCAGCAATGGTGGTTAATCCCGGTCAGGCAGTGCAGGCTGGGCAATCGGTGATCTCGATCACGCCGGCCGGATCGGTGCTGCGGGCGCAACTGCTCGTGCCGAGCCGGGCGATTGGGTTTATTCACCCCGGATCACGGCTCAATCTGCGCTATGCGGCGTTTCCGTATCAAGAATTTGGTCAATATCATGGAATTGTGACGTCGATTTCGCGCAGCGCGTTGACGCCAACGCAGGTTGCCGGGCTGACGCAGGAGCAGACCAAAAAACCGCTCTATCGGGTTATGGTGAGGCTCGATCGTCAGCGCGTCGATGTCTATGGTCGTCCCGAATCCCTGAAATCCGGCCTGGGCTTGAAGGCGAGCATCATGTTGGATCGGCGCCGCTTAATCCAATGGGTGTTTGAGCCGCTTTACGGGCTTGGGCGCAATCTGTTCGGCGCCGACCATTCCCAAACGCCTAACCGCTCGTCCGAACTGGCTCCGATGCCCCGCACTTCGCGAGGGGCGACCCAATGAGACTGGCTGGGGATATATTCGCTGGGTTGCAATTCGGGTTTGGCCGTTCGTTGCCGGTTATTTTGCAAACCGAGGCGGCGGAGTGCGGCCTGGCCTGTCTGGCGATGGTAGCTGGTTATCATGGGTATGAGATTGATTTGCCGGGGCTACGGCGGCGCTTCTCCACGTCGCTGAAGGGGGCAACGCTAAGCCGGTTGATCGAGATTGCGGGGGATTTGCGGCTCGACAGCCGACCGCTGCGGTTGGAGATGGACGATCTTGCGCAGTTGCGGCTGCCGTGCGTGCTGCATTGGGATCTCGACCATTTTGTTGTGCTGCGCCGCGTAGGGGCCGGGCGCATCACCATTCATGATCCGGCGCGCGGGATTCACACGCTGTCATTCGCTGAGGCATCGCGCTCCTTCACCGGCATTGCCTTGGAGCTTTCTCCGGCGGCGGATTTCACCGTTGCCGAGGTCAAAAAATCGATTTCGCTTCGCGCATTAAGTGGCAATGTTCGTGGGTTGGGCGGAGCCTTGACGCGTATTTTGCTCCTGGCCCTGGCCTTGGAAGTGTTCGGGATCGTCAGCCCATTCTACATGCAATGGGTAATCGATCAGGTGTTGGTCTCAGCGGATAAATCGCTCCTGACCCTGCTGGGGATCGGGTTCTTGCTGGTGGCCTTGTTCTCCAGCCTGATCTCGGCGGTGCGCTCGTGGGTGGTCGTGTATATCAGCACGGTGCTGAGGGTGCAGTGGGCTGCCAATGTGTTCAGCCATCTGCTCCGTCTGCCGCTGGACTGGTTTGAGAAGCGTCATGTGGGCGATGTGGTATCGCGCTACGGGGCGGTGGGGAATATCCAGCGTGCGATTACCACTAATCTGGTCTCGGCGATCCTGGACGGGGTGATGGCGTTTGCCACCCTGATCGTGATTGCGATTTATAGCATCAAGCTCACGCTGATCGTAGTGGGGGTTTTTCTGCTCTACGCTTTGGTGCGCTGGGCGGCGTTCCACCCGCTGAAGCGCGCGACGGAGGACCGGATTGTGTTCGCGGCGAAGCAGCAAACATTGCTGCTGGAATCAATCCGGGGTGCGCAGACCCTAAAATTATTCAATCTCCAGGATGAGCGGACAGCACGCTATTCGAATGCGCTGGTGGAGACGGCCAATCGCGGCGTCACGGTGCAGCGGCTGAGCATCATTTTTGGTTTGGTGCAGGGGTTGCTGGCAGGCGGCTTGAAAATTGCCTTGGTGTGGCTCGCGGCGCTGATGGTGATCCATGGCAAATTCACGGTGGGAATGCTGATCGCGTTCTCAACCTATGCCAGCCAGTTTACCAGCCGCGCCGATGGCTTGATTGGGGCGTGGATCGATTTGAAAATGCTGCGCCTGTATGGCGAGCGTTTGGCGGATATTGTTCTGACGCCGCCTGAGCAGAATTTGGAAAGCCTTTACGACGGCCCCGCGCCAGAGCCGACTATTGAATTACGGAACGTGAGTTTCCGGTACGCAACAGGTGAGCCGTGGATTTTGCGGCATTGTTCGCTCACCGTGCCAGCGGGGCAGGCATTGGCGATTATCGGTCCGTCTGGAGCGGGTAAGACCACGCTGGCAAAATTAATGCTCGGTTTGCTTCAGCCGACCGAGGGCGAGATATTATTTGGCGGGATGGATATTCGCCGACTAGGGCTGAAGGCGTATCGCGCGATGGTGGCGGCGGTAATGCAGGATGATCAGCTATTCGCCGGGTCGATTGCCGATAATATCAGCCTGTTCGCACCGGATGCGGAGCAAAAAACGATTGAGGCGGCGGCGGTTCTGGCTGGGATCCATGATGAGATTGCGGCGATGCCGATGGGCTATCGTTCGTTGGTGGGGGATATGGGTTCCACGCTGTCAGGCGGGCAGAAGCAGCGTGTCGTTTTGGCGCGGGCACTCTACCGGGCGCCGAAGCTGCTGGTGCTCGATGAAGCGACCAGCCATTTGGATGTGGCGCGGGAACGACAGGTGGCGGATGCAATCGCGCATTTGGCGATCACGCGGATTATTATTGCGCACCGGCCCGAGACGATTGCGCGGGCGGATGCAATTTGCCTGTTGACAGACGGGCAAGCGAGATTGTTAGATCGGGAGGCGTTCTGGCGTCCCCGCTCCGGCGATGCCGAGGTCACGACGGCTCCTCGTGACATATCTCAACAAGAGGATTTGGAACATGCGTGAATTGACTGTGGATGAGGTGAACTCGGTATCTGGGGGCGACGATAGCGTTGCTAGTGATTTTTGGGATTGGCTTACAGGTTCAGGAACCCCAACCCCTCTTGGGATGGCCCAGGCCGGTGGCGCATGCGTCGTCGCCTTTGGCGCAGGCATGGCGCTGGCCCCAGAATCTGGGGGGCTTAGCTTTGCCGGGGCGGCAATAATTGGAGCAGGTTGTGCCGCGGCTGCTTACGACACGGGATACGCTGCGGGCGCCATCACTCGCGCCGCTGCCGCTGCAGCATAGCGGGAAAGCCGACACCGAGCCAGACTGCAAGGTCTGGCTACGGCATTCTCGGGTTTACAACGTATCCAGGAGGATAAAATGGCTGAGAAATCTTTGTTAAGCCTGAAACCGAAACAAAGAAAAAAATTCATAATATTTTCATTCATACTCGGCCTTTTCCTCGTTCCTTTAGACATTTATGGACAATTCTATAGCAGTTTATATGTGCTGATCGTTCTACTGTGTGCAATGATCATTGGGTATATCAAGAATTCTAGTCTCTAGAATGCGTCAGGCATTTGGAAAAAATAGAGTGACTACACCTATCCACTACGCGGCGTGCGTATCCGTTGTTTGATTATTGGTGGATACGCGTACCGAGTTAGCGGTGATGCCGAGGGGCTATCATTCGCTGGTAGGCGACATGGGTTCCGCTCTCTCCAGGAGTCGGACGTAGCGCGTGGTTTTGGCGCGGGCCCTCTACCGGGCGCCGCAACGACTGGTGCTGGATGAGGCGGCCAGCCATCTCGATGTGGCGCGTGAGCGGCAGGTGGCGGATGTGATTTGCCCGTTGACAGGAGCGACAACGAGATTGTTAGATCGGGAAGCGTTTTGGCGTCCCCGGTCTGGTGATGCCGACGCCACGACGGCTTATCGTGGTTCACCAGAACAAGAGGATAATCAATATGCGTGAATTGGTATCTGGAGAGATCGAGTTCGTGAGTGGTGGGTCAGTGCAAAAAATGGGGTGGCCGTATAGCTCAAACGGAGCTGGTGGGTCATCAAATGGTGGAGGTTCAAATGCGGGCGCCAAACCGGTAGGTGCTACCGAAAGTCCGGCGTTAGTTGGCGGGGAATGCGTAGCGAGTGTAGGCTTGGCTGTCATAGCAGTAGGCGCGATTGATCTTGTATCTGGAGGGACGGCAGTCCCAGCTGACGTAGCGATCGTTGCGGTTGTTGCTCCCGCATTAGCAGAGCTCGCGTGTGCGCACGCAGCCGCAGTCAGCTGACCAAAAATCTCGTAGGAAAACAACAAGTCGGCATGAATTAGTGATACTTGTCGGCTTGACCTACGCATTAACTGAACAATGATGGGACAACAAATGCATAAAATTGAAAAAATTAAGTTCTTAAAGTCATTTTATTGGATATTAGCATTTGTATCAATAATAAGTCAAACATTAAATGGCTATTATCGCTGGACCAACGTAATATTGCTGAATGGCATTGTTGCCTTATCGATAGAATTTTATTATCAATATAAATCTTTTAAAACTAGAATTCCAAATATTGAAGTGATAATATTAAGTTTTTATTTCACCGGAATTATTTGTTTTGTTTTACAATTTATATTTTATTATTTCAAATTTATCGGCTAAATAAAGAAAATAGATTGTTTCTTAATCATTAACATGGGACGAATGGTGTCGAACGGTGTGGATGTCGTTCGGAATGATGGATTGGAACTGGTGTCTCAGAATGATGATTTTCGGCGTGTGCCAAGCGAGTGGCAAAATGCCTATTGAATTCTCAACAAATATAAAATTGCGTTTATCGTGCTGGTTCAACGGCATTCTCGCCGAGATGAACGGCATATTCACGGGCTGGAGTGACGGATCTTACGACTGGGCGTTTCAGTTACACGACTTTTTGCACTCACCGGTAGAACTGCCGACTTTGGACGACGATCTTTTCAAAACCGCACTGAGCAAGCGTATCCTGGACGAATTGCTGGAAATATATCTCTGTCTCATCAGCGGAGAGCATAAATCCATCCAGGACTATTTAACGGGCGTAAAATTTGCATTCGTCATTGGTTATCCTCGCAGTGGCGGCAGTTACCTCACCAAGGAGCTGTTTCGGTCGATTGGCATTGATCATCGCCGTATCTCCGAAGCGCTGGCGCATGACGGGTTCCCGGATATCGGCGAGAATTGGTTTGAGTCTAAGTCCACCGAGCCTTATTATTATTTACAAGAGTCGATGTTGCAGATTGCCGAATTTCTGGTCCTGTCCAAGAACTATTTCATCGAGCGAAGTCGACCTGACCAGAGCGGAAAGATCATTATACCGAAAAAGATGCATAAGCTCATCAACTGGGCGGGCAGCTTTAGATCATTGCTTGGTGGTGATCTGGCCGATTATATCGTGACCATCCGCAACCCGCTGCCAACCGCGATTTCGATCTATGAGAAAAGTGGCGGCATGCCTGCGGGTGGCAAATTTCCGGCGGCGCGGCCACGGAGCGCCATTGAACGATGGATTCTCAATGATCTCAACGCGTTGGGCTTTAGCGATAGCCGCGCGGCGGCGTTGGATTATTTCGGCGCGGTGCAAATAAGCTGGACGCGGTTCCATCTGAAAATGGCGAGTTCCGGGCTGTTCTCCGATAACGCGAATAATGTCACGACGCTGCCGTATGACCCGGTCAGGTATCAAGAATTTTTGCTCGGGCGGTATGCGGAGGCTGATAATCCGAACAAACCCGAACCTCTGCTTGTTCATGATAAATACCGTGAGTTTCCGCAATGGTTAGACCGGGCCGACGCTGCTATTGCTTCAATGCAATCAATCTGGTGTGATCTCGGCCTACGTCTCCCCACTCTAACACCCGTCTAAAAAGGAGCGAACATGAAATTTTTCTCGCTTGCTGCCTTGATTGTTGCCAGCGCGTCGTTCGGCACGGCGCTGGCGGCGGCACCTTCAGCCTCGGTCGCCGGGGCGCCGTTCAAGGTCCTGTCGTTTCAGGAAATTTTCACGGTGCAGCCGAA
>JAKBBY010000133.1 GCA_021808315.1 Pseudomonadota bacterium | reverse complement strand
CCGCAACCTCACCGGCCTATAACCGAGATCACACACACCCAACGGTGCAAAAAATCAGGCGGCGCAAACCTGCTTTTTTGAAAAAAAGCAGCAAAAAACTCTCGCTCCTAACACGCCACCACCCCGTCATTGCGAGCGAAGCGCGGCAATCCATCTTTCGCACCCCCACCCCACCCGTGAGCAACCGATGAATAAGCAAAACGCCACCCATCGATGCCGTTTCAGGAAAAGAGAAACACCGATGAACAAATCGAAATGGCGGCGCTCCGCCAAGAACGGGTCTGCTCCACATCCGCGCGAAAAGCTCAGGGTCGATTTTCTCTCCTAACTTATTGCTCGAAAAATTACTTTGCCAAACAAAGTCATTTGTGCCTATGGTGTCGCGCCCAAAGGAGCGTATCATGGACATCTCGCCGCAAGACGCCGAACAATCTCTCGCCGCCATCGCAACGGCCAACCAGGAAAGCCAAACGCGCCGAGGCTATCGGAAAGCCGCCCCCTACATTATCGGGTGGGGAGTTACCTGGGCCATTGGCTATGCGGGCACCTCAGCCCTGTCCCCGTCCCAGTCGAATAAACTTTGGCTGGCGCTGATCCTGATCATGATTTGTTTCTCCGGCGTGATAATGCGCTGGCAGTCTGGGCACAAACTTGGCTGGGGCCGGCTCGTTCTGTTCACCGTTGCCCCTAGCGCCGCCCTGATTCTTCTGGTCAATCTCATTGTCAATATCTTTGACATTCACAGCGCAACGACGATCGCCGCCCTGTTCATTCTCATTGTCGCTGCCGCCTATGCCGTCACCGGCCTGAGATATGGCCGCCGTTATACTCAACTTGGAGTCGCTCTAGCTCTGCTTACCGCATTAGGCCTTTGGCTCGTGCCGCCACCCCTGAAAATCATTGTCCTACTCGTCGACGCTGCGTGCCTACTGCTGGTTGGACTCTGGTTCCGGAGCGCGTAACCCATGGCAGATTTTGCAGGCCCGCCGGATGAGATCATCCACCAAATTATCCGTCTGAAAATTATGGCGGCCTTGGCTGCCTTGCCCGCGCTAGAAATGCTCGAATTCATCCGCCTACGTGCCATTGTCCAAGCAAGCGACGGTAATCTGGCCACCCATCTGAACACGCTGGAGCATGCCGGCTACATCGCCATTAGCAAAGATTTCAATGGCAAAAAGCCTCGCACGCGTATCGGCATCACCACCGCTGGCCGTGCCGCCCTTCAGCACCACACCGCCTATTTGCGCGCGATCATTGATGGCACCGCCGTTGCTGGCCCACCACCCGCCCAACCAATACGAGAAGCCTCATGCTGAAGGGATTTTATGTGCTGAATTTCTTTGCTGCCGTCTGGGCCATCTTTGGTCTCAGTAATGCTAACCTTTCAGATTGGAGCCTGATCATTCCGCCTTTGATGTCAGGCATGATTATTATTTATGCCAAGCGCAACCTCGGCACCTTGCCTGACGTGCCGCCGACGAAGGCCCGGCGCATTGCTCGTCTTGTCGCCCGATGCAGCGGAGCGGAGGGCATCGCTATTCTCATCGCCGTCGGCGTCCTTAACATTCTTGGCCGCCCGTTTCTCATCGTTCCAGCCGTCGGTATCATTGTTGGTTTGCATTTCTTTCCTTTGGCGCGATACCTGCCGGAGCACGATTATTAAATGACAGGCAGTATCTTGGTCGTTTTGGGTTTGATCGCAATTATTTTTCCCTCAGTGACCACAACATCGACCCTGACTTTCGGCAGCGCCCTAACGTTATGGCTCGCCAGTTTCAGGATACTTTTTCCATATCAAAGCATTGGTCGGCAACGTCACCGGGTCCGGCCAAGCATCTTCGCTGGAAGCACGATATGACTGACTCCTCCAAGCCGTCCGCCATGGCACGTCTGCGCGATGCAAGGCTATGGCTCGAAATCGTGGTTAATTTTCTACTCCCGTACGTTATCTATGTCGCGACCAAAACGTCGTTCGGCGATGTTCGTGCCTTGATGGCGTCGTCATCGCCGCCAATCTTGTGGAGTATAATTGAATTTGCCCGTAAACGCCGTGTCGATGCCATTTCGATCCTGGTCATTACCGGCATAATCCTTTCGCTCCTCGCTTTTATCGGTGGCGGTTCGGTGCGGTTGTTACAACTGCGTGAAAACATCGTTTCCGCGCTGATCGCCATCGTTTTTCTCGGTTCCGTCGTGATCGACAAGCCAATTATTTTCGCCTTGGCCCGCGCCACCATGGCCCGCCGCTCGCAAGCGCAAGCCGATGAATTCGCAGCCCTGCATATCCATGCAGGATTCCGTGCTACTATGCGACAGATAACGTTGGTCTGGGGTTTTTCACTTCTCGCGTCCGCAGCGCTGGCCGTTGCTCTGGTTTATCGCCTATCGATCCGCAATTATCTGCTGATTAGCCCGTTTCTCAGCTATGGCACCTTCGGCGCACTCGCCTTGTGGACCTTCTGGTATGGGCGCTATCGGCAGCGCCAGCGCAACACCCTCATCAAACAACTCGCCACCAACGGCATCACCCCCGACCAAGCCACCACCGAAACCCGCACCCCCACTGGCCTATAACCCGCGCCCCACCCCCCAAAGACACAAAAAATCAGGCGGCGCAAACCTGCTTTTTTGAAAAAAAGCAGCAAAAAACTTTCGCCCCAAAGCGGCGCCACCCCGTCATTGCGAGCAAAGCGCGGCAATCCATCTTCCGCACCGCACCCTGCCTGCACTTGTTTGCAGAACCGGGAACAATCGACTAACATCATAAAAGTGTTTGGACTTGGTCATAGTCACGGAAAAACCGAATGAAATTGGCAGACGCAACCCCAAGCTCCACGCCCAAGAGCGCTCCGCCAATCCTTGCATGCGCCGAAACAACGCCTGTGGCGGCTCTGGGCAAGCGCCCCCCGCAATGATCGCCCGTTTAACCCTGCTGTTCGCCGCGTCATGCCTCGTTTCCTGCGGCATCGCCACCGCCAAACCCGCCTGGCAACGCGTCTGGACCGTCAAGCGCGTCATCTGCCCGCACTGCAACAGCGCCACCCGCGCCACACTCCAACACGATAGAGGGACAAAAATCTCCATCGCCCCCAATCGCTTCATCAACCCGCTTTATGAAAGCTGCCGCACCGGCGTCGATTATTCAAAGATGCAAAACACCACCGCCGCAATCGCCCAAGCAACCATGCCCAACCTGCCGCCACTCCACGCCGGCCTCGTCACCAGCGGCACCATCGGCTGCGCCTTGCCAAACGGCCCGCCCAACATCATCGCCCGGTTCGTGTTCGACGGCACAACCGGCTACTACCTCTACGAAGGCGGCGCCGTCCTGCAACTGCACTAACCCACCCCAATCGCAGCATTCCAGAAACTCACGGCGAAACATAACCACCGTCAGATCAAAGCGCGAATCACAACCCATCAAAGCCCCCCGCGCCGCCTTCATGCGCGGCTTACACATCACGCCTCGCCCAGACGTACAAAATTTCGTGCGCAAAAACCTGCTTTTTTGAAAAAAAGCAGCAAAAAACTTTCGCCCCAAAGCGGCCCCGCCGCGTCATTGCGAGCGAAGCGCGGCAATCCATCTCCCGCACGCCGCCCGCCGGTTTGCCTTCCTATCCGCCGCACGGTGGACTGAATTATGCAACAGGACCGCATAGCAAATGAGTGCAACCCAAAAGCCGCACTGCGTCGCGCGCTCTCACATCATCCATGACTGATGCAGCCAGCGTAGGATGGCTGAGCGAAGCGCTACCGCTACCCATCAATGCCGACCTCGCCTCATCCAATGCTACTTCCGTGCCACCCCAATCTGCCGGATAAAAACATTGGGCCTCGCTCAAAGTCTCGGAACCAAAAAATGAAAGGTAGCCCCGCGGTCATCTATCCTACGGTTGACTAATGCCCATAATTTATGAAGGGTGTCTCGACGTGTTGGTTTGAATTACCGATCAGCTCGATGCGTTGGCCTGAACCTCCATCAAATGAAGATACTCATGCGCCAATGAATTAACCCTTTCCGCAGCACCTGCCCCAAGGATCGCGCACGCACAGACAAGAACTTGCACCAGAGCAAAGCAACCCAAACTAACTGTCTCCGCTTGTTCTGATTCCAAAGGTGCCGGACTAAGATCAATCTCGGAAATTCGCTGATCAGTGTTCGTGATCACATATCGGTAAAGCGCGTGAAGCGTCGGATGGGCGTCGGCAGAAAGCATACTATAAAGCAGGTAGGCGTTTTGAACGTCGGCATGTCGTGCCAACTCTCTCGGCGCCGTAGATTTCGCGTCTTGCCCCCGATTGTCCCGCGACCATTGCCGAAGCTTTCGTTTTAGCGCATCCGGCAAGTCACCGCCCGCGAACAGCGTCTGAGCCTGTAAACTTTTTCGTTTAGTGTCTTCATCAATTAGGGTTTGTCGGAATTTTTCCGGATCATGCACAAATCCCGCCATCCAGAAGAAATTTTCGTGGATACAACGCGCAAGCGTACGCGCCTCAACGATCTGTTGTTCACGAATCATCGTTAACATGCCGCGCATGTTCGAAAGGCTCCGGGCGACCAACAACACGGCAATCAACCTTATGTCATTTTCTCGATCATTATTTCCCTTCAAAGCGGGGGCCGATGCCCCCGCAATCTCATAACCAATATCGAGTAGCTTCTTCGCAAGAACGTGCCACGCCGCGAGCGTATCAACGTCTTTTTTCATGATTACCTTTCTTGACCTCAAGTGTAGGACAGGTGAGCGAATTGCTGCCCATAAATTCCTCCCTTGCCTCATTAAGCGCCACCTAGCCCATGGCCACATTGGCTGGATAAAACTAAATCGCCTTACCCCGAGCATACGCATCAAGAGTCAAATGGTCGCGTTGCACCCATCCCACGCTTACTTAGTCATTGGGCTGGTTTGGCAAAAAATTGACAAGCTCCCACTCAGCCAACGGTTTCGCGCCCGAAATCTGTTTGAGTGCCAGAATCGTCGCAGAATGCGTCTGAATGTCGTTGACTAACGTCCATGGCCCAAATTGCTTGCCATTCGGCAACAGACCAAGAACATGCCGATCAATCGGGCACTGTATTGGCATCGGCGAACACCCCATGCACCAGAGATGCTTTAAGAATACGCTTATGCTCTTCTGGCTATGTGAAATGCGGAACCCGCCATCGCAAAAATGCGCCATGAAACGCCGATTCATCTCGTCTCTCAGGCCAGTGATCAACGCGACATAGCGCGCTTCCGCCTGAGCATCATAAAACCGCACATTAATCGGGGACGGCGCTTGGAACTGTTGCCCCCGAAACGCCTGCGGATCATCCCAATTGATCGGCTCATTATCGAGACCTTGGGCTATCAGAATAACCCGGCTCGCAATCATTTTGAGATAAGCCGCCCATACGCCTCGGATTTCCCGTTTAATGACAGTTGGTAAGTTAGCACCATAAAGCTGATTATGACCCACCGCCGCCGCTATCGCACGACTAAGCGCCCTGTCGACTTCACGCTCGGGGTTGTATCGGTCCAAAAATGTTCGTTTTGCCTGTTTAATCATGCTTCTGATTTCCTCCCTAATAATAACAATCATTTCTAACAAATTGACAAGAAATCGGCGCCGCTTTGCAACGCTAAATCTTCATCTCGATTGACCAGAAAACCAAACACCGATTGCTAATATCTATGTATAGCACAAAATATCGAAATGATCCATAAAATTCCAACCGGATCGGCATCAGGCAACCGCGCACGCCAAGCAACCGCATATGGGCTGTGTTAGCTTACCCCCAAGACTTTCTCCTTTCGCACCCACCCCCCTTCATGCTTTTATCCACCCGCCACCAACCCACCCACCCTTGTTAGCCTTTCTCTCCGCCCCTCGCCTCATCCACCGTCCCCGCCGCCCCGCCCCGTCCCCACCACGCCCTCTTGCAACGCCGCTCAAATGAGCTATTCTAATACTCAAAGGAGCATTTTATGGCCAAGGCAGCGCAGCAGCGGCAACCGGCGGTGAGAAAATTGGCCCCGGCGCGAAACGCACCCCCATCCAGCGCGCAGCAAGTCTCGATACTGGAGCCCGGCAAAATCTACCGGGCCGGAGCGCTTGAGCGCATCAACATGATCAAGGCAGGGGTTCAAGCGCAAGCCACCAAAACCCTAATCAATCACCTTATCCTCGACCAGAAACGGGTGGTTGGCGCGTTGAACCTCAAAACCGCCACCCTGAACCGCAAGGCCGCGCAAGGCGGCATTCTGCCCGTTGACGAAAGCGAACGCGTCCTCGGGCTGTCCAGCCTCATCGGGCAAGTTCAGGATATGGTCGAAAAATCCGGCAACCCCGCCGGTTTCAACGCCGCCGAATGGCTGAGCCGCTGGCTGCAAGAGCCCCTCCCGGCACTGAATGGCGTCAAACCCATCGATCTGCTGGACACAATGGAAGGTCAGGCATTGGTGTCGCGCAACTTGGCGCAAATCCAAAGCGGGGCCTATGCGTGAGCGCCAACTTCTGGCGCATCGCAACCGACACACCCGATTACACGGCAGATGATCGAACCGGCGAAGGCGCCAAACAAACAGGCGGCCGTTGGAACGCCATCGGCACCCCCATGATTTATACCTCCGCAACCCGCGCTCTGGCCTGCCTCGAAACAATCGTCCATCTCAACAGCATCGGGCTGCCGCTCAACCGTTACCTCGTCGAAATAACAATTCCCCGTTCCATCGTGGCCGCCGCCGAACACGCAACACCACAATCAATCGGCGTCGGCTGGGAGGCCCATCCCGCCGGAAAAGTCAGCATCGAATTTGGCACAAAATGGATCGCAGAAAACCGCTCCGCCCTCCTCTACGTGCCGTCAGCCATCGTCGAGGAGGAATATAACATCCTGATCAATCCAAACCACCCAGACATCACGTCCATTCGCTTCACCAAACAACGCCCCTGGCGCTACGATCATCGACTAACCCCGCTCCCCCCCCCCCCCCCCCGCGCCACCCC
>JAKBBY010000132.1 GCA_021808315.1 Pseudomonadota bacterium | reverse complement strand
GCGCGAAAGCGCGGCGGGTCCCAGTCACAGCCGGTGCATAATCCGCTATCGTGCTCCAAGGGCAGGCCGCATTGGCGGCAGACCGGATCGGTGATGAAATCGGTCGCTTTGAAGCAGGTTTCGCAGAGCAAGCCATTTTGCTCGACGATTTCGCTACAGGCCATGCAATGGGCGGGGAGCAGCGCATCGAGCAGCGTGCGTGCAAGCGGCCACATTAGGGCTTCTCCGCCGGGCGCAACCCGTGCAAACAGGCGCGGATGAACCAGAGATTGCTTTTCGACACCAAAGCGGTCAGCGCCCATCGCCGCCGCGCAAGTCGTCGTTTGGACCGGCTGCGCCCGGTGCTCGATGATTTGGCGGCGCGCCTATTGGACCGGCTTGATGATAGTGCTGTGCGCTTTACCCGCGCTTTGGATATTGGCGGGCGCGGCGCCATCGCCCCTTTGCTCGCTGCGCGCGCAATTGACGTCATCGAGGCGGACCTCGCAACGCCGGTTGGCGCGGATGTGGTGATCGACGCGGAAGCAATCCCGTTCGCCGCGCATTCCTTCGACCTGATCGTGGCGCATGGCGCGCTGCATTGGGTGAATGACTTGCCGGGTACCCTGGTGCAGCTTCGCCGCATTTTGCGCCCCGGTGGCTTATTCCTGGCGAGCCTGCCGCTCGTGGGCACCCTCGCTGAATTGCGGACGGCGCTGCTCGAAGCCGATGCCGCCTTGAGCGGTGGTGCGCCTCCGCGCATCGCGCCGTTCCCCGATCTGGCCGATTGCGCGGGCTTGCTGCAACGCGCCGGCTTTGCACTGCCGGTGGCCGAACGCGACACGATCCGGTTTGAATATCGCGATCGCCTAAGCCTGCTGCGCGATTTGCAAGATGCCGGCGAAACCAACGCCTTGCTGGCCCGCTCCCGCATTGTTCCGCCCCGGGCATTATTCCCGCACGCATTGGCCAGTCTTGCCCCCGCGGACGCCCCAGCGATGGTGACGCTGCAACTCGGCGTGCTCACCGGCTGGGCCTCATAGCAACCCTAATCGCTTCAGGCTGATCCATGTGCCATTGCCGATGATCACATGATCGTGCAGCACAATCGCATAGGATGCAGCGGCCTGCTTGAGCGTTCGGGTTATATCGATCTCGATGGCAGAAGGCCTCGGTGCGCCTTCAGGGTCATTATGTACCGATATCATCGCCGTGGCCCGGTGCTCCAGCGCGCGCATCACTAACGCATGAGGATCAGCCCTGCTGACACCCTCATCGGCGATTAAGCGGTTGCGTGGGTCTAAATACAAAGCCCGCCGCTGCTCGATCCGCTCATGGGCGAGCATTGATGTTAGATACTCGATCAACCGATCCCAATTATGCAGCAATGGCCGATATCGTCGCTGCGTCTGCACCAGCCGCGCCGCGGCGGTTTGCACTAATTTTAGAGCCACCGCTCCCGGTTCGTCGATTTCGTCAATGGCCAGTAAATCCGGCAACGGTGCCGCGAGTGCGTTGGACGATGACCCAAACCGCTTGATCAAGGCCTGCGTCATCGCTTTGGTATCCCGCCAGGGCAGGGCTGTGAATAAAATCATCTCCAGCACGTCATCATCATTCAACGCCTCCGGCCCCACCCGCAGTAGCCGCTCACGCAGCCTCGCCCGATGACCATGGGTTCCAGGCGGCGTTGGCCGACGCGATGGCTCTGCGGTCAGCGCGACATCAAATTCGGCAAAATCGCCTAAAACGGGTAATTTTTGAGTCATGCACGCAGAAGTTGTCATATTTGCGTGCGATAGGGAAGCCTAACATCCCGAATTGCGGCAAATCGCCGCGTTAGTAGGGCGGGCGGGTGTGGCCTGCGGGTGAGAGGGTAAAAATTTCGTATCCGGTATCGGTAATGCCGATCATATGCTCAAACTGGGCTGACAGGCTGCGATCGCGGGTTACCGCTGTCCAACCATCATCGAGAATCTTCACCTCGGGCCGGCCCAGATTGAGCATGGGCTCGATGGTGAAAAACATTCCGGGCCGTAATTCCGGCCCAGTGCCCGGTCGGCCAAAATGCAGCACATTCGGTGGTTCATGGAAGGTGCGACCAATCCCATGACCGCAAAAATCGCGCACCACCGCGCAACGATGCGCTTCGGCATAAACCTGAATCGCATGGCCGATATCGCCAAAATGCTTGCCCGGCGCTGCCGCTTCGATGCCGCGCATCATCGCCTCATACGTCACATCAATCAGGCGCCGCGCCTTCACTGAGGCTTCGCCCGCCACATACATCCGGCTGGTATCGCCATGCCAGCCATCCAAAATCACGGTGATATCGATATTCAGAATGTCACCCGGATCCAGCCGCCGATCACCGGGGATTCCATGGCACACCACATGATTGATCGAAATACAGCTCGATTTGGGATAGCCGCGATAATTCAGCGTCGCCGGGATCGCGCCGTGGCTGATGATAAACGCATGACAAATCTGATCGAGCTCACCCGTTGTGATGCCAGGGCGGACATAGGGGGCGATCATGTCAAGGGTTGCCGCCGCCAACGCGCCGGCAGCGCGCATCGGCGCGAAATCCTGCGCGTGATGGATGGTGATCCGTTGCGGTGTGGTCACGGCGTCCATTACCCGAGGTGACACGAGAAAATTGAGGCGGTCATCACCCTTACATGACCGCGCCCGCGCGCGATGGCAAGATGGCAACCAGCCGCGCAACACCGAGCGCGCCGATCAACAAACAGGCGATGAAAACCACCACCCCATCCCACCCGGCTTTGCCATACGCAACCCCGCTCGCGGAGCCAATGACGCTCGATCCCAGATAATATAAAAACAAATACAGCGCCGCCGCCTGCGCCCGATTGGTCCGCGCCCGCAGCCCAACCCAGGAGCTCGCCACCGAATGCGCGCCAAAAAAGCCAAACGTCACCAAGGCAATGCCGAGCACCACCAGCGTCAAATTGCCCGATAAAGTCAGCAAAACGCCTAATAATTCCACCCCAATCGCCACCGGCAATGCCCGCGTGCGGCCCACCCGCCCAGCAATTCCGCCCACCCAAGCCGAACTCACCACACCCACCAGATAGACCGCGAAAATCAGCCCCACCCGGCTTTGCGACAAGTCAAAATGCGGCCCCAGCAGCCGGAAGGTGATGTAGTTATACACACTGACAAAGCCGCCCATGATCAAAAACGCTTCGAGAAACAAAGGCACCAAGGCGGGATCACGCAAATGTTCCAGATAATTGAACGCCAACGAGCGCGCCGCGAACAAGCGCGGCACAAAATGTCGTGAACGCGGCAGCGCCACCATCACCACCAGCCCCGCCGCCAGCCCAATCGCGCCGACCACCGCAATCGCGATGCGCCAGCCCGCCGCATCCGCCACCATTTCGGTCAGTAATCGGCCCGTCATCCCGCCAAAGCCACTGCCCGCAACATAAAGCCCCATGGCCAGGCCGATTGATTCGCGATCCACCTCCTCAGCCAAATACGCCATCGCCACCGCGGGCAGACCCGATAACACCAACCCAATCGCGGCGCGCATCAGTAAAAATAGCGCCCAATCATCGATCACCGAGGAGATCATCGTCAGCACCGCCGCGAGCAAAATAGCGCTGATCATCATCGGCGTGCGCCCCCACGTCTCGGATAGCGCACTCGCCACCAGCAGGGCCAATGCCAACGTGCCCGTGGTCATCGACAGCGCGAAGCTCGACCCCAAAGGCGTGACCCCGAACACATGGACAAACACCGGCAACAGAGGCTGCACGCAATACATCAATTCAAACGTGGCAAAACCGGCAGCGACCATGGCCAGATTGGCGCGGCGAAATTCACGACTCCCGCGCGAAATCACGCGCCACCCCGCCAATCGACGTCATCGGTCAACCTCATCGTCGCGTTCTCGCCGAACCCATCCGGATCAACAAGCCACGGTCACGCTGAGCAGGGTCGTTCAGCGATCAAGCCAGCTAATTTTGTGACCAAGGCAGCCCATCATGTTTCCAGCCCGCGACATGGCCGCGTCGTCCCCGCTGGTCATGCGGCCCCTCGAACCCGTCTTTCACGTTATAGACATGGTGAAACCCATATTCGCGCGCCAGCCGCGCCGCCGCCATGCTGCGCCCGCCAGACCGGCAGACGAAATAAACATGGTGCGCGGGCGTCAGCCCCGCCGCGTGCAGCGCCGCGATGAAATCTTGGTTCGGCTGCATGCTGGGAAATATCTGCCACTCGATCATCACAGGCCGTTTGCCGGTTTGCGACAAATCCGGCACGCCCACGAACTGCCATTCCGCAACCGTGCGCACATCGCATAAAAACGCATCCGGATTGCTCATCAACGCTTCCCAAACCTGACGCGGTGCGACATCGTCAATCATTGCGATCCCCCGAGATTTGTTTCTGATCGGCGTTGGGTCTAATTTGCGAGCAAGCACCGGTTTTGGCAACCCGCCGAACCGCTCGACCAACGCCAGGATCAATCGTGATGCCCCATGCCCCTTCTGCCATCGCCGACGGCCTGCTCGGCGCCATCGGCCATACCCCGCTCATCCGCCTCAACCGCGCCTCCGCTGCCACCGGCTGCACCATTCTCGGCAAGGCCGAATTCATGAATCCCGGTGGCTCGGTGAAAGACCGCGCCGCCCTCGCGATCATCGAGGCCGCTGAAGCCAGCGGCGCCCTCAAGCCAGGCGGCACCATCGTTGAAGGCACCGCCGGTAATACCGGCATCGGCCTGACCCTCGTTGCCAACGCCCGAGGCTATCGCTGCATCATCGTGATGCCCGAAACCCAAAGCCAGGAAAAAATCGATTTTCTGCGCATGATCGGCGCCGATTTGCGTCTGGTGCCCGCCAAGCCCTATCGCGATCCAGGCAATTACGTTCACGTCTCACGCCGCATCTCCGAAGAAACCGGCGCCTTCTGGGCTAATCAATTCGATAATACCGATAACCGAGACGGCCATCGCCGTACCACCGGCGAAGAAATCTGGGCGCAAACCGACGGTAAAATCGATGCTTTCACCTGCGCCTGCGGCACCGGCGGCACCCTCGCGGGCGTCGGCATGGCCCTCAAAGCCCATAACCCGTCCGTGAAAATCATCCTCGCCGACCCCGAGGGCAGCGCCCTCTATAGCTGGGTCAAAACCGGCGAGCTCGCCGCCACCGGCTCATCCATCACCGAAGGCATCGGCCAAGGACGGGTCACCGCCAATTTGAACGGCGCCCCCATCGATGACGCCATCCGCATCCCCGATACCGACGCCCTCGCCCAAGTGTTCGACCTGATGATCCACGAAGGTCTCTGCATCGGCGGCTCCGCCGGCATCAACGTCGCCGCCGCCATCCAAACCGCCCGCACCCTCGGACCCGGCCATACCATCGTCACCATCCTCTGCGACTCCGGCGCCCGCTACCAGTCCAAATTGTTCAACCCCAGCTTCCTCGCCAGCAAAAACCTGCCCACACCGCCCTGGATGACATGATCGGATTGGCGTGGAGATGGTATAAAGGGCAGGGAAGGCCAGGGCTCTGCCCTGGACCCGCTAAGGGCTGAGCCCTTAGAACCCTTTAGCGTTTTAGGGTTGGGGAGGGCGATCCAGGCACGGGCTGCGGAAAGGCCATGGCCACGCCCTCCCCAACCCTAAAACGAACGGATTGCAAAGGCTCAGCCTTTGCCGGGGTTCCAAGGGGCAGCGCCCCTTGGCCTTTTCCCGTCCTTACAACGCCACCGCAAAATCCGGCTCGGTCGCCGCACGGATGGCCTCGATCGTGACGTCATCGGGTTTATCGATGAGGGTGAGGCAGGGTGTTTGTTGGGGGTTGACGCTGAACACGGCCATGTCGGTGACGATGAGGCTGGCGACATTTTTGCCGGTGAGGGGCAGGCTGCAGGATTTGAGGATTTTGGGTTCGCCTTTGGCCGTATGTTCCATCAGGATCACCACGCGGGGCACGCCGGCGACGAGGTCCATGGCGCCGCCCATGCCTTTGACCATTTTGCCGGGGATCATCCAGTTGGCGAGGTCGCCGTTTTCGGCGACTTGCAGGGCGCCGAGGATGGAGATGTCGATATGGCCGCCGCGCACCATGGCGAAGGAGGCGGCGCTATCGAAATAGCTGGTGGTGGGCAGCGCGGTGACGGTTTGTTTGCCGGCGTTGATCATATCGGCGTCTTCTTCACCCTCGAAGGGGAAGGGGCCGATGCCGAGCATGCCGTTCTCCGAGTGGAGCTGCACGGAAATGCCGGGCGGGATATGGTTGGCGACCAGGGTTGGGATGCCGATGCCGAGATTGACGTAGAAGCCGTCTTGCAATTCGCGCGCGGCGCGGGCGGCCATTTGATCGCGGGTCCAGGGCATGATGGGCTCCTATGCGCGTTTGCGAGTGGTGCGCTGCTCGACATGTTTGCGCACATGATCGAGCTTGACCAATCGTTTGACGAAAATGCCGGGGGTGATGATGTGATCGCCATCGATGGTGCCGGGTTCGACCAGATGTTCGACTTCGGCGACGGTGATTTTCGCGGCGGTGGCCATGATCGGGTTAAAGTTGCGGGCGGTTTTTCGATAGACCAGATTGCCTTCAGTGTCGGCTTTCCAGGCATGAATGATGGCGAGGTCGCCGAAGATGCCGCGTTCCATGACGTAACGGCGGCCGTCAAATTCGCGGGTTTCTTTGCCTTTGGCGACCTCGGTGCCGTAGCCGGTCGCGGTGAAAAAGGCGGGGATGCCTGCCCCGCCAGCGCGAATGCGTTCGGCGAGGGTGCCTTGCGGATTGAACTCGATTTCGAGTTCACCGGCCAGATATTGCCGGGCGAAGGTGGCGTTTTCGCCGACATAGGATGAGATCATCCGGCGCACTTGCCTTGTTTCCAGCAAAATGCCGAGGCCGGTGCCATCGATCCCGGCATTGTTGGAGACGATGGTGAGATCGCGCACGCCGCTGTCGCGAATAGCTTCGATCAGCGTGTCGGGAATGCCGCAAAGGCCGAAGCCGCCGGAAAGGATGGTCATGCCGTCGCGCAAAATCCCGGCGAGGGCTGCGGTGG
>JAKBBY010000131.1 GCA_021808315.1 Pseudomonadota bacterium | reverse complement strand
CTATTGATCGACGTACTCGGCGCCGATCATGGCGGCTACACCAAGCGCATGCAGGCGGCGGTGAAAGCGATGGGCGGCCATAACGCACCGGAATTTGAGATCGTGCTGTGCCAAATCGTGCGGGTGCTCAAGGACGGCGTGCCGATGCGCATGAGTAAGCGGGCCGGCACCTATGTTGAATTGCGCGATTTGATCGATGCGGTGGGCCGCGACGTGGTGCGCTTCATCATGCTGATGCGTAAATCCGACGCGCAAATGGATTTCGACCTCGACGCCGCCGTTGCCCAGACGCGGGAAAACCCGGTTTTTTACGTGCAATACGCCCATGCGCGCTGCCGCTCGGTGCTGCGCGCAGCCGCCGCGATTGATGAGCTTGGCGCGGTCGATGAGGCCAGCTTGGCGCATGCCGATCTGACCTCGCTCACCGCCCCGGAAGAGTTGGCGCTGATCAGGCGTCTCGCCGCCTGGCCCCGGCAGGTGGAAGCGGCGGCCATCGCCCGCGAGCCGCACCGAATCGGATTTTTCGTGTATGATGTCGCATCGGATTTTCACGCGCTCTGGAATAAAGGCCGCGATGACACATCGCTTCGCTTCATTCGTTCGGACCAACCGGTTGAAACCCGCGCGCGGCTCGCGCTGGTTGCAGCCACCGCCTTGGTCATTCGCTCGGCTCTGGCCGTCATGGGGGTCACGCCGGTTGAGGAAATGCGGTGAGGCACCATTGGCGATGAGCGCGCAAGGACAGCCCCGCCATGGATGACGAGGATCTCGACATCCCGCCTTATGCGCATCCGCAATTGCGCGAACGGCGCATGGATGATGCGACGCGGCGGATCGTTCTGATCGCGGGCGGGCTCGGCCTCGGGGTGATTTTGGTGGCGATTGTCTGGAACGGGTACCATGCGGGGTTGGGGCCGCCGCCCGTGGTCAAACCGTTGGCGACACCGATGCGCACGATCCCGGCCAATCGCGGGGGCCTGCAAGTACCCGGCGCCAATGAGCCGATTCTCTCTGGCGCGCCGCCCTCACCGCCCCATCTCGCACCGCCGCCGCCATCGCCCGACCTCGCCCCGCTGGAAGCCGCCAAACCAACCAGCCCAACCAGCCCAACCGGACCATCGGGAGCATCCGGACCGTCCGCCCCGCCGAGCACCACGCCACCACCGCTTTCGCTGCCGCTGCCCCCCGCACGCGCGCCGGAAGCGCCGCACCCCCTCACCCGTGTGGCGCCGCCATCTCCGCCGCCCGCCGCCGATACGTCCAGCGCCGCAGCGCCCAACGCCGCAGCGCCCGCAGCACCATCAACGACCAGCATTGCAGCCAGCACGAATGCGCCAAAGCCGGTCGCGAATGGTCCCGCCGCCGTGCAACTCGCCGCACTCCCCTCCCAAGCCGGGGCGATGCAGGCTTGGCAAACATTGGTTGCGCGGGTTCCGACCATTCTGGGCGGGCTCACGCCCCATATCGTCTCCGGGCAAGTACACGGCCAAACCTATTATCGGGTCCGGCTTAATTTCGCCTCCCCCGCCGATGCTCGCGCGTTCTGCGCACGGTTACACGCGCGCGGTGTTCCATGCTATCAGCCTCATTGATCATCATTTTAACGTCCGGGTCCCTGCCATGAAAGCCGCTATCGTTGGAATCGCCGGCCCTGAACTGACCGAGGCCGAACGTGCGTTGTTCGCCACGCTACCACCTGCCGGGGTCATTTTGTTCGCCCGCAACATCCAAGACCCGGTCCAGCTTCATCGGCTGGTCAGCGATTTGCGCAGCGCGCTACCCACCGAGGCTGTTTTGATGCTCGATCAAGAGGGAGGGCGCGTTGCACGATTGGCCGCGCCGCACTGGCCGGCGTTACCGCCCGCCGCCACACTCGGCGCGCTCTGGAGCGAGGATTTCGCCGAAGCCCGCAGCACCGCACGCAAGCGCGGCATGGCTCTGGGCTTGATGGCCCAAGCCGCCGGGATCGACATCATCACCGCCCCCGTGCTCGACGTGCCGGTGCTTGGGTCGGACAAGGTGATCGGTGATCGGGCGATCAGCACCGATCCGGTCGCCGTTGGCGTGCTCGGCGCGGATATCGCCAGCGGCATTCTCAGTCAGGGCGTGCAGCCGGTGATGAAACATATCCCTGGCCATGGCCGCGCCACCATCGATAGCCATGTCTCGCTGCCGCGGGTTGCCACCAAGCAGCTTGACCAAGACCTTGCCCCGTTCGTGGCCAATGCCCGGCTACCCTGGGCGATGACGGCGCATATTGTGTATGAGGCTTGGGATGCGCTGCGCCCGGCAACCGTATCGCCGCGGGTGATCGAGGAAGTCATTCGGCGGCGCATCGGCTTTCAAGGCATTTTGGTCAGTGATGATTTGGCGATGGGTGCGATGACCGGCGATCCCGCGAGCCGGGCGCGTGATGCGCTGGCCGCAGGGTGTGATATCGCCTTGTTCTGCTCGGGCGATTTGATCTTGAACCGCGCCGTGCTGGAAGCTGCGTTCGTGCTGAGCGCCGCGCGGGCGGCGGAACTGAAATTCCGGGCAGACGATCCGCTCGCCACCGATTTTACCACAGCCCCCGCCCCTGCCCTCGCCGACGCCATGCCATGAGCCGGAACCCCATCGCGACATGACCGAGGATCACGGCCTCGGTATCGCTCTCGCCATTTTGGCTTTCGTGATCGCCGTTATTTTACATGAGCTCGCCCACGGCTATGCCGCGCGCGCGCTTGGCGACACTACGGCGGCTCAGGCTGGCCGATTATCATTCAACCCGCTGCGCCATATTGATCGGTTCGGCTCGGTGCTGCTGCCGTTAATGCTCTATGTCGGCCAGATGCTCACGCTGGGTCACGTTGGTTTCATGTTTGGCTGGGCCAAGCCCGTCCCCGTTGACCCCAGCCGGTTTCGCTACCCGCGCCAGGGCATGGCTGTCGTTGCGATCGCCGGCCCCGCGATCAATTTCGCGCTGGCTTTCCTCGGCGCCGTGGGCCTTGCCGCGTTCGGTGCCCACGGGATGAGCGGGTCGTTTTTTGCGGATTTTATCCAGTTTAATCTGCTGCTCGGCCTGTTCAACTTGCTCCCACTCCCGCCGCTCGATGGTGGGCGCATCGTTGCCGGGATTTTGCCCGCCCGCCTTGCTTTATATTACGCCCAAATCGAGCGGGTCGGCATCCTCACGGTTCTAGCCGTTGTGCTGGTGCTGCCTTGGGCACTCGGAGAACTTGGCGTTCATTTTGATCCGGTCGGTGCTGTGTTGAACCAGCTGGTTCCTGGCATCGGCAATATCATGCTGCAACTCGTAGGCGCCCGTGCCCGATTCTGAACCCCTCAAAACCGATAGCGCCCATCGCCTCATCTTGGCGCTCGACGGGTTTGAAGGCCCGCTCGATCTGCTGCTCGATCTTGCGCGCACACAAAAAGTTGATCTCGCGCGCATCTCGATCACCGCCCTGGTCGATCAATACCTTGCCGTGATCGACGATGCCCGGCGCATCCGCCTTGAACTCGCCGCCGATTGGCTGGTCATGGCCGCGTGGCTCGCCTGGCTCAAATCGCGCCTGCTATTGCCCGCGGATAAAGTCGAAGCGGTCGAGGCCGAGCGCGCCGCCGAAGACCTCGCCGAGCGGCTGCGCGAATTGGAGATGATGCGAAGCCTCGCGGCTTGGCTGAATGCCCGGCCATTATTGGATCATGACGTGTTCGCCCGGGGCGCGCCGGAGGATTTCACCGAAATCGACCGCTCTGGATTAAAGGTTGATCTGCCTTCACTGCTCGCGGCCTATCTCGCGGCCCGCCGCCGTGGTTCGTCAAGCCAGGGCTATCAGCCCAAGCCGATGCGCTACTGGTCGGTGCAGCAAGCCTTGGAGCGTCTCAGCCGATTGCTGCCGATCAGCGCCGATTGGCAAACGCTCGAACAATTTCTGCCGCCCCACGCCGATGAGGCGGCACCGCCCGACCCCTTGGCCCAACGCGCCGCTTTGTCGAGCACGCTGCTGGCCGGGTTGGAGCTGGCCCGCAACGGCGCCATTTTACTCCAGCAGGCAGCGCCCTTTGGGCCGATCCGCCTGCGCCGCGCCGAGGAGCCTGGCACCCATGACTGAAGCCGCCCTATCGCCCAGCACAGCCGAACGGCTGCTGGAAGCCGCCATTTTTGCCGCCCGCGAGCCGGTGCCCTTGCGCACGCTGGCCACGTTGCTGCCTGACGGCGCTGATCTTGATGCGACAATTGAAGCGGTGCGCGCGCGCTATCAGGGGGCTGGCGTGGAGCTCATCGCCATCGGCCAGGGGCTGATGTTTCGCACCGCGCCCGACCTTGCGGGGGCTTTGCGCAAAATTATCGAGGCCCCGCGACGCCTGCCGCGTGTTGCGCTCGAAACTTTGGCAATTATTGCCTATCACCAGCCGGTCACCCGCACCGAAATCGAGACGATCCGGGGCGCAAGCCTGTCGCAAAATACGTTGGACGCGCTGCTGCAAGCGGATCTGGTTGCACCGCGCGGCCACAAGGACGTACCGGGCCGCCCGACTTTATGGGGCACGACGCCGCATTTTCTGGCCGCCTATGGCCTGCGTGACCTACGCGATCTCCCCAAGCGAAGTGATTTGCTGATCGAGCCGGATCCGCCCAAACCGGTTGAGCCACCCGCAATCCTTGACCCCGCCGATCAGGCTGCTAGAGCAACGTCCGATTAAGCGGGCCCGCAACCTTGTGACCCGCTTTTATGCGCCGCGACAACAGTGAGCGAGAATGTTCGGATTTTCCTGGGCAGAGATTGGCGTAATTTTGGTGGTGGCTCTGCTGGTCATCGGCCCGAAAGACCTGCCGGTGGCGATTCGCACCGCAACGGCGGCTTTGCGCAAAATGCGCGGCCTGGCCGGTGAGTTCCAAGGCCATGTGCAGGAATTGATGCGCGAGGCGGATTTGGCGGATGTCGGGTCCGAATTACGCAGCCTGCGCAATTTCGACCTCGGCAGCGCCATAGAACGCCATATCGACCCGGTGGGCGATTTGCGCCATGCATTTGACCCCACCACCGGCGAGGAAACCCCCTCGATCGGCGAGTCGGCTTCATTTGGCAGCTCCTATACCGGCTATGAAAGCGAGGCGCGTTTGCCGCCCGATGCGCCAGCTTTCATTCCACCCGATGCCGCGCGCAACCGGCCGATCCCGGCCTTCATACCTCCCGGCACGCGAATCTGGTAAGAGACCTGTATGGATATCGACTCCACCGAACCTGACAGCAAGCCGGACGACCCGATCAATGACCGGGAAATGCCGTTGCTCGACCATCTGGCCGAATTGCGCAAACGCCTGCTCTGGTCGGCGGCAGCGTTTCTGGTTGCGTTTCTGATTTCCTATTATTTTGCCAAGGATGTCTATTATTTTCTGGCGCAACCGCTGGTGCATATTCTCAAAGAGCGCGGCCAGAAGCCCGAGCTGGTCTATACGGCGCTGTACGAAGCCTTTTTCACTTACGTGAAAGTCGCGATTTTCTCCGCCGCCTTCTTCTCGTTTCCGATCATCGCCACCCAAATTTGGCTGTTCATCGCGCCGGGCCTGTATCGCAGCGAAAAACGCGCGCTGCTGCCGTTTTTAGTCGCAACACCGATCCTGTTCTTCGCCGGAGGCGCGCTCGCTTACTATGTGATTTTCCCGAATGCTTGGAAATTCTTCCTCAGTTTTCAAACCAGCCCTGCCAACCAGAATTTCCAAATCGACGTGCTGCCCCGCGTGTCGGACTATCTGAATTTGGTCATGAAGCTGATTTTCGCGTTTGGCCTGTGTTTCGAACTTCCGGTTCTGCTCACCTTGCTGGGCCGTGTGGGCATTGTTACTGCCGCCGGTTTGAAAAAATATCGCCGGTACGCCTGGGTTGGTTGCTTCATCGTCGCGGCAATCCTCACCCCACCCGATGTGTTCACCATGACTGGCTTAGCCCTCCCGCTGATTTTTCTGTTTGAGTTGTCAATTTTTGCGGTCAAGCTGGTGCAACCAAAGCCCGCCGACGCGTAACCACGAGTATCGTATCCATGCATGACCTCAACGATGTTCTCCGCCAAGGTGCGAAATTTGATATTGAACTTGGCCGCCGTCATCATGCGGGGTTGCCTCCGACGTTCCTGAGCCGCACCGAAGAGCGCAAAGCCGCCCTTGCCGCACTCCAGGCGCATCAGGCTGAGCGCAATCAGCTTGCCGCCGCCATTGGCACCGCCAAACGCCAAGGGAGCGACACCGCATCCCTCGAAGCTCAGGGCATGGCGCTGCGCCAGATTGTCGATCAATTGACCGAAAAAGTCGGCGCCATCGAAGCCGAATTGCACGAAATTCTGGCGTCATTACCCAATAATCTCGACCCTGATGTGCCGCCTGGTCTTAACGAATCTGACAATGCCGAAATATCGCACTATGGCACTATCAAAAATTTTGCTTTTCCACCGCGCGAACATTTCGATCTTGGTGAAGCGCTCGGCCTGATGGATTTTGCCGCCGCGGGCAAAATTGCCGGCAGCCGATTTACCGTCTTGCGCGGCGATCTGGCGCGGCTGGAACGCGCTCTTGGTCAATTCATGATCGATCTACACACCAGTGAACATGGCTATACCGAGATTTCACCCCCGCTGCTGGTGAATGATGCGGCATTGTTTGGCACGGCCCAATTGCCGAAATTTGCTGAAGATTTATTCAAAATCACCGATGGCCGCTGGTTGATCCCGACCGCCGAAGTGCCCCTCACCAACCTCGTCAGGGACGAGATTATCGAGGCGGCCAAGCTGCCGCTGCGCGTCACCGCCCTGACCCCGTCCTTCCGCTCGGAAGCCGGATCCGCCGGGCGCGATACCCGGGGCATGCTACGCCAACATCAATTCTGGAAGGTTGAGCTGGTCTCGATCACCACGCCGGACGCCAGCAACGACGAACATGAACGCATGACAAGCTGCGCCGAAACCGTGCTGGAGCGCCTGGATCTGCCCTATCGGCGCATGTTGCTCTGCGCCGGTGATACTGGTTTCGCCGCCGCGAAAACCTATGATCTCGAAGTCTGGCTGCCCGGCCAAGGCA
>JAKBBY010000130.1 GCA_021808315.1 Pseudomonadota bacterium | reverse complement strand
CGGTTACCGCACCAGAGTCGATCGAGGCGAGCCAGTCAGCGATTACGTAGCGGGTTTGCCGTCATCGCGCAGGACGACATAAATCGCGGGGATCACCAGCAGGGTCAACAGCGTTGAGGAGGCGAGACCGAACAGCAGCGAGATGCCGAGCCCTTGGAAAATCGGGTCAGGCAGGATGGCGGCGGCCCCGATCATGGCGGCAACGGCGGTGAGCAAAATCGGCTTGGCGCGAATCGCCCCGGCTTCGAGCAGAACTTGGCGAAGCGGCGTGACGCCATCTTGGCCATGGCGAATGAAATCGACCAGCAAAATCGAGTTGCGCACGATGATGCCAGCGAGGGCGATGAAGCCGATCATTGAGGTGGCGGTGAAATAGGCGTCCAACAGCCAATGGCCGAGCATAATACCAATCAAGGTGAGCGGCACCGGCGTGAGGATCATCAAAGGGATTTTGAAGCTGCGGAATTGGCCGACCACCAGGACATAGATGCCCAGCAGCGCCACGATGAACGCACCCCCCATATCGCGAAAGGTGACGTAAGTGATGCGCCATTCGCCGGCCCAGCGAATCGTTGGCGTTGCGGCGTTCAACGGCGGGTCAGACAGGCTGATGGTGGGGCGGGGCAGGTTTTTCGTCCAATGATGCTGCGCGATCAGATGATCGACCGCGAGGATGGCATAGATTGGTGCTTGAAATTTACCGGCCATGTCGGCTTCGACCATGTCCGTATATTGGCCATCGCGCCGGTATAGGGTGAAAGAGCCGTTCGTTTGCCGCGCGGTCACTACTTGGCCGAGTTCGACAATGGCTTTGGCGCCGGGCACCGAGGACGCTGGGATGGGCGTTGCGGCGAGATTGTCATTCCAGTCGCGCGCACGGTTGGGCAGCCCCACGGTGATGTCAACCGGCAAATGTTGCGCGCCGCGATAGGCATAACCGACGCTGACGCCGCCGAGCAGATCGGCGATGGTTTGGTTCACGTCCGACTGATTGACCGCGTAGAAATTGAGCTTGCTTTGATCGACATCGATTTCCAGTTGGGGACGGCGATAGCCCCAGGAATCATGGATATCGGCGATGTAATGGATTTTGCCGAACAGTTTTTTGATTTCTCGGGCTTCGGCAAGGCGCATCGCGGCGGTCGGCGCATAGATTTCGGCAACCAGCGGGGCGAGCACGGGCGGGCCGGGAGGCGCTTGCACAATTTGCAACGTAGCGCCCTCTGGCAATTTTACCGGACGCAGCGCGGCGCGTAATTGTTCGGCCACTGTGTTCGTGAGCGCGCTGCGCTGATCGCGCGGGGTGAGGAGGATATGCAATTCCCCCTGGTTGGGGCTTTGCCGTGCGTAATAGCCACGCACCAACCCGTTAAAATCGAACGGACCCGCCGTGCCAGCATAGAGGGTCACTGATTGGACCTCGCGCAGGGTTTTGGCGCGTTGGGCGAGGGCGAGTAGGTTGCGTTCGGTGGCTTCGAGCGAGGCACCGGCGGGCAAGTCAAGCACGACCGTGATATGCGATTTATTGCCATAGGGCAATAATTTGACGGTGACCGCCTCGAAATAGAACATCGAGATGGCCGCCAGGGTGGCGATGCCGATAACGATGAGAAAAGTCAGTGCGCGCCGACGGGTGCGGATGATCGGTTCGGCGACCCGCCAATACAGCGCGCCTAACCGATTGCGGGGCGCGTGATGGGACGGTGGATGATTGGCCATGCGCGGGGCCAGTTTCAATAACATCCAAGGGGCTGCGATGGTCGCCATAAAGAATGAGATCACCATGGCGGTTGAGGCATTGATGGGGATCGGCGCCATATACGGCCCCATCAGGCCCGAGACGAACAGCATGGGCACCAAGGCGGTGATCACGGTGAGGGTGGCAATGATGGTTGGGTTACCGACCTCGGCCACGGCTTCGATGGCGGCCTGCATCCGCGTGCGGGTATCGTTCATTTCCCAATGGCGCGCGATGTTCTCGATCACCACGATAGCGTCATCAACCAAAATGCCGATTGCGAAAATCAAAGCGAACAGGCTGACCCGATTGATCGAGAAGCCGAAAATCCAGGAGGCGAAAATGGTGAGCAGAACGGTGGTGGGGATGATCACCGCCGTTACAGCCGCAGCGCGCCAGCCGATTGCGATGCTGATCAGCACCACAATCGATAAGGTGGCGAGCGCCAGATGCAGCAGCAGATCATTGACTTTGGCGTTTGCACTGCGGCCATCGTCACGGGTGATGGTGACGGCGACATCATTGGGGATCAGCCGCCCTTGCAGGGAGGCAAGGCGGTTGCGGATCGATTGGGCGATGACCACGGCATTGGAGCCGGAGCGTTTGGCGAAGGCTATGCTCACGGCGGGGGTGGTGCGCCAGCCAGTTTTGCCGGTGCGCTGCACCATGAACACTTTATGCTGGGTAGGCGCGGGGCCGGTGATGATTTTGGCGACATCATCAACATAGACCGGGCGGCCGGCACGGGTGGTGAGTTGCAGAAGGCCGATATTCGCACCGGGTTGCAGGCTATGGCCGACAATGACAGCGTCGAGCTTGCCATGGGCAAATAGATTGCCCGCGTTGAAGCTCTTATTCGCCTCGGTGATGCGGGCGACGAGCTGTTGAAAAGTGACCCCATAAAGAGAAAGTTTAGCCGGGTCTGGTTCAACCCTGATTTCATCGGGAACGTTGCCGACAATGTAGGACAAGCCAATATCAGGGATGCGGATCAGGGCGGTTTGCACTTTACGCGCGATGCGCGACAGATCCGCTTCGGTATAGAATTTGGCATCACCTGGCTTGGGTGTTAGCGTCATCACCACGATAGCGACATCATTAATGCCATGACCGATGATCAGAGGGGCCGGGATGCCGATGGGGAGCTTTTGGATGTTCGCTTGAATATGGTTGCGAACACGAATGACAGCGTCTTGCTCTTTGGTGCCGATATGAAATTCGGCGCCGACCATCACTTGATCGTCTTGGGTTTGGCTATCGACATGCTTAACCCCTGGGATCGACTTCAGAATGGTTTCCAGTGGTTTGGTCACCAATTCGGCGGCGTTTGCGGCTTTAAGGCCGTTCGCGGTGATCGAGACATCGACGATTGGGGCTTTGATTTGCGGATCATCCTCGCGCGGGATCGAGGCGAGGGCCAACAGCCCGGCCAAAATAGCGGTGATGATGAGCAGTGGCGTTAGTTTCGAGCGAATGAAACTGCGCGTGATGGCGCCGGAAATACCGAGCTTCATGGGGCGACCTTCGGCAAGACCAGAACATCATCATTATGAAGTCCGGAGAGAATTTCGACGCCGTTTGGCATGGCGGGCGTTGGTCGTGCGGCGCCGCGCTGAATCGGCACATCGATGACGCCGCCGCTCGCTTGGCGCAATTCAGCATAGTCGGACCCTGACAGGGTTAGGACGAAATTTTTCGGGATGACGATGGCTTGATGGGTTTGCGCGGGAAGGCTGACCTCGACCCGCACGCCAACGAAATGGCTGGGCAAGCCGGGCACCGTTGCATAGGCGATCAATCGGCCATCGGTAATAGCGGGTTTGATATCATTGATGGTGCCAAACAAAGTGCGGGCAACGCCGAGTTCGGCGCCATTCACGCGGATCAGCACGCCGGGATGCACAAAGCGGCTATAACGTTCGGGCACGGCGAGACGCACGCGAAACGGCGCCTGCGCCAATTGCGCGACGACATCGCCGGGCATCACCACGCTGCCGGCGGCAATCGGCGTATGCAGCACCAAGCCGCCATGCGGGGCGCGCACGGCCCCTTGGTCGATCTGTTTGGCGATGGTGTTGCGCTGAGATAACGCGGCGGCCAGCGCGCTTTGGGCAACGCCGAGGGCCGAGCGCGCTTGATCGAAACTAGCCCGCGAAACAGCCCCCTGCCCCACCAAGCGTTGGGTACGAGAAAAATTGAGCTGTGCTTCGGCGAGTTTGGCGCGAGCACCTTTAACCTCGGCATCGAGCGTGGTGAGCTGGGTGACAAGGGTTGAATCGGCAATCGTCGCGATGATTTGGCCAGCGGCGACTTGATCGCCGTCATGCACATCGATCTGCGCGACAGTGCCCGCAATGCGGGCGCGGGCCGGCAAGGTGCGAACGCCCTCAACCGTGCCGAATACCGGCGCTAATTCCGTTATAGTCTGGCTGTGGACAGTGAGCAGGGTTGGCGTTTTTGCCGCTTCTGTCGGCGTGGATGCCGCCCGCGCCGCACTCATGGGCATTGTGAGCGTCATGACGCCACCCAGCGCGGCGCCCCAAACGCGTTTGCGCGCCCTGCGTGACTTGTCAGCGTTCGTTAGACTCATGGCTAGACCTCGTTGGCGATGGTGCGCGACATAACGCAGATTTTCTCTTGATCGTCGGTGTGATGATCCGTCGGCGCCGACGAGGGATCGAGATAGGGTTCGCAATAGATTGAGAATAGGGTCTCCAGGAGTCGTTGCGCGTCCGGGTCATCGATACGGTAATGCATAGTCTGGCCGTCCCGCCGGGTGGCGACGAGGCCGCTGCGGCGGAGCAAGGCGAGATGTTGCGACATGGTCGAGACCCGCAAATCAAGCGCGGCGGCGAGGTCGCCCACAGATCGTTCGCCCTGGGATAGCAGACACAGGATCATCAAGCGGTGCGGATTAGCCAGCGACTTCAGCAAGTCACTGGCCGCGACCGATTTTGACATCATGGCGTCCGCTAGTGTTTTCATACTTGCGTATATACGAATTATAGAATATACAGTCAAGCATGACCACGCCCGGAAACGCCCTGCCGGGACTAACCTCCAAGCAAAGCGGCACGGGCGACCGCATTACAGGATGGGAATTTCATGGCGGAAATCGTTGTGTTGGGTGCCGGGCTGGGTGGCACTTTGATGGCTTACGAAATGTCCGATCAATTACGCCCCGACGATCGGATCACGTTGATCGGCAACGGACCAACCTACCAATTCTACCCGTCAAACCCTTGGGTTGCGGTGGGGTGGCGGGAGCGCAAAGAAATCGAGGTCGATCTGACCGGGATCATGCGCAAAAAAAATATCCGCTTTCTGACCAGCGCCGCTGCCCGTGTCGATCCGCAAGGCAAAGCGGTGATGATGCAGGATGGCACCGCGATTCCCTATGATTATTTGGTGATCGCCACCGGGCCAGAATTGGCCTTTGATGAAATCCCTGGCCTTGGTCCGTCTGCCTATACGCAATCCATTTGTGAAACAGGTCATGCTGAGGCGGCGTTCGCCGCGTTTGAGGCGTTTTGTAAAGCGCCTGGGCCCATCGTGCTCGGTGCGGCACAAGGTGTGTCATGTTTCGGGCCCGCTTACGAATTCGCGTTCATCATCGACACCGAATTACGCCGCCGGAAAATCCGCGATCAGGTGCCGATGACTTTTGTAACGCCCGAACCTTATATCGGTCATTTGGGCCTTGACGGGGTTGGCGACACCAAAAGTTTGATGGAAAGCGAGTTACGCAACCGGCACATCAAATGGATCACCAATGCCCGGATCAAAACGGTGCATGCCGACCGGATGGATGTTGAGGAAGTGGCTGATGATGGTTCGGTGAAGGCCGCGCATGACCTGCCGTTCCGCTACAGCATGATGATGCCGCCGTTCCGCGGCGTGCCGGCCGTCTCTGGTATTGAGGGGCTGGTCAATCCGCGTGGTTTTATCCTTGCGGATTCGTATCAGCGGAACCCGAATTTTCCGGATGTGTTCTCGATTGGCGTGTGCGTTGCGATACCGCCGATTGGCGAGACGCCGGTGCCGGTTGGCGTGCCGAAAACCGGCTTTATGATCGAATCGATGGTTACCGCGACGGCGCATAATATCGGGGCGCTGCTGCGTGGACAGGAGCCGGATATCAAACCGACTTGGAATGCGATTTGCCTCGCGGATTTTGGCGATGGCGGCGTTGCATTCGTCGCCCAGCCTCAATTACCGCCCCGCAACGTCAATTGGGCGGCTGAGGGCAAATGGGTGCATCTCGCCAAAGTAGGGTTCGAGAAATATTTCTTGCGCAAGATCAAGGCGGGCACCAGCGAGCCGTTCTATGAGCGTTATCTGCTCAAGCAACTCAAGATACCCAAAATTCATCACCCCAAACACGGCGCCAAAACGCCGCAGAAGGCCGGCTAAACCGGACACAGCATGACCGAAACCGCCCTCACCCTGGTTTGTCCCTCCTGTCAGTCAATCAACCGCGTGCCGTCAGCGAAGCTGGTGGCGGGGCCGCGTTGCGGGTCTTGTCACGCATCTTTGTTCACCGGGCAACCGGTGGAGGTGGATGCGGCAGGGTTTGATCGTCATCTCAAGCACGATCAAATCCCGGTGCTGGCCGATTTATGGGCGCCATGGTGTGGGCCGTGCCGGGCCATGGCGCCGATTTTCGCGCAGGCGGCGGCGCGGTTAGAGCCGCAAATGCGCTTGATCAAGCTGAATGCCGATACCGCGCCGGATATTCTGGCGCGGTTCGGTGTTCGCTCGATACCGACTTTGCTCTTGTTGCAGAACGGCAAAATAATCGGCCAAACCGCAGGCGCGATGCCACTTGAACAAATGCTGCAATGGGTTCAGCGCCACGATGGCGCGATGGTTTAACGCGAGGGCCAATTTATCCAATCAGATGACTCCACCTGATCGGACATTGCTCAAAAATGAAAGGTAAAATGATGACGATCGATAATGCTGTACTCTCCTTTGCCGGGTTGATTGTGCTGCTCGGCTTGCTGTTGGGATGGCTGGTGAGCCCGTATTTTGATTGGCTGAGCGCTTTCGCTGGCCTTAATTTGGTGCAGGCGGGGATTACCGGATTTTGTCCGGCGGCAATGATTTTCAAACGGCTTGGTCTGAAGCCCGGTTGCGCCTTTCGCTGATCGCACCAAGTAACCCGCGAAGCGAACGGCTCACTCGGTTAGCCGCTCCGGCCCAGCCTGTTCGCGAAGCCGATCAGGGCCTGCAGCAAGGTCATTGGGTCGGGTGGGCAGCCAGCGATCCGCAGATCGACCTTGATCACCTGCTCCGCAGCACCAATGCAAGCCGGGCTGT
>JAKBBY010000129.1 GCA_021808315.1 Pseudomonadota bacterium | reverse complement strand
AACCTGCATCGCCGCCGTCCGTGGCGGGGTCAAAGGGGCCACCATCCTCGATGGCCGAGTCCCGCATGCCAGCCTGCTCGAATTGTTCACCGAAGGCGGCATCGGCACGCTGATCCACGCCTAATCTGCACCCCGCGCCGCGAGCGAAACAAGAGGAGCAAAAACATGCTTGATGGTCCCCGCTTTGGCCCGGCTGCGGGCGGTACCGCCCGCTCCCTGGTGATCCTGTGCCATGGCTATGGCTCGAACGGCGATGATCTGATCTCGCTTGCCCCCTATTGGGCGAAAGCCTTGCCCAACGCCGTATTCGCCTCACCCCACGCGCCGGATGCATGCGATATGGCGCCGCCGGGCTTTGAGGGCCGCCAATGGTTCCCCATCGGCGCGCTCGACCCCGCGACCCTCGGTGCCGGGGCGCGGCGGGCGCGCGGCGCGCTCGATCCGTTCATCGATGCCGAACTCGCCCGCCACCAATTACCGCCCGATGCCTATGCGCTGATGGGGTTCAGCCAAGGGGCGATGATGGCCCTGTTCACCGGCCTGCGCCGGGCGGTGCCGCCGCGTGCCATCCTCGCTTATTCCGGCGCCCTGATCGACCCGGCCTCGCTCGCCCGTGAAATGACCGGTGCGCCGCCGGTGTTGCTGGTGCATGGTGACGCCGACACCGTGGTTCCACCCACCCGCTCGCGTGAGGCGCAAACCGCCTTGATCGCCGCCAATGTGCCGGTGCAGGCGCTGTTCATCCCCGGCCTTGCTCATGGCATCGATCAAGCCGGGCTGGAGGCCGGTGAAGCTTTGCTGAGCCGCACCTTGATGACAAACTCTTGACATTGGCCATCCAACCGCGCCCCCGCCTTGCCCAGGCGGCGCCTCTTTGCCATAAGAGCGTTATGACGATTCGTGCAGCCTATCGCAGGGTCCGAACGCGATGACCCGTAAAACGGTGTTCACAATTCTTGGTTGTGTGCCGCTACGGGATCAGTGTACCGATGCCTGACGGCGGGCAGAATTTTCCCGCTTTGGTGCTGAACGCGGATTTCCGTCCGCTTTCTTATTTTCCGTTATCGCTCTGGGCTTGGCAGGACGCCGTTAAAGCGGTGTTTCTGGATCGGGTTTCAGTGCTCTCTGAATATGATCATGAGGTGCATTCCACCTCATTCGCGATGCGCTTGCCTTCGGTGATCGCGTTGAAAGATTTCGTCGCCGCCTCGCGCCAGCCTGCCTTCACCCGCTTCAACGTGTTTCTGCGCGATGGCTTCACCTGCCAATATTGCCAAAATCGTCTCCCCGCGCCGGACCTCACGTTCGATCATGTGGTGCCGCGCGCGCATGGCGGGCGCACCACGTGGGAAAATGTGGTCACCGCCTGTGGCACGTGCAATTTGCGCAAAGGCTCGAAGCTGCCGCGCGAGTGCAAGATGTTTCCGCGCCAAACCCCGCGCCGGCCGAATTCCTGGGAGTTGCAGGATCGTGGCCGTGGTTTTCCGCCAAACTATTTGCATGAAAGCTGGCGTGATTTTCTCTATTGGGACAGCGAGTTGGAAACATGACCCTCACTTTGTACAGTAACCCGATGTCGCGTGGGCGCATCGCTCGTTGGATGCTCGAAGAGGTGGGTGAGCCATACCATCTCGAATGGCTCGATTATCGCGCCAGCATGAAATCCGATGAGTATCTGGCGATCAACCCGATGGGCAAAGTGCCCGCGATCAATCATGATGGCATGATCGTCACTGAAACCGCCGCCATCTGTGCCTATCTGGCCGATGCATTCCCCGCCGCCGCGCTGGCGCCCACCCCGGGTGATCCGGCGCGCGGCGCCTATTATCGCTGGCTGTTTTTCGCCGCCGGCCCGCTCGAAGCGGCGATCACCAATCGCGCTCTGGGTTTCACCACCCCTGCCGACAAAGAAGCCATGGCCGGTTACGGGTCATATGACCGGGTGATTGATGTGCTCGAAGCCGCGATTACCGACCGAACCTGCCTCGCGGGGAACCGTTTCTCGGCGGCGGATGTGTATGTCGGTTCGCAAATCGGCTTTGGCCTGATGTTCGGCACCGTGCCGCAGCGCCCGGCATTCGAGGCGTATTTTCGCGCCCTGAGCGCCCGCCCGGCCTATCGTCGGGCCGCAGCTTTGGATGACGCTGAAATAGCCGCGCAGTCCGCCGCGTCCTGACCGCGCATAGATCGGTGATGCATGAGCCGGTTGTTTCCATCCACCCGTTGTGTTATTATTTTTGCTTCAATTATTGTCGATGAGATTTGGTTGGTGGAGCGCATCAACGGTGGGTGGTAAACGATTCAGAACCAAGATTAATAAGTCCATTAGGCTCACTGTGATTGCCTGGAGCATGGTCACGGGGGCAGCATCGGTCGCGTTGCTTTATCACGACATACCGGATCGCATGTTTGCAATCATCGTTGGCATCAATGCAATCTTGAATTTTATCTTGATGTATGCCGCGTTCAAACTACGGCAGCGGACCCAGGCACTGGATGCGGTGATTGATTATGCCGAGCGGCATTATCTGGCGCTGTCACGCCAGAAACAGGCTTTTGTCGCCACCGCGCGGGACGGACACCATGGCCTGGACCGATGGCTGACTGAGTTGGGGAACTTCATCGATCACTATGCCCAGCGGCTGACGAAAAAATCGGACATCGAAACCATCCATCAATGGCGGGCGGCGCTGATCGCCACTATTGATCGCCTGATCAGCGACGATCCTGATGATCGGAGCGCCAAGCACGGCTTCATCCCGGTGCCACCACAGTTTCGCTGATTTCCTGGCTGATTTGTGCCGCCGCCATGGTTTCGCACCCTGGCAAAATCCGCTATGGCCCTCTCAGCAGCGACGCGGATGCTCGCCTCGGAGAGAAAAATGAATAAACCCCTACCTAATTCCCTGCGCGGCTTGCCTGATGCGCGGGGCCGTTTTGGCGATTTTGGTGGCCGCTTCGTGGCGGAGACCTTGATGCCGTTGATCCTGGAGCTGGAGGCCGCTTACGAGCAGGCGAAGCAGGACCCGACTTTCCAGGACGAGTTCAATTATTACCTGACCCATTATGTCGGTCGGCCCAGCCCGCTTTGGTTCGCGGAGCGGCTAACGCGCGCGCTGGGCGGTGCCAAAATCTATTTCAAACGCGATGAGCTCAACCATACCGGCGCGCATAAAATCAATAATTGCATTGGTCAGATTTTGCTGGCCCGCCGCATGGGCAAAACCCGGATTATCGCGGAAACCGGCGCTGGGCAGCATGGCGTCGCCACCGCGACGGTGGCGGCATTGTTTGGCTTGCCCTGCGTGATTTACATGGGCGCGACCGATGTTGAGCGTCAACAGCCCAACGTGTTTCGGATGAAGCTGCTGGGGGCGGAAATCGTCCCGGTCACCGCTGGCGCGGCGACGCTCAAAGACGCCATGAACGAGGCGATGCGCGATTGGGTCGCGAATGTGCGTGATACGTTTTACATTATCGGCACGGCTGCCGGCCCGCACCCGTACCCGGCCATGGTGCGCGATTTTCAGTCGGTGATCGGCACCGAGGCGCGGGCGCAAATGCTCGACGCCGAGGGTCGTTTGCCCGATACCGCGATTGCGGCGATTGGGGGCGGTTCCAACGCGATTGGCTTGTTTCATGCGTTTCTGGATGATGCGGTCGCACTGATCGGGGTGGAGGCGGCGGGGCGCGGTTTGGATTCGGGCGAACACGCGGCGGCCTTGGCGCGCGGGCGGCCTGGCGTGCTGCATGGCAACCGCACCTATTTGTTGCAGGATGCCGATGGCCAGATTACCGAGGCCCATTCGATTTCCGCCGGTCTTGATTATCCCGGCATCGGCCCGGAGCACGCGCATTTGCATGATATTGGCCGGGTTTCCTATGTCGCGGTGACCGATGAGGAGGCTTTGGCGGCGTTTCAGCTCTGCTGCCGCACCGAGGGCATTATTCCGGCGCTCGAACCCTCACACGCGCTAGCTCATGTTGCCAAAATCGCGCCTACCCTGCCAGCCGAGCACATCATCCTGATGAATCTTTGCGGGCGCGGTGACAAGGATATTTTCACCGTTGCCAAGCATCTCGGAGCGCAATTGTGAGCCGGATTGCGAGCACTTTTGCGCGCCTGGGCGCGGAAAATCGCGCAGCCCTGATCACTTTTGTCGAAGCGTTTGATCCGGACCAGGAAACGTCGGCTGCTTTACTCAAGGGCATGGCGGCGCGCGGGGCGGATATCATCGAAATTGGCATGCCGTTCACCGATCCGATGGCTGATGGTCCAACCATTCAGCAAGCCGGTCGCCGGGCGCTGCGGGCCGGGGCCACGGTTGCTGGCACGTTGGCGCTGATCCGGGCGTTTCGCAGCGTCAATCAAACGGTGCCGCTGGTGCTGATGGGCTATCTGAACCCGATTCTCGCTTATGGGATCGAAGCGTTCGCCGCTGATGCCGCCGCCGCCGGGATCGATGGGGTGATTGTGGTGGATATGCCCACCGAGGAAAGCGATTTGTTGCTGCCTTCCTTGCAGGCCCATGCGATTGACCTGATCCGCCTCGTGGCGCCGACCACCTCGGATGAGCGTTTGCCGATTGTGCTTAAAGAATCCTCAGGATTTGTCTATTACGTGTCGATCACCGGCATTACCGGCACCCGCACCGCCTCCGCCGAGGATTTGGCGCGGGATATCCCACGGATTCGCCGCGCCACCGCGTTGCCGATTGCGGTTGGCTTTGGCGTGCGCACACCGGATCAGGCGGCGATTGTCGCGCGGCACGCCGATGGGGCGGTGGTGGCGTCCGCCCTGATCGATCATCTGGCCATGGGGCTGGATTCGGGCGGGCACGCTTCACCGGCGCTGATCGATGCGGTGTTGGACGATGTCGCGGCCTTGGCGGCCGCCATGCGGGCGGCGCGCCAGATCAATATTGGTTTAGGTTGAATCGTCAGATTAAAGCTAGACCAATGAAATTGATCAGCAAACAAGGGTCAGAGCCTGATTGATCATAATCAATCAGGCTCTGAACGGCTTATTCGGTGGGGAAACTATCGGCGGGGGCGAGGGTGCGGATCAGATCGAAAACGCGCTTACGCACGGTCGGTTCGGTGATCCGATAATAGGCGCGGACCAGCTCCAAGGTTTCGCGCTTGGTCATATGATCATCGAGCCCCATGCCAAATGGCTCCTGCGCTTCGGAGACGCCATGGGTGCGCCCGCGCGGCCCGGACATCGGGGCTTCATTCATGCCTTCGGGCATGTCATCGAAAAAGAAGCTGATCGGCACGTCCAGCACGCGGGAAATATCAAACAGGCGCGAGGCGCCAACCCGGTTCACGCCGCGTTCATATTTTTGTACTTGTTGAAAGGTCAGACCCAGCGCATCGCCGAGTTTTTCTTGCGACATGCCCAGCAGGGTACGGCGCAACCGAACGCGTGACCCGACATGCACATCGATCGGGCTGGGGCGCCCTTCACGATCGGGCCGTTCAAGTCCGTCACTCGCCATAGAACTCATCCTCTCAACATCCTTGCTTTAACCGCTCGATAATCGGCGCTTGGTCAAAACCCCGCGAACCACGATCGAACAATGACTGATCCGTGACGTTCGCGACCCTGAACGGGGCCTCGACAAGCACAATCCCAAGGCGAGCGATATAGCGGTTTAATCAATTTTTCACAAGTGTGAATATAATTTAAGACGAACTTAATTTTTTATGATTTTGTCCTAAAAAACAGGCAAGTCTGAGCCAAGCAAAGCCCAAGATAATCGATGCGAGGCTCAGGAACAGGTCCAGCCAAAGGCCGAATCGGCCAAAAATGGTCGGAGGCAATGCAACTTGGAGTTTATGAACCAATATGCCCCGCCGATCGAGTCCTAATTGCGCATGGACGGTTCCATGCGGGCCGATAAAGGCTGAAATGCCTGAATTGGTATCCACGACCAAGGGCAACCCTTCCTCGACGGCGCGCAGCCGGGTGGTTGCGAAATCCTGCCGCGGGCCTGTGGTGTCGCCAAACCAAGCATTGTCGCTGATATTGACCAACCATGCGGGCCGATCCGTGCGGTCAACAATCTCGCCGGAAAAAATCGACTCATAACAAATCAGCGGGCCGACCGGCGGAATTCCCTGCACATGCAAGGTCCGTGGGCCGGGGCCTGGGGTGAAGCCGCTGCCGGGGGTGATTTTGAACGGAATGATCGAGGGCGTATATTCGCCGAACGGCACGAGTTTCCATTTGTCATAATAGGCGGGCGCCGGGCCAGCGCCGCGCACCACCACTAAGGAATTGCGCAATTGGCCGGACTTGGTGAAGCGAAACGAGCCGGCGAGCACCGGCGTATCGCCTGCAATCGCGGCAATCGCGGCGCGGGCCTGCGCGTCTGATTGTAATAAAGCCGGGCTCGCGGTCTCTGGCCAGATGATCGCCTTTGGCCCCGGTCCGGCTTGCTGCATCGCTTGCTGGGTCATCGCTAAATCACGCCGCCAGCGCGCCTGCAGCGCCGCTTGGGAAAAACCACCCGGCACGGCAAAATCCGGCTGGATCATCGCGATGGTCAAAGCCCGTTCGGCGGCAGGCCCGCTTGCTGTGCGCGCGAGGCCAAAGCCAGCCCAGAGCACGAGCAAGAGTGCGGCGCCCGCCCAACCGCGCCGACCACAGAGCGGCAGGCCGGCCAGGATGATGGTTAGCAACGTGAGGCCATGCATGCCGATCACCGCCGCCGGTTGGATCATCACCGTGCCGAGCCGTCCGGGCATTACCCAGTCAGTGCCCCAATAATTCCACGGAAAGCCGGTGAATAAAAATTGTTGGGCAAGGTTCATCAGCACCATGATGCCGGCAAACACCAGCACCAGGCCGAAACCAGGCTTCAGCCGATAGACGAGCAGGGCAGGGATCAACATATAACCCGCGACCGCCGCCGCCAGCCCAGGGGCTGCGAACGGGATTGCCCACCAAAATTGGTCGATGGTGATCAGCATAGGCTCGGTGACCCAAAATAACCCGAGCAGATTGAACCCAAAACCAAAGCAGAACCCGATCCAGAGTGCGCGCCGCCATGAGCCGGCAG
>JAKBBY010000128.1 GCA_021808315.1 Pseudomonadota bacterium | reverse complement strand
CGATGATCACCATCGCGATTGGCCAAATGTTCTATTTCATCGCGGTGCGCTGGAATGATTTCACCGGCGGCTATGACGGCCTCACCGGCTTCTCGCGCCATCCGGTTCATCTACCCGGCCTCACGCTGCCCATGGGCTCGTTGGATTTTTACTACATGGTGCTCATCTGCTTTGGTCTCGGCGCCTGGGTGCTCTGGACCATTTTGAACTCGCCGCTCGGCCATACATTTGTGGCGATTCGTGAAAACCATAAACGCCTGACCTTCCTCGGCATTCGCACCCAACGCTATATCGCGATCTCGTTCGCCATCTCCGGCACCATCGCGGCGCTCGCGGGCGGGCTTGATGCGATGTATGGCAATTTCACCTCGCCCAACGTGCTTGAATATACGCTGTCCGGCAATTTCCTGATCATCGCCGTGCTCGGTGGCATGCGCAATTTCTGGGGGCCGCTGGTGGGCGCTGTTATTTTCATTCTGGTGCGCGATTATGTCAGCTCGATCACCCATAATTGGATGACCGTGATCGGTCTTATTTTCGTTGTGTCGGTGCTTTTCTTCCCGCTTGGAATCTTGGGGTCGATCAAAGATTGGCGGGCGCTGATCTCGCCCCGGATTCGTGAACAGGACGCCCCATGAGCCTCCTCGAACTTCAATCGGTCGGTCGGCGTTTCGGCGCCTTGCAGGCCTTGTCCAATATTTCGCTCAGCGTCGATCACGGTGAGTTGCGCGCCATTATCGGCCCGAATGGTGCGGGCAAAACCACGCTGTTCAATTTGATCAGCGGGTTTTTCCCACCCACTGAGGGGGCGATTATTTTCGATGGCAGCCCGATCACGGCGGTCAATCCCGCCTCGCTCGTGCGGCGCGGCATTATTCGCACCTTTCAGATCACTGAGATTTTTCTCTCGCTCACCGTCGCTGAAAATCTACGCGCCGCTGTTGAGACGGCGATGGGGCTCAATCTGCGCCCGTGGGTTTCGCGGACCACGCGGGCGCGCATCGAAGCGCGTGTCGCGGAGCTGATGGATATCGTTCAAATCACCGGCAAAGCGGACCGAATCGCTGGCGAATTATCCCATGGCGATCAGCGTGTGGTTGAAATCGGCATCGCTCTGTCGCGCGCCCCCAAGCTGCTCCTGCTCGATGAACCCACCGCCGGTATGGGTGATGAAGAAACCCATCACATGACGGCGCTGATCCGCCGCCTGAACAAGGACCAGGGCATCACCATCCTGTTCGTGGAGCATGACATGGCCATCGTGTTCGGCATCGCTGATCGCATCACCGTGCTTGATAACGGCAGCATGCTCGCTGAGGGCAACGCCGCCGAAATCGCCGCCAATCCGCGCGTGCAATCAGCCTATCTGGGGAACGCCGCATGAGCACCGTCCTCGCTGCCGACGATCTGAATACCTATTACGGTAAAAGCCACATTCTGCACGGCGTCTCGCTCAGTGTGAATGAGGGTGAATTGATCGCCCTGCTCGGGCGCAACGGGGCGGGTAAAACCACCACCATGCGCAGCATCATGGGCCTCACCCCGCCGCGCAGTGGCCGTGTGCAGCTCTTCGGTCAGGATGTCACGGGCAAGCCGCCTTATCGGATCGCTAGTCTTGGGGTCGGCTATGTGCCTGAGGGGCGGAAAATCTTCGGCCATCTCACGGTCCATGAAAATCTATTGGTCCCGCCGCAAACCAAAGGCCCCTGGACCATCGATGCGGTGTATAAATTATTCCCGCGTCTGGAAGAGCGCCGCACCAGCAAGGGGGGCCGCTTATCGGGTGGTGAGCAAGAAATGCTGGCGATTGCCCGGGCTTTGCTGCTCAATCCACGCTTTTTGATCCTCGATGAACCTTCGCAAGGTCTGGCGCCCGTTATTGTGCAGGAGGTTATGCGCACCATCGCGCGGATGAAATCAGAAGGGATGTCGATCCTGCTGGTCGAGCAGAACGCCTTTCTCGCCCTGCAACTGGCCGACCGTGCTTACGTGCTCTCGGATGGTGAAGTCGCTTATCATGGCCCGGCAGCTGAACTCGCCGCCGACAAAGAGCGCATCGAAGCGCTCGCTGGCGTTGCGCACGCGGGGTGACCGCGCCGTCTCAACCCGGCCATGCGTTCGCGCCGGTTGGCGGCAAGCTTCGCCGCGTTCAAGCTGAGCCGAACAATCAAAGGTAAGCCATGTCCGTCTCGACCACGGCGCCCGCCTCCGCGACCAATCAAGCCGCTGCCCGGGTGATGGTCGCCGGTGTGGCCAGCATGTTGCTCACTGTCGGCCTCGCCCGCTTCATGTATACGCCGCTGCTGCCGCTCATGCAGCATCAAGCCGGGCTCACCACCTTGCAAGGCGGCTGGCTCGCGACCATCAATTATGCGGGCTATATGAGCGGCGCCCTGCTCACCGCCTTGATTGGCGATATTCATACGAAATTTCATGCCTATCGTGCGGGTCTGATCATCGCCGTGCTCAGCACGGTTGGCATGGGTCTGACTGAATATTTCCTGCTTTGGGCCATTTTACGCTTCATCGCCGGCCTCTCCAGCGTTGCCGGTTTGCTGCTCGGGTCCGGTCTGGTGTTGCATTGGCTTCGGCATCATGGCCGCAGGCTCGAACTCGGCATCCATTTCGGCGGCGTTGGTCTTGGCATCGCCGTTTCCGGCCTGCTGGCCATCGCGATGGCGGGCCGGCTCACGTGGTCGCAGCAATGGTTCGCGGCGGGCGCATTTGGCATTCTGATTTTCATCCCGGCCTGGTTCTGGCTTCCCGCTCCGCCGCACACAGAACGGGGCGTAACCCCTACCCATGCGGACCGGCCCCCATCGCACCGATGGATCGTTTTCTTTACTGCCGCATATTTTTGCGCCGGCGTCGGTTATGTGGTCAGCGCGACCTTTATTGTCGCGATGGCGGCCAAACTGCCGGCCTTGCATGGTTTTGGCAATCTGGCCTGGGTGGTGGTGGGTCTTGCCGCCATGCCATCCTGCCCGCTCTGGGACCGGCTCGCCCGCCGCACCGGTGACATCCAAGCCCTGCTCTGGGCGTTCGCGGTGCTCATCCTCGCGATCCTACTCTCCGCTTTGACCAAAACCCTGCTCCCCAGCTTGGTTAGTGCGGCGCTCTATGGCGGTTCGTTCAATGGCATTACCAGCATGACGCTCAGCATCATTGGTCGCCTCTATCCCAGCAATCCGGCGAAAGCGATGGCGCGGATGACGATCAGCTTCGGCGCCGCCCAAATCATCGCCCCCGCCATTGGCGGCATCATCGCCCATTATACCGGCAGCTATCGCGGCGCCCTGCTGATGGCGGCGGCGACCATGATCATCGGCATCATCTTGCTCCTGCCCCTGCGCCGCAGCGCCAGCGCTTGACAAGTCGCAGGCTGCAAGCGACTAACATGCGTCAATCGTAAGGGAGAATTGGATGTCGCCGATTGTTAAAGCGCTGCGTGACAGCTCAGAACCAGGGTTCAGCATCGCGTTGACAATTTTGGGCATTTTGCTCTGGCTCTATTTCATTGTCATCATCATCGCGGCGATAGCACTACGGCCTGCGATGGGGGCGGTTTATTTTTTCTATATTATCGGTGGCGTTATTTTTGTGGTGATGTCCGCTGGCTGGTATCGCGCCCATGCCTTCGGCAACATGACCATGCTCAGCCCGCGGCAATTTCCTGAACTGCATAAAATGGTCGTCGAAGGCGCGGCCCAGCTCGGCATGGCGCAGCCGCCCACAACTTTCCTCTATAATTCGAACGGCCTGTTGAATGCCTTTGCCCGCCGCTTGCTCGGACGCCCCTTCGTGTTTCTCACCGCGTCCTTGGTTGATGTGCAAAATGATGAGCAGGTGCGTTTTGTGATCGGCCATGAATTGGGCCACCATGCGGCGGGTCACCTCAACCCGATCAAGCATTTCATCCAATTGCCCGGCCATTTGGTCCCATTTATCGGCAAAGCCTATTCGCGCTCGCGCGAATATACCTGCGATAGTATCGGCTGTTACCTATCGGGCGATGCGGAAGCGGCGCGCAGTGCGCTTGGCATGCTCGGCTGCGGCTGTCGGCGTCTGAACACCACTTTCAATTGCGAGGCTTTTGCCGATCAGGAAGGGCTGGTACCACCCTTCTTTGGCTATCTCACCGAAATTTTCCGGACCCACCCACGCCTGACCCGTCGTGTCCGGGCGATTCGCGCGCATGTTCAGCGTGCCGAATTGCTCCGTGCCCGCGCGGCCCAGCCTAGCCCGACAGCGCCAGTGATTGCCCAATATCGGCCGGACAATCCAGAGACCGCACAATGAATTGTGCCAGATCACCCCGGCTGATGGTTTGCTTGCCAATTTGGCCGTCACGATCCGCGCGATAATGCCCGGTGATCGGTTGATCAACCAAGCCCACGGGCTGAACGATGGTCCAGTCCAACCCTGACTGACGGAGCGCCTGCTCCTGCCGCTCTTTGTCGGCCATATGTTCGCGCAGCACCACCGCATAGAACAGCTTGAACATCATGGGCATCTTTGTCCGCGTCGCCCCCACACCAAAAGCGGTGACGCACACAATCCGTCGGCAACCATGGGCCTGCATGCCAGCAATAATATGTTGCGTGCCAACCTCGCACACATTGCGCGCCGTGGTGCGCTGAGCACCGACCATCAGTGCAAATGGATTTTGCGAATTACCGAGGCTCACCACAACCCGGTCATGACCCTCAATCGCGGCGGCCACATCAGCCGCTCGCAGCACATCTCCAATAATAACCGACAATCCGGAGGGTGGATTGGTGGCCAAGGAAAACCGGGTTGGGTCGCGAACAAAGGCGGTAACCGTCTCGCCGGCATCAAGCAATGCGCGAATGACGGCGACGCCGGTGCCACCACTCGCGCCAAAAACAATCACCGCCATAGCGCCGTCCCCCCGGATCGATCCGGCACGGGCGCTTAAATCGCGTTGAGCGGAATTTTCAAATAAGCGGTCCCGTTATCCTCGGCCTTTGGCATTTCGCCAGCGCGCATATTCACCTGGATCGAGGGCAGGATCAGCTTGGGCATCGATAAGGTTTTGTCGCGCGCCTCACGCATCGCGACAAACTCATCCTCGCTGATCCCATCACGCACATGAATATTTTTCGCTCGCTCCTCGGCAACGGTGGTCTCCCAGGCATAATGATCGCGTCCCGCCGGGCGATAATCATGGCAGAGAAACAGCCGCGTCTCCGGTGGCAAGGCAAAAATTTTCTGAATCGATCGATATAAAATCCGCGCATCGCCGCCTGGGAAATCGCAGCGCGCCGTGCCGTAATCGGGCATGAACAGCGTATCGCCGACAAAGGCGGCATCGCCGATCAACCACGTCATGCAGGCCGGCGTGTGGCCCGGCGTATGCATCACCAACCCCTCGATGGTGCCGATGGAAAAATGATCGCCATCATTGAACAGCCGGTCAAACTGGCTGCCATCGCGCTGAAACTCCGACCCTTCATTGAAAATTTTGCCAAAAATCGTCTGCACATCGATGATATGCGCGCCAATCCCAATCTTGCCGCCCACTTTCTGCTGAATATAGGGCGCTGCCGACAAATGATCGGCATGAACATGGGTCTCCAAAATCCATTCGACTTTCAGATCATGCTCTTTCAAATAGGCCAAAATCTGATCAGCCGCGTCGGTCGAGGTCCGCCCCGAGGCGTGATCGAATACCAAAACCGTATCGATAATCGCACAGGATTTCGATACAGGATCCGTGACGACATAGCTGACCGTATTGGTCGGCTCATCGAAAAACGACTGAACGTCTGGCTTTGCAACTGTCAAATTGCCCATGGTCTTGTCCCGATAAAAAACGCGATTGAGGATCATTCGCTTCCGGCCACTCGCAAGGTCGGTCGCGATTATCCTACCAGTTGGATCAATAGCCGATAAATGCAAGTTAAGCGATATATTTAATGGGGGCGAAGGGCAGGGTCCGGGAGCGAAGGGGGATGGAAAGGAGCGAAAAGATGATCTCAGGCGGCGGCCTCGCTCAGCACCCCGCGCCGGATTTGATCTTCCTCGATTGATTCGAACAATGCTTTGAAATTCCCCTCGCCAAAACCGTCATCGCCCTTGCGCTGGATAAACTCAAAGAAAATCGGACCAATCACCAGCTTGGAGAAAATCTGCAACAGCACGCGCACCCGCCCGTCCGCCTCAACCCCTTCGCCATCGATCAATAGGCCAAGCCGCCGTAAGGTCTCCACCGGCTCACGATGGCCATGCACCCGCTCGCGCGACCGCTCATAATAAAGATCAGGCGGCGGCGGCATGAATTCGAGGCCCCGCGCAGCAATGGCCTCGACCGAGCGATAAATATCCTCGGTTCCCACCGCGATATGCTGAATACCCTCACCCTTATAGGCGCGCAGATATTCTTCGATCTGGCTTTTATCGTCGGTGCTTTCATTAATCGGGATCCGAATTTTACCACAGGGTGACGTCAGCGCCCGGCTGATCAGTCCGGTCATTTTGCCCTCAATCGCAAAAAATCGGATTTCCTTGAAATTGAACACTTGGCTGTAAAAATCATACCAGGTGCTCATCGCATTTCGCGCCACATTATGGGTCAAATGATCGATATAATGGAACCCAACGCCGTGCGGCTGCGGGTCCACCGCGCCGAGCCAGTCAAATTCACCCGCATAGGGCGAGCCTTTCTCGCCATATTGTTCCACCAAATACAGGAGCGATCCACCAATCCCGACCACCGCCGGCACATCCAGTGTTTTGTCCGCGCCGCGATATTCAACAGCGCCATAGTCAAGGCAGCGCTTGAGCGCGTGCTGCGCATCCACCACCCGCCACGCCATTGACGGCGCACATGGCCCGTGCTGCGCGCAGAACCGCCCCGCATGGCTCTGACGCTCGCGATTGATGAGGTAATTGATCGAGCCTTGTCGATACAGCGAAACATCGCGCGTGCGATGCCGCGCCACCTCCTGATAGCCCATTTGCGCGAATAATGTTTCCAACGCCCCCGGCTCGGTACTGGCGAATTCCACAAATTCGAACCCATCGGTGCCCGCCACGTTGACATTGTCGATTCGTGCGACCGGCGCATCA
>JAKBBY010000127.1 GCA_021808315.1 Pseudomonadota bacterium | reverse complement strand
ATCCCGCACAACACACCCTCAGCCGATAGCCGCGCCTCCGCATCACCCGATAGCACCGTCACCGCCAAATTCGGCACCTCGCGGCCAATCCGTGCAACAAACTCAGCGCCATTGGCCGCATCACGCACCGCCGATGTCGCCAAGGCCTCAAACGGCGCCGCACCCATTGCCGACGCAATCGTCGCATAGCGGCGCAACACCACCATCGCCTCATCCATCGCGCTCGGCTCCAGCCGGTTGGTATGGATCAAGCCGCGCGCGAGGCGCAGCACCGCTTTTTCATTAAAAATCTGCACCGGGTTGCGCGATTCACCCTCAAACACCACCAAACGCACCGAGTTGGACCCAAGGTCCACGACCGCGCGCCGCAAGCGCCGCCCCATCATCTCGCTCTGTCGATCCTGCATGCTTCTCCCATAGCGCAGAGACCCACCCTTGAACACCAACGCCCGCACTGTGCGACTTCATGGCCGTGCGACATCAAGCTGTAACATGAGACGCATAACGCTATGGGGATGGATGTTCCCCCGATCCCACCCCTTTATCTGCTGCACATTCCCAAAACCGCCGGCACCTCCCTGCGCGCCGCCTTGCAGGATCATTATCACGCGGCCCTCTGCCCTGCCGCCATGTGGGATGATTTCTACCGCGAGCCTGCGCTGCGCACCGGCTATTACCGTGCCTATTGCGGCCATTTTGGCATCGGCCTTGCCACCTATCTCGGTCGCAAGCTCCGCGTCGTTACCGTCCTGCGCGATCCGCTGGCACGCACGATTTCGCATTTCCACGAAGTGCGCCGCACCGCCAGCCATCCGCTGCATCATCATGTGATCCGGCAAACATTGCTCGATTTCGTGCATGACCCGATCACCGTGCCGATGGTGACTAATTTCCAGGCCCGCTACCTCGCCCAAGCGACCGCGCCAATCGAACATTTGGCCCAGTTATTCAAACCGAATTGGAACGACGCCTATTCACTCTCCGTCGCCTGGGAGAACGCCTCCGCCGCCACGCATCCGGACCAGCTCTATCACATGGCCATGGCCAACCTGCTGACGCTCGATGCCGTATTCACCACCGACCAGCTCGACAGCCAAACCACCACCCTGCGCCACGCGCTCGGCCTACCGCCCCAGCCAATCCCGCGCCGCAACGTCTCGGCAGGCCCGGCCTTCACGATCGACCCCGCCGCGAAAGCGCAAATCAAAGCCCTCACGAGCGTCGATCAAGCCCTCTACGATTTCGCCAGCGACACACCAGCTCTACGCAACCATTATGCGCTGAGTGATCCCTCATCACGGCATGGAAGCCGACAGCCTCACGCTGCCTGCGATTTAACGCCGAAATAATCCATATAGGGTGCGAAATCCGGACGCAGGCGGTCGGGGTTGATGTTGAAGTCAGCGGGGCGATAGCGGTTGGGGCCGTAGCCGCCTTTGGGTGCGGCGGCGAGATGGGCGCGCATCGCTGATTGGGCGGGCTCGGAGAGGGTTTCACCAAAATGGGCGTAGATTGCGCTGATCGCGCTGATCGGGTCGTCGGTCAGGGTTTCGTATTGGATGTTAATCAGGTTGCTGGGCGCAATGGCACCGCTTTGATCGAGGGCGATGAGCTGGCGCGCCCCTTCGATCCACCGGGTTGTAACTTGTTCGCCGATTTCGACGGGGTCGATGCCGCGCAGGAACGGGCGGCGCAGCACTTCGGTCATGAAAGCGACGGAGGCGAAAACATGCAGCGGATCACGATGCACAATGACAAAGCGGGCATCGGGATAGGTGTGCAGAATGGCATCCATCGAGAAGGTATGATCGGGGCATTTGAGCGCCCAGAACCGGGCTTGAACGCCGTGCTGCATCGCTTGGAGCCAGCGTTTATGGAACGCAAACGCCTCAGCGTGGCCGTGCGCGTCGAGCCAGATGCGATAGCTCGGCACGCGGAATGTGGTGTCAAAGCGCAGGCTTTGGAACACATGCGCGGTGATTTCGCTGCATTCCTGCGGGCTATCGGCGTGGATCGGGTGAATGGCGGGGAAATCGGGCGCCATACCCGCGAAAATGCCGAGCTGTTTGTTGGATTGGCGCGCAGCGGCGCTGGTCGCGGGGTCGAAATCCGGGGTGCGGGGCGCGGGATAGAGCGTTTGCCAAACGCGCGGGACCAGAATTTCCGGATCAAGCGCCAGCATGCTGTGCAGAAACGTGGTGCCCGAACGCGGCAGGCCCAGGATAAACAGCGGCGCGCGCACAGGGGCCGCGCCGATGGCTGGATTTTCGGCGTGCATCCGCTCGATCAACGCGCCATTGCGGGCGAGGCGGAGCAAATCATAGCGCACCGAAACGCGGCCAAACAACGAAAGCTGGGATTCACGGGCGAGTGACTCGGTCAGGCGGGTGAGGCCCTCGCTGGCCGGGCCGGTGACGTGGGTTTTGGCGGCACGCTCAATGGCACGCGCGGTCAGGCGCGGGAAATTATCGGGGAGCAGGGCTTCGCCGACGGCGAAAATGCCGTCCAACGCCCGGTACCGAAAGGATTTTCCCGCGTGTTGGTCTGGGATTGGGGGTACCGGGGCGTTGGCTTGGCTCATGGTTCAGCGCCGCTCGATCAGTTCAATTTTATAGCCATTCGGGTCTTCGATGAAGGCAATCACGGTCTTGCCGAATTTCACCGGGCCGGGTTCGCGGGTGATTTTGACGCCAGCGGCGCGCAAGCTCTCAACCGTTGCGTAAATATCGGGCACGCCGAGGGCGAAATGGCCGAAGGCGGTGCCTTGGTCGTAATGATTTGTATCATAATTATAGGTCAGTTCGAGCACGGTATGGTTGGTTTCATCGCCATAGCCCACGAACACCAGGGTATATTTGCCATCCGGCACATCGGTGCGGCGCAACTCCCTCATGCCGAGCAGCTTGGTGTAGAAATCGACACTTTGCTGCAAATCATTGACGCGGATCATGGTGTGCAAAAACTTGAACTGGTCGCTCATCGGCGGACTCCTTTGTCTATATCAATGTGCCATTCCGCAGCGTCGGGGTCGATACCGAGCAGGAATAATCCCGCCGCGTCGGCGCAAGCGATCATGGCGGCACGATCCATCAGAATGGTGTTGCCCGCGTCGAATGCCAGCCCGCGCAACCCTGCTGCGATCAGACCAGCCACGGTCGCCGGGCCAATCGTGGGCAGATCGGCCCGCCGGTCCTGGCCGGGCTTGAGCAGTTTGACCAGCACGCCGCCCGCGCCATCGCGCTTCAGCGAACCCGCACGGGCTAGCATCGCATCCGTTCCTTCAATCGCTTCAACGGCGAGCACCAGCCCTTGCTGCACCACGCACGCTTGGCCGATATCGGCAGCGCCGATGACACGCAGCACCGCGACGGCGCGGGCAATATCGGCGCGGGTCACTGCATCGGGGGCCGCTTTGGTGAGTAGGCCGGCGGGGCCGAGTGCATCCTTGAGGATTTCATGCGCGCCGAGCACGGTGAAGCCTTCTTCGCCGAGCACGCGGATCACGGTGGCGAGCAGCGTATCATCGCCCGCGAAAGCGGCACGACCAACGCGGGCAAGCAGTTTGACACCCAGCGCATCCGGGCGGAGCGCCAGCAGCGAAGGGCGCTTGACCGGGCCGATCAGCACCAGCTCAGCACAGCCATGCTGCCGGAACGCCCCCGCAATCGCGCCCGCAGCGCCCAGGCGGATCAGCTGATGCGGGAACGGCGCCAGCACGGCGGGGTCGGCATAGCCTTCCAGGCCAACAATAAAAACCGGGCGGCCGGCAGCTTGGGCGGCAGTCGCGATGCGGGCCGGGAGAATGCCGCCGCCTGCAATAATGCCCAGCGGTTGGGCCATGGGATTACTCGTCGTTGGTGCGGGAGCGCTGGGTGATCAGGCCGCGCGAGCTGGAATGGGTGATGAAGGCGAGCATTTCCGCGATATAGGGATCATCGCCATAGGTGGCGCGCACCGTTTCAATCCGCTCGGCGAGCACGCCATGCTCGTTGAACAGCGCGTTGAACCCTGCGCGGACCCGGTGCAAGGCCGCCCGGTCCAGCCCCCGCCGCTTCAAGCCAACCGCATTGAGCCCCGCGAGGCGTGCGCGCGCCCCGAACACCAGCGTATAGGGCACCACGTCCGCCGGGATGCCGGAAACGCCGCCGATCATCGCCCCGGCGCCGATGCGCACGAATTGATGGATCGCCGCCGCCCCGCCAATCACGGCACGCGGGCCGATTTCGACATGCCCGCCCATCACCACATTGTTGGATACAATCACATGATCGTGAATGATGCAGTCATGCGCGACATGCACCACCGCCATCAGCAAGCAATCTGCCCCAATGCGGGTTATGCCGGACCCGGTGGCGGTGCCACGATGGATCGAGCAATGTTCGCGGATCATGGTGCGCGGCCCGATTTCGGTCTCGGTGGCCTCGCCTTTATATTTCAAATCCTGCGGCGCCAAGCCGATGGTCGCGAAGGGAAAAATTTTGGCCCCTGCGCCGATGCGGGTCACGCCATCGACCACGACATGCGAGACCAATTCCACACCCTCACCGATCACCACATCGGCGCCAATGGTGCAGAACGGGCCGATCTTTGCGCCCGCCCCGATGGTAGAACCGGGAGCGACCAACGCCGTCGGATGGATCGAGGCTGAAGGATCGATCATCGTGCCTCGGCCTTGCGGTCGGTAATCATGGCGGCGAACACCGCCTCAGCGACGGTGACACCATCGACTTTGGCGACCCCCGCGAAGCGCCAGACCGGCCCGCGATTGCGTTGTTTTTCGACATGGATGCGCAGACTATCGCCGGGGACCACCGGGCGGCGGAATTTCGCCCCTTCGACTGACATGAAATAAACGACCTTGCCCGCCTCATCCGGGCCGAGCGTTTCCACCACCAGCACGGCGGCGGTCTGCGCCATCGCCTCGATGATCAACACGCCCGGCATCACCGGATGGCCGGGGAAATGACCATCGAAGAAATGCTCATTGATCGAGACATTTTTCACCCCAATGGCGGAGCGATCCGGGTGCAGATCGGTCACCCGGTCGATCAACAGGAACGGAAAGCGATGCGGGATCGCATGCATGATGCCGGCGATGTCGATGGTTTTGCCGCCGGTCGGCGTTGTACTGGCGGGGTCTGGTTGGGTGCCGTCCATCATGGGGTCCGCTATCTGCTGAAGGTGGGAGTTGGGCTATCCGCGAGTATTGGAACGCCGGGCGAGTTGGCGCAACAGGGCGACGCCGCGAAAAAATTCACGCGCCGGTTGGGCGGGGCTGCCGACATATTCGGCCCCCGCCGGCACATCGGTCATGATGCCGGCCTGACCACCAATGCGCGCGCCGCTGCCGACATGGACATGGCCGACGAACCCGGCCTGACCGGCGATGGTCACGCGATCGCCTAGGCTCGATGAGCCGGAAATACCCGCCTGCGCGCAGATGACGCAGTGATGGCCGATGCGCACATTATGCGCGATTTGCACCTGATTATCGATGCGCGTGCCCGCCCCGATGATGGTGTCCTGCGCGGAGCCGCGATCAATCGTGGTGTTGGCGCCAATCGACACATCATGATCGATGCGAACGCAGCCGAGTTGCGGCACCGGCGTGAAGCCCTGAGGGCCAACCGCAAAGCCAAACCCATCCTGGCCAATCCGCGCGCCGGGGTGAATGGTAATGCGGTCGCCCAAAATGGCGTAGGCGATGCTGACCTGCGGGCCGATATGACAATCCGCGCCAATAATGCAGTGATCGCCGATGGTCACGCCCGCACCGATCCGGGTGTGCGCACCGATTTTCACGCCAGCACCGACCACCACGAGCGGGCCGATTTCCGCACTCGGATCAATGGTCGCGCTCGGCTCGATAATGGCGCTCGGATGGATGCCGGGCTGGGCGAGGGGCCGCGGATGAAACAGCGTGCAGACCCGCGCCCACGCCAGATAAGGCTCGGACGTCACCATCGGAATGCTGTTGGGTGGGCAATGGGGCAGATTTTCGGCGGCGAGAATAACGGCGGCGGCGCTGGTTTGCTTCAGCGCATGGCGATAACGGCGATTATCCAAAAAGCTGATCTGATCGGGACCGGCCCGATCAAGCGAGGCAACCCCCTCAATCGGGAGGGCCAGCACCGCATCGGGCACCGCGATGCCAAGTGTTTCGCCAATGACGGCGAGGGTAAAAGGGCCGCGCCTGAGGTGAAACTCAGGCGCGGCGATGCTGGTGATGGGATGTTGTGCCGGTTTGGCGTCCATCGGAGAAAAATTACTTTTTCGGCGGTGCGGCTTCAGCGGCAGTGACCGATTTCGGCACGACCGAGGGCGGCACCGCGACGCTGGGCAGAATTTTGTTCAACTGGGCTGCCACTTCACCCGAAATGTCGATTTTGTTGGAGTTCAGCGCCACCTGCGAGCGGTGCAGCACCAAGTTCATATCATGCGCCTGAGCGACCTGACGGATCACGGCGATCAGGGTGGATTCGATTTTGCCCAAGGCCGTGCGTGCCGAAATTTCGATTGCGACGCCCTCATTATGGAATTTCACTTGGTCTTTTTCGATTTCGACCTGCAGGGCTTTTTCCTTGCTGACCAACACCGGCTTGGTCAATTTCGCCTTTTCCGCCTCGATGGTTTTTTGCTCAGCCTCGATGCGCTTTTGCTCGGCCTGGGCTTCCTTGGCGAGCACGGTGCGGCGTTGCTGAATGATGGTTTCAACGCCGCGCGCCGCCGTCGATTGCTGCATGATTTCCGGCACCGAGAGCACACCGATAATGGCGGCGGGGGGCGGCGATTCCTTGGGCAAGGCGGGCAAATTCGGGATCGGCGGCAATTTCGGCTGCGCGGGTTGCTGCGGCGCGGTGGGCGCTGCGGCAACAGGCGCTGCGGCATGGCTCACCGGTGCCGCCGCCGGATGCGGGATGAAGTAGCCGGGGCTTTTGCTCTGCGCTTGCGCAGAAGCAAAGCCGATGGCGCACAAAGCGAGAGCGGGCAGGCTGGCGACGATCAGGCGGGGCGCAGAAAATTTCACAGAAGACCTCGTTTGATTAGAAATGAGTGCCAAAAGAGACACGGAACTGTTCGACTTGGTCGTATTT
>JAKBBY010000126.1 GCA_021808315.1 Pseudomonadota bacterium | reverse complement strand
TTTCGCCCTGATCGGCGATTATAATGTGTGCCCCACCGATGCTGATTTCGCCAAAGGCGCACTCAGCGCCACGGACGCGCTGGTGCGCCCGCAAACCCGTGCAGCGTTTCGGGCGCTGCTCTGGCTCGGCCTGACCGATGCGGTGCGCGCCCTGCACCCGAACGACACACTCTACACATTCTGGGATTATCAAGCCGGAGCCTGGCCACGCAACCAGGGGCTGCGCATCGATCATGCGCTGCTCTCGCCGCGCCTCGCCGAACGGCTGAGTGCGGCGGTGATCGACCGCGCCGAACGCGACCGGGAAAAACCCTCCGATCACGTGCCGGTGCTCATCACCCTCGCCGACTAGCTTTTGATTAATCTAATCAATATCCGGCGGCATATCGAACACCGCATAGGCCCGGCCATTTTCATCGCGCCCCTTCAGCAGCATATCCGGGCGGTGATTAATCCCCGAATAATGGGTGATTAACGAGCGGCGCGGTATATCGGATTTGCGCCGCGACCCGCGATGCATCAACCGGCTATGCCAGATCAGCACATCACCCTTCTGCCCAAGAAACGGCACCACCGGCAGGCCTGATTGGACAATCTGTTCGTCGATCGCCGGGGTCACGAACCGTTCGGCATATTTCGGCCATTGGTTGATCCCGGTTACCGGTTCGCGCCGCGCACGCTCTTCATCGGTCAAAAACGCACGAATTTTCTCGCCGCGCAGCAAGCCCCAGCGATGCGATCCTGGCAAATATTCGAAAGGACCGCTCTCCGGATCGATGTCTTCCAGCGCAATCCATACGGCGGCATACCATGTATTGACGAAATCCGGGTTCAAATAATCATCCTGATGCCATTCGCGTTGGGTGCTAACCCAGCCGGTTAGGGCCAGATGAAACAGCATCTCCTCACCGATCAGCGACGCCAACATATCCATCAGCGGCGGATAGAGCGCTACCGCGCGCAATTCCGGCACGCCGAGATAACAATGCCCGTGCAACCAACCAACTTTGTTGTCACGGGTGCCGGGCCGATAAGCGGCGCGGCGCGCGATATAAGCATCCAGCAGGTCATCGGGGATGAATTTGCGCTTGAGCACCACCCCATCGCGGACCCAGGCGCGCTGATCTTCGCTCAGCCCTGCCGGGTCCAGCGTCGCGCGGTCGAGCGGCGGTAATTGCGCGTCATCCGGAAACGCCACCAAATCGGCAAACCGCACATTATCCATTACTCAGCCCTCCACCGACCTTGGTTAGCGCACCCGCAAACTTTGCGCCACCGCCTCAGCCGCCTTGATCCCATCGACCCCCGCCGACAAAATCCCGCCCGCATAGCCCGCCCCTTCGCCAGCCGGGAACAGGCCGATCGTGTTCAAACTCTGGCCATCCGCCCCCCTGGTGATCCGGATCGGCGCGGAGGTGCGGGTTTCAACGCCGGTCAACACCGCATCTGCCCGGTCAAATCCAGGGATCATCCGCCCGAATGCGGGCAGCGCCTCGCGCATCGCCGTGACCACGAAATCAGGCAGGCACGGCGCCAAATCGGTCAGCGTCACGCCGGGCCGGTAGGATGGGATAATCTCACCAAAAGCGCTCGAAGCCCGCTGCGCCAGAAAATCCCCCAATAATTGCCCCGGTGCGCTGTAATTTTCGCCGCCAGCGACAAAAGCACGCGCCTCCAAGGCGCGCTGAAACGCCACGCCGGCCAACACATCCTCCAAGCCGCCATAATCCGCAGGATCGATATTCACCACCATCCCGGCATTGGCGTTGCGTTCATTGCGCGAATATTGGCTCATCCCGTTGGTCACCACATGACCCGGCTCGGACGTCGCAGCGACCACCGTGCCGCCGGGGCACATGCAAAAACTATAGACCGCCCGTCCGTTGCTCGCGTGATGCACCAGCTTGTAATCCGCCGCCCCCAGCAGCTTATGCCCAGCAAAATGGCCAAACCGCGCCCGGTCGATCATCGATTGCGGATGCTCGATCCGCACGCCCACAGCAAAGGGTTTCGCATCCAAATGCACACCGCGCGCGCGCAGCATGGCAAAACTATCCCGCGCCGAATGGCCAATCGCCAGCACCACATGATCGGTTGCGATCATGGTGCCATCGGCCAGCACCACCCCGCGCAAGCGCCTTTGTCCCGCCGCCGGTTCAATGACCAAATCCGTCACCCGCGCGCCGAAGCGATACTCCCCGCCCAGCGTTTCGATGGTCGTGCGCATGGTCTCAACCATGCCGACCAGCCGGAACGTGCCGATATGCGGATGCGCGACCGTGAGAATCTCCTCAGGCGCGCCGGCGGCGACAAACTCACTCAGCACTTTGCGACCCAAATGGCGTGGATCGCTGATCTGGCTGTATAATTTGCCGTCCGAAAACGTCCCGGCCCCGCCCTCGCCAAATTGCGCATTCGATTCCGGGTTCAGCACACCGCGCCGCCACAAGCCCCATGTATCGGCGGTGCGTTCGCGCACCCTTTTGCCCCGCTCCAGAATGATCGGCCGCAACCCCGCCTGCGCCAGCACCAAGGCCGCGAACAAGCCGCACGGCCCCGTGCCGATTACCACCGGGCGCGCGGGCGGTTGCGCCACCTTCGGCACCCGATACGCCATGTCCGGCGTCACCCCGGTATGACGATGCGCAGCCGGTGATACCCCCGGTGCCAGTTCGACATCGATGGTGTAGGTCAGCTTGATCGCTGCCTTGCGCCGCGCATCGACCGCACGGCGGAACACCTCGATGCGGCATAATTGCGCATCAGTCACGCCAAGCCGCTCCAACACCGCCGCCCGCAGCGCTTCGGGGGGATGATCGAGCGGCAATCGAATTTCGGTTAATCGCACCATGGCCGCGCTATAGCCCGGCTATGGCGCGCTTGCCATCCGTCATGCCAACAGCCACAAGTCGGCCATGGCTCCTCCCGTGCTCATGCTGCAAGATATCCGCCTCTCACTCGGCGCGGCACCGCTGCTCGACCAAGCGACCATTGGCGTTGCCCCCGGCGAACGCATCTGCCTCGTTGGCCGCAACGGTTCGGGCAAATCCACCTTGCTGCGCATCGCCGCCGGCACGATCAGCGCCGATAGCGGCACGCGCTTTCTGCAACCCGGCGCCACGTTGCGCTATTTGCCGCAGGAGCCGGACCTGACTGGCTTTCCCACCGTGCTCGATTATGTGCTGGACGGGCTGGATGCCGAAACGGATGGTCATCGCGCGCGCGGCCTGATCGATCAGCTCGGCCTGACCGGTGCCGAGGATACCCGGCATCTCTCCGGCGGGGAGGCGCGCCGCGCCGCCATCGCCCGCGTGCTCGCCCCTGCCCCCGATATCTTGCTGCTTGATGAGCCAACCAATCATCTTGATCTCCCGGCGATTGAATGGCTCGAAGCCGAATTGCGCCAATCGCGCGCTGGCATCGTGCTGATCAGCCATGATCGTCGCTTGCTGGAACGGGTTTCGCGCAGCATCGTCTGGCTGGACCGGGGCCGCACCAACCGGATTGATCGCGGGTTTGCCCATTTCGAAAGCTGGCGTGACGAGGTCATCGAGCAAGAAGCGCGCGACGCGCAAAAACTCAGCCGCGAGATCGTGCGCGAGGAAGATTGGATGCGCTATGGCGTTACCGCCCGGCGCAAGCGCAATGTGCGCCGGGTCGCCGAGCTGGCCGCCCTGCGCGAGCGCAAACGCACCGAGCAGCGCGCCCCCGCCACCCTCAAAGTGAATACCAGCAGCGCCGCCCTGTCTGGCAAGATCGTGTTTGATGCCGAGCGCATCAGCAAAAGCTTTGGCGAGCACGTGATTATTCGCGATCTGTCGCTCCGCGTTCTGCGCGGCGACCGGCTCGGTATTGTCGGCCCGAACGGCGCTGGTAAATCCACCTTGCTCAAGCTGCTCACCGGGCTGCAAACGCCCGATCAGGGCCAGATCACCATCGGCACCAATCTGACCATCGCGACGCTCGATCAGCAGCGCGCGGCGCTCGATCCTGCCAAAACCCTGGCCGAAACCCTAACCGGCGGGCGTAGCGATCAGGTCGAGGTTGGTGGTTCATTTCGCCATGTGATTGGCTATATGAAGGATTTTCTGTTTCGCCCCGAACAGGCGCGCACGCCGGTTGGTGCGTTATCGGGGGGTGAGCGCGGGCGATTGCTGCTCGCCGCGATTCTCGCCAAACCCTCCAACCTGCTAATCCTTGATGAGCCCACCAATGATCTTGATTTGGAAACGCTGGACGTGTTGCAGGAAATGCTGAGCGATTACGCGGGCACCATTTTGTTGGTCAGCCATGATCGTGACTTTCTCGACCGGATCGCCACCTCCACCCTCGCCGCCGAAGGCCAGGGGCGGTGGATTGAATATGCCGGCGGCTATAGCGACATGTTAGCGCAACGCGGCCATGGCGCTGAGCCGCCTGCCGCCAAAACCAAAACCGCGAACAGCCCGCGCCCGGCGGCCCAGCATAGTGGATTTTCCTTCAAGGATCGCCATCAGTTAAAAACACTCGAAGCCGAAATCGCTGCGTTACAGACTGATATTGCTGCCCGTGAAGCGATCCTCGCGGACCCGGAGCTTTTTCTGAAAAACCCGAAAAAATTCGCGAGCACCACCGAAAAACTCGCCCGCCAACGCGAGGTTTTGGCGAAGGCCGAAGAACAATGGTTAGAGCTGGAACTCCGGCGCGAAGCCAGTATTGGTTAGAGCTGGCGCAAAAATCCGGCGATCTCCGCAATCGCCGCATCCGCCTGCGGCACCAAACGGCCCATTGTTAAAAACCCATGGATTTGACCGGTAAATCGCCGAAACATCACCGGCACCCCAGCCGCGACCATGCGCATGCCATAGGCTTCGCCCTCATCGCGCAACGGATCGAAGCCGGCGGTAATCACCAAGGCACGGGGCAAATCCGCCAAGCGCGCTACTTGGTTCGGCGAGGCCCGCCAATCCGCGCGGTCCGCATCGCTATTCAAATAATGCCCCCGGAAATACTGCATCACCGCCTGGGTTAGCATATACCCATCGCGAAATTGCCGATGGCTCTCGGTTTCCACCGTCATATCAGCGGAGGCATAAATCAAGATTTGTCCTGCCAGTTTTGGTCCCGCTTGATCGCGGGCGGCAATCGCCACCACCGATGCCAAATTGCCCCCGGCACTATCGCCGCCGACGGCGATGCGCTGCGGATCAATGCCCAACGATGCGGCCTGCGCGCAAATCCATGCCGTCGCAGCGATAGCGTCATCCACCGCCGCCGGAAATTTATGCTCAGGCGCTAACCGATAATCAACGGCAATCACCACGGCACCCGATAATTGAGCGATCTGCCGACAGGCCACATCATGGGTTTCCAAATCACCGATCACCCAGCCGCCGCCATGAAAATAAACCAGCCCGGCGCGCTCGGTGTCGTCAGCACCATCGCGATAGAGCCGCAAGGGAATCGGCCCCGATGGTCCTGGTGCCGTCAAATCACGAATTTCGGTTAGCGTCGGCGCTGGCGGGTTAAACACCATGCGTGCCCGCAAATATCCCTCGCGCGCCTCCGAAGGCGAAAGGCGATCTGTGGTCGGCGCATTGCTCAGCCGCACCAACTCCAAAACGGTCGCCGCTGACGGATCAAGCTTGTTCATTACCGCTCCTTCACTAATTGTTTATTGGTGATTGGCTGTTAGGTCAGCATGCCATCGCGCAGCACGACTTGCCGGTCCATCCTGGCCGCAAGTTCAGGATTATGGGTGGCAATCAACGCGGCCACTTTCTGATCGCGCACCACCCGCAATAATTCTTCAAACACCACATTGGAGGTGCCAACATCCAAATTGCCTGTTGGCTCATCGGCGAGCAACAGCGCAGGCCGGTTCGCCAAGGCCCGCGCAATCGCGACGCGCTGGCGCTCACCGCCCGATAATTTCCCTGGCAAGTGCTGCAAGCGTGACGATAGGCCAAAGGCGCTGAGCAAGTCTGCCGCGCGCTCTGCCGCGTCCTTGCGGGCAACGCCTGCAATTTGCTGAGGCAGCATCACATTTTCCTGCGCGGTAAACTCCATCAGCAAATGATGGGCCTGATAGACAAATCCAATTTTCTCCCGGCGCAGCCGTGTGCGTTCGGAATCAGACAAGCTGCGTGTCGGCAAGCCGGTAATCGCCACCTCGCCGGAATCGGGCCGATCCAGCAAGCCCGCCACATGCAGCAAGGTTGATTTGCCGGCGCCCGAAGGTGCCACCAGCGCCACAATCTCGCCCTCCTGCAAATGCAGCGCTGCACCGCGTAAAATCTGCAGCACGGCACCTTCCTCGCGATAGGTTTTTATCAGATCGGTCAGCCGCAACGCCTCACTCATGGCGCAACGCCTCAATCGGATCCGTCCGGGCGGCGCGCCAACTTGGATATAGGGTGGCTAAAAATGACAGCAGGATCGCGAGCAACACCACCTCGGTCACCTGCGACCATTCAAGCTTGGCTGGCAGCGATTCCAGATAATAAACGGTCGGGTTAAATAATTGGGTTCCGGTAATTGATTGGATGGCTTGCCGGATTTGCTCGATATAGGCGCAAAACACCACCCCCAAGCCAAAACCGATCAGCGTGCCAACCACCCCCACAGACGCCCCAACGATGAAAAATATCCGCATCACCGCACCAGATGTTGCCCCCATCGTCCGCAAAATCGCGATGTCTCCCGCTTTATCCTTGACCATCATAATCATTGATGACACCACGTTAAATGCAGCCACTAAAATAATGAGCGTTAAGATCAAAAACATCACGTTGCGCTCGACATTCACTGCCGCAAAAAATGCATTATTGCTGTCCTGCCAATCAACGATATTGATTTTCTGCCCTGGCAAGGCCGTAAAAATCGCTTGCCGGATCGCAGCATCATGATCGGGGTTGCGCACCGTGACCTGAAATTGGGTCACTGCATCCGGGGGCACCCGGAATAATGTTTGTGCGGCATGCAGGGGCAAAAACATAAAACTCGAATCATATTGCGCCATGCCGGTCTGGAAAATCGCACCCACCGTGAAGCTCTCGATGCGCGGAATCGTGCCAATGATCGTCGCGTTGCCCTGCGGCAAAATCAGCGTAATCGTGCCGCCCACGCTGAGGCCCAACTGGCT
>JAKBBY010000011.1 GCA_021808315.1 Pseudomonadota bacterium | reverse complement strand
CGCGTCGCAGCGCGTGGGGCACGGCGGGTCGGGGTTGCGGGGGGCGATTTTTTCATCATCATCCAATCAATTGAACTGTCACCGACAAATCATCTACCCGGCGTTCACGGCTTGAATCCGGCGCGGTGTGACTGCACCCCGACGTTTAATTGCGATGTTAATCAATTAAACGGTTGTGTTCAATGTGCCAGTGCCGCATTTTCGGTCGTGGGGCCGATTTCTGGCACCGCGCTCGCGTCGGCCTGCTGGGCTTGCGCCGGCCTGCCGGTCTGTGTAAAAGCCGGGCTTCCGCGCGATCCCGTCGCGAGTCCGGGCCAGTTGGCATGCCCGGCCGCACACCGCGCACCCGCCGAGCGGGCACGGAGATAAGGAGACAGAAAATGCCGAAAATGAAGACCAAATCGTCGGTCAAAAAGCGATTCAAAATTTCCGCAACCGGCAAAGTGCTGGCCGGTCATGGCAATAAGCGCCATGGTTTGATCAATCGCTCGCAAAAAATGAAGCGCACCAATCGCGGCACCATGGCTCTGCCCGAGCAGGACGGCAAAACCGTCAAGCAATGGGCCCCCTACGGTCTCAATTAAGGAGCGCAACACATGGCACGCGTAAAACGGGGCGTTACCGCCCATGCTCGTCACAAAAAAATTCTCGATCAATCCAAGGGCTTTGTTGGCCGGTCCTCGACCAGCTACCGGATCGCGTTGGAGCGCCTGGAAAAGGCGTTGCGCTACGCCTATCGTGATCGCCGGGTCAAAAAGCGCGAGTTCCGCTCGCTCTGGATCCAGCGCATCAATGCGGCGGTGCGTGAGCACGGCATGACTTATAGCCAGTTCATCAATGCGCTGAAGCTCGCGAATATCGAGCTTGATCGTAAGGTTCTGGCCGCCATGGCGTATGATGACGCTGAGGGCTTCGCCGCCATCGTGCAAGCGGCCAAGGCGGTTCACGCCGGCTGATTTCGGCCTATCGCCCGCGCCGCGTCTCAGTGAAATGAGGCGGCGCGGGCGGAGCCAATAGCGACCAAATTATGCCGAAATAGCCGCGCGCACGACTCCCATGAATGGTGTTCGGCATAGGCGCGGCAATGATTGCGATTAATGGTCAACGCGCCCCGGCACGCCGCTGCTAAATCCTCATCAAGCACACCGACCGCCGGGTCAGCGCTGCCAATCACATCGCGCGGTCCGGCGACCGGATAGGCCGCAACTGGCGTCCCGGCGGCGAGAGCTTCGAGCACGACCAAGCCGAATGTGTCGGTCCGGCTGGGAAACACAAACACATCGGCGGAGGCAAATAGGCTGGCGAGAGGCGCGCCTTGTCGCGTGCCGAGGAAATGCGTGTGGGTGCCCGCATAGCGCTGCTCCAATGCAGCGCGGGCCGGGCCATCGCCGACAATCACCTTGCTGCCGGGCAAAGCCAAGTCAAGAAAGGCAGGTAGGTTTTTCTCCACGGCCAACCGCCCGACCGAGAGAAAAATCGGCCTCTGATAGGGCAGGGGCGTGGCCAGGCTCGGGTGAAACAAGTTGGCATCGACACCGCGTGACCAGAGTAGCGTTTTGTCAAAACCGCGGGCCGCCAGCTCGGTCGCAAGCCCGGTCGTGGCAACCATCACACCAGCGCCTTTGTGATGAAACCGGCGCAACCACGCATAGGCCATGCGGCGCGGCACCAGCAGCCGTGCCGCGAGATAATCGGGAAATCTTGTATGGTAGGCGGTGGTAAAGACCATTCCAAGTGAGCGGGCGCAGCGCGCCGCGCTGAGGCCGAGCGGTCCTTCCGTCGCGATGTGCAATGCATCGGGCGAAAATTCCTCGATCATTCGCCGTAATCGGCGGCCACCGCCAATGGTCAGTCGAATTTCGGGATAGGTGGGGCAAGGGAGGGTGCGAAACCGATCAGGCCCGATGACCGAGACCACATCGCCTGCTGCGATCAGCCGTTCCGCGACCATAGAGAGCGTGCGCACCACCCCGTTAACTTGCGGGTGCCACGCATCCGAAATAATCAAAATCCGTCCGGGTTCAGGCAGGTTCGGCATCCATCATGACGCGGCGCGGCGTTGCCTTGCGCGGCGCCACGAACGAGAATTTGTTCAACGCCGCCCAATCGATCAGCTCAAGCCGACCATCAAAATGCTCGACCAGTGCGGTGCAGCTTTCTACCCAATCACCATCATTGATGTAGAGCACACCATCGACCATCCGCATTTCCGGGTGGTGAATATGTCCGCACACCACCCCATCGAACCCGCGCGCCGCCGCATCGGCAGCGAGGGCGGTTTCGAAACGATCAATCGCCTTGACCGCCTCCTTCACCTGCCGCTTCAAATACGCCGAGAGCGACCAATACGGATAGCCGAGCCGGGCGCGGATCATGTTGAAATAGCGGTTAGCGACCAGTGCGCCGGTATAGGCCCAATCGCCAAGGAGCGCTAAAATTTTGGCATAGCGCACCACCGAGTCGAATTGATCGCCGTGGATCACCAGTAAGCGCTTGCCATCGGCGGTGCGGTGCTCGGCCTCGTTGAGTAGCTTGATGCCCGCCACTTCCAATCCGAGCGGCAAAAACCGCCGCACGGCCTCGTCATGATTGCCGGGCACATAGGTTACCCGCGCACCGCTGCGCGCTTGGCGCAGTATTTCAGTGATCACCGCGTCATGCATCTTATCCCAATACCAAAATCGGCTCACCCGCCAGCCATCGATAATGTCGCCGACCAAATACAGGTGGTCGGTGGAGACGCGCTGGAGGAAATCGGCGAGAAACTCGGCTTTACAGCCACGAGTGCCGAGATGCGTGTCGGAAATGAACACGCTACGATAGCGCGGGGTCACCAGAGATGCTGTCATGCGGCTTCCGATACGCGATCGGGCCGCGTTGCGCCTAATGAAACTCTGATGACAGAGTCTTGATTTTTACAAAATGATGACGTTTCTGCCTGGGCCAGCATCCTGCTCTCGGTGCCGCCTGCTTGCGGTGCTGGGCAACGCGGCATACGGTGGCAGAACATTAGGGGGAACCATCATGACCAATCTCGAAAGCCGTCAATTCCGGCTCATCCGCCGCCCAGTCGGGCCTGTCAAACGCGAGGATTTCGAATTTCGCACCGAAGCTGCGCGCCCTCCGGCAGCGGGTGAAATCATGGTGGGCGTCGATTATATCTCACTCGATCCCGCGATGCGTGGTTGGATGAATGAAGGCAAATCCTATATCCCGCCAGTTAAACTCGGCGATGTGATGCGCGCCGGTGCTGTGGGCACCGTCATTGAAAGCAAAGACGCAGGCTTCGCGCCGGGCGACGTGGTAACCGGCGCGCTGGGTGTGCAGAGTATCGCGACCCTGGCTGCTAAGGACTGCATGAAAATCGATCCGAGCTTGGCCCCCAAGCCATTATTTCTCTCCGCGCTAGGGATGACCGGCATGACGGCCTATTTCGGCTTGCTGGAGGTGGGCGAGCCGCAGGCCGGTGAGACGGTGGTGGTGTCGGGCGCGGCGGGGGCGGTTGGCGGCTTGGTGGGCCAAATTGCCAAAATCAAAGGATGCCATGTCGTCGGCATTGCCGGCGGTGCCGATAAATGCCGTTACATTGTCGATGATCTCGGTTTTGATGCGGCAATCGACTATAAATCCGAACACGTTCCAGCCAAGCTGCGCGAATATTGCCCCAAAGGGATCGATGTTTATTTTGATAATGTCGGCGGGCAAATACTGGATGATTGTCTGGCGCAAATTTGCTTGCGGGCGCGCATCGTGATTTGTGGGGCGATTTCGCAATATAACAACACCACGCCGATCAAAGGCCCGGCGAATTACCTCTCGCTGCTGGTTAATCGCGCCCGTATGCAAGGCATGATCGTGTTCGATTACGCTGATCGCTACGCGCTGGGGATGCGCGACATCGCGGGCTGGCTGAAACAGGGCACGTTGAAAAGTCGCGAAGATATTGTCGATGGCATCGAAACTTTTCCTGAAACGCTGCAGAAGCTGTTTACCGGCGAGAATTTCGGCAAGTTGATTTTGAAAGTTTGAACCAACAGCCATCCTGCGCGCGGCGCACATATTGCGCGGCGGGCAGGATTGTGCAACATTATGCATAAGTTCAACAAATCGCCGGGGACGTTCTGTGCTTCTACTATTATCAATGTCAATAACTAAGCTTCACCATCGATGACATCTTCGATTCTTGAGGCCCGTGGCCTGTCAAAAGGATTTCGGGGATTTATGGCGGTGCAAGGAGTTGATTTCGACATTGAAAATGGCAGCATCCATGCCTTAATTGGGCCGAACGGCGCTGGCAAAACCACCTGTTTCAATTTGTTGACCAAATTCTTGCAGCCAACGGCGGGCACAATCCGCTTTGAGGGCCATGACATTACCGGGTTGGCGCCAGCCGACATTGCCCGGCTTGGCATGGTGCGCAGCTTTCAGATTTCAGCGGTGTTTGGCCATATGACCGCCCTAGAGAATGTGCGGATTGCCCTGGCGCGCGCTCGCGGCGGTAATTTCGATTTCTGGCGCGGCGAAAAAATCCTCAACCAATATAACGAGCAAGCCCAAGCGCTGCTGGCGGATGTGGGGCTTGATGACCACGTCGATACCCCGGCGGCTTTACTATCCTATGGGCGCAAGCGGGCGTTGGAAATTGCCACCACCCTTGCTCTCGATCCGCGCCTGATGCTGCTCGATGAGCCAACCGCTGGCATGACGGAGGCTGATGTCGAGCGCATCGTCGCGTTGATCCGGAAAATTCGCAAGGGACGCACGATTTTGATGGTCGAACATAATCTCTCGGTCGTGTCTGGCCTGTCTGACCGCATCACGGTGCTGGCGCGTGGCCGCGTGCTCGCTGCGGGGGATTACGCAACGGTTTCGCGTGATCCCGCCGTCATTGAAGCTTATCTCGGCTCGGACCATTCGGGGGTCGATCATGTCTGATACCCCCATGCTGAGCGTGGCTGATTTGAATGCGTGGTATGATGAAAGCCATGTGCTGCATGGCATTGGTCTCGAAATTCATGAAGGCGAATGCGTGACCTTGCTCGGCCGTAACGGGGCGGGAAAATCAACCACCCTTAAATCGATTATGGGATTGGTGCCCCGGCGCTCAGGCCATATTCGCTTTCAAAGCGTCGATCTGATCGCCGCGCGACCCGATCAGATCGGTCGTGCCGGTATTGGGTTTTGTCCTGAAGATCGCGGGATTTTTTCTGGCCTGACGGTTGAAGAAAATCTGCTGCTGCCGCCGGTGATTGGGCCAGGCGGCATGGCTCTTGATGATATTTACACGCTGTTTCCCAATTTGCGGGAACGCGGTAAAAGTGCGGGCACCAAATTATCCGGCGGCGAGCAACAAATGCTGGCCATTGCCAGGATCTTACGCACTGGTGCTCGGCTATTGCTATTTGATGAGCCCACCGAGGGGTTGGCGCCGGTGATCGTTCAACAAATCGCCGCCATGATCGGCGAAATCAAGCGTCGCGGCTTTACTATTCTGCTGGTCGAGCAGAATTTCCGCTTCGCCTCACAACTCGCGGACCGGCATTATCTGATCGAGCATGGTCAGGTGGTGGATATGATTACCCGCGACCAACTTCCCGAGAAGCAAGATATGCTGCACCAGCGGCTCGGGATCTAATTAATGTTTCACAAAAGCAATGGGAGCAACTGACAATGACGATATCAAGACGAACTCTGATCGGTAGTGCTGCAACCGGCGCGGCCATGGCTAGCCTGCCGATGGGCCGGGCGCGCGCCGCTGGTGGTAAATCCATCAAGATTGCGGTGATCAGCGATTTTTCTGGTCCCTATCGTGATGATGGCGGCCCAACCTCGGTTGCCTGCGTTGAACAAGCCGTTGCCGATTTCGGCGCGACGCAAAAAGGCTATAACGTCACCGTCCTGAAGGGCGATCACCAGAACAAACCCGATGTCGGCACCGCCCTTGCCCGGCAATTCTACGACCAAGGTGTTGATTTGGTCATTGATGTGCCCAACACCGCCGTCGCGATTGCGATTAATGGCGTTGCGCATGACAAAAACCGCGCCTTCATCGACTCCGGCGCTGCGGGTTCATCGCTCACCGACAAATTCTGCAACGCGCAGAGCATCCACTGGACATATGACACCTACATGCTCGCTCAATCGACGGGCGGTGCCATGGTCAAGGCCGGCGGCAAAAGCTGGTTCTTTGTCACTGCCAATTACGCCTTTGGGCATTTGCTGCATGATCAAACGGCAGCGGTGGTCAAAAGCCATGGCGGAACCGTGGTCGGCAATGTCAATTATCCGTTCCCGCAAACCACCGATTTCTCCTCGTTCTTGATCCAGGCGGAATCGTCGGGTGCGCAAGTGCTCGGCCTGGCCAATGCCGGTGCCGATACTGTGAATTCGATTAAGCAGGCGCATCAATTCGGCCTGACCAAAAAAATGAAAATCGCGGGTCTGCTTGTGTTTATCAACGATGTTCATGGTATGGGCTTAGATATCGCGCAGGATTTGATCCTCACCGAAAGCTTCTATTGGAACTTGAACGACCGCACGCGCGCCTTCACCAAGCGGGTGCTGCCGCGCACTCCCAATAACTATCCCTGCATGGATCAGGCCGGATGCTATTCTGGCACGCTGCACTTCCTGAAAACGGTTCACGCCATGAATAATATGGCAGCGGTCAAGAATGGCGCAGAGCTGGTCGCGGCGATGAAGAAAATGCCAACCGATGATGACGCATTCGGCAAAGCCTATATCCGCGAGGATGGCCGGTTCATGTGCACGGCCTATTTGTTCAAGGTGAAAAAGCCTGGTGAAAGCAAAATCCCCTGGGATTACTACACCCTGCTCGCCTCTACCCCGGCCAACAAGGCCTATATGCCGATGTCCGAGGAAACGGCCTGCAAGCTCATTAAAACCTGATCGGTAGCGCCCCACCATGATGATGATTTTCGGCAAGCCAGCGCCGCTTTTGTTCGGGCAATTATTGCTCGGCATTATTAATGGCTCGTTCTATGCCATGCTCTCGTTGGGCTTGGCGATCATTTTTGGCCTCTTGCGCGTGATCAATTTCGCGCATGGCGCCTTATTCATGGTGGGTGCTTTCGTCACCTGGGGCTTGCATCACTATTTGGGAATTGGCTTCTGGCCGGCGCTTCTCATTGCGCCGGTCATCGTCGCAGCTCTTGGCCTGGGTATTGAGCGCGGCTTGATCCGTTTCACCTATAAGCTCGATATTCTCTATGGTCTGCTTCTCACGTTTGGCCTCGCGTTAGTTCTCGAGGGGTTGTTCACCAACGGTTTTGGCAGTTCCGGTGTCGCCTATAATGCGCCTGATCTGTTGTCGGGTGTTGTCGATCTTGGCTTCATGTTCCTCCCTGTCTATCGCGGATTTGTCATTGTTGCCGCGATTGTCATTTGCACCGCCGTTTGGTTCACGATTGAAAAAACGAGGTTGGGCGCGTTGTTGCGCGCGGCGACCGAAAACCCATCCTTGGTCCAAGCCTTTGGCGTTAACGTGCCGCGCTTGATCGCGCTGACATTTGCCGGCGGCGTCGGCCTCGCTGGGCTTGCCGGCGTGCTCGCAGCGCCGCTATACTCGGTTAATCCAAATATGGGCAGCGCCTTGATCGATACGGTGTTTGCCGTGGTGGTCATTGGCGGCATGGGCTCGATTGGCGGGGCCATCCTCACCGGTTTTGGTCTTGGCATTATTCAAGGCTTTACCGAAGTGTTTTATCCGCCAGCCTCCTCGGTCGTGGTGTTCGCGGTGATGGCGATTGTTTTGCTCACCCGCCCCGCCGGGCTATTCGGAAAGGCGGCATAATGTCAGACACCGCTCTGCCCAAGGCACCACCGCGTGAAATGATTTGGGGCTTCACCGGCGCACAATCGGTAGCATTTGTCTTGATGCTGGCAACATTGATGGTCGCGCCGTTCGTTGCCTATCCCGTGTTTTTGATGCAGGTTATGTGCTTCGCGATTTTCGCGATGGGCGCTAATTTGCTGATGGGATATACCGGCCTGCTCTCGCTTGGTCAGGCGGCTTATTTCGGCATGGGTGCCTATGTCGGCGGGTATGCAGTACAAACGCTGCATCTGACCCCCGAGGCGGGCGTGGCGCTGGGCACACTCACCGGCGCGGCGATTGGCGCGGTGTTTGGTTGGCTCGCGATCCGTCGGCAAACTATTTATTTTGCCATGATCACGCTCGCCCTCGCGCAATTTGTTAATTTCTTTGCTGTGCAAGATACCGGCTTCACCGGCGGTGAGAACGGCATGCAAAATATCCCGCGTGGTCAGGTGGCGGGAATTATATCGCTCCATAGCGATTTGCATTTATACGTCTTCGCGCTGGTGGTGTTTCTGATTGCCTTTTTGTTTGTGCATCGCGTCGTGCATTCCCCCTTTGGTCAGGTGGTGAAGGCGATCCGGGAAAATGAAAATCGCGCAATTTCGCTCGGCTATAAACCGGCCCAATATAAATGGATTGTGTTTACAATCGCGGCAGGTCTTGCCGGATTAGCGGGCGCCCTCAATGCATTGGTCACGCATATTGTCACCTTGACCGATGTTGGCAATGCCACCTCGGGCATCGTGGTGCTGATGGTGTTGGTCGGCGGTATTGGCACGATTTATGGACCGTTGATTGGCGCTGCAATCATCATCGCGATGCAATATTATCTCGCCAGTTTCAGCGATTGGGTGACCGTTATCCAAGGCGTCATTTTCATCGCCTGCGTGTTGTTGTTTCGGCGCGGCATCATTGGAGAATTGGCGGCAAAGCTCAAATTCGCTCTCTAGCTCAAGCGGCAACCGGAGGATCTGATGGCCATAATCGATCTAACATCCTATGATGCCACCGCGATCGCGCAGCTGATTGCCGAGCGGAAAATCAGCGAAACCGAAGTGCTGGACGCTACCCTTGCCCGGATTGATGCGCTGGAGCCAACGCTGAACGCCATCGCGGTCGATACGCGTGATCGGGCGCGCAGCCAACTTGCTAGCCCGCACGCCGGAAAATTCGCGGGCGTGCCGTTTTTGCTCAAAGATTTGGCGCAGGATTACGCAGGCACTCGCATGACCATGGGGTCACGCGCAACGCGCAACAACGTTCCCACCACCAATGCCACCTATGTTGATCGCTGCTTGGCCGCCGGCCTTGTGATCGTCGCGACCACAGCGACGCCCGAGCTCGGCCTCAAAGCGATTACCGAGACGGCGCTGCACGGTGCCTCGCGCAATCCGTGGAATACCGAGCGCACGCCCGGCGGTTCCTCCGGCGGCTCCGCTGCGGCGGTGGCGGCGCGCTATGTGCCGATGGCTGGCGCTTCGGACGGTGGCGGTTCAATTCGCATCCCTGCCGCTTTTTGCGGCTTGTTTGGCTTGAAGCCCTCCCGGGGCCGCATTCCCGAAGGCCCTGCCGCCGGCGAGCTATGGGAAGGGGCGGTATGTAGCCATACCCTGACCCGCTCGGTGCGCGATTCTGCGGCCATGCTCGATTGCTTGGCAGGCCCGGCGCCCGGTGAGCCATTCAACATCGCGCCGCCGCTGCGCCCGTATAGCGAAGAGGTGGGGGCTGATCCGGGGCGCTTGCGCATCGGGTTCTCGACGCGCTCGCCCATTGGTGGCCGGGTCGATGCCGACAACGTCACCGCTGTGCGCGAAGCCGCCAAATTGCTGGAATCGCTGGGCCATTACGTTGACGAAGCCGAACCGGCAATTGACGGCAAGGCGCTCGCGCAGAGCTATATGACGATGTATTTTGCCCATGTCGCGGCCCTGATGGCGCAGGTCATGGCGCGAACGGGCGCCCCGGCGACTGATTTTGAAACCGATACCCGCGCCCTCGCCCTGCTCGGCCAGGCGCTCTCTGCCGGTGATTTTGTCACCTCCGTGCATGGGTGGAACAACTATGCCCGCGCGCTCGGTGCGTTCCACCAACGTTATGATTTATTTCTCACCCCAACCGTCGCGATGGCGCCATCCAAAATCGGCGAACTGGCAACACCACCCGCGCAAGAGCGCCTGGCCAAGGTCGCCATTGCTTTGCGGGCCGGAAAACTAATGATCAAATCCGGCATCATTGATGATTTGGCGTTTCGTAATCTCGAACGCACGCCCTTCACCCAACTCGCCAATTTGTGCTTTGTGCCCTCAATGTCGGTGCCGCTCCATCACAGTGCCGAGGGCCTGCCGGTCGGTGTGATGTTCACCGCCAAATTCGGCGGGGAAGACATGTTATTTCGCCTTGCCGGACAACTCGAACAAGCCGCGCCTTGGGAGCAGCGCCGCCCACCAATCTAATCAGGCGGCGCTTGCTGCAGGCCCCGCGAGGCTGATAGGCTGGGCCATGACCACCGATTCCTTCGTTCATTTGCGTGTCCATTCTGCCTATTCGCTATCGGAAGGCGCGATCAAACCCGATAAAATCGCCGCGCTCGCCCGCGCGGATGCCATGCCAGCGGTCGCGATCGCGGATACTGGCAATTTGTTCGGTGCCATCGAATTCTCCCAAGCCTGTATGAATGCGGGTGTGCAGCCCATCCTCGGTTGCCAGCTCGGCCTCGCCCGCACCGATAACCCAGCCCTACCACCCGATCCGATCATCGCTCTCGCGCAAAATGCCGAAGGTTTCGATAATCTCTCGAAACTTTCCTCCGCCGGCTTTCTCGAACCAGGCCTGAGCGGCAAGCCGCAAATCAGCATCGAGACCCTTTCGCGTCATCATGCCGGGCTGATCCTGCTCACCGGCGGCCGCTTTGGCCCGATTGGTCGGCTGCTGGGCGAAGCGCAACAAAATGAAGCAACCCAGTTGCTCAGCACGTTGCTCGACATTTTTGGCGATCGTTTGGCCGTTGAGTTGGAGCGGCATTTTCTCCCCGCAGAACGCGCGGTGGAGCCGGGTTTGATCGCCCTTGCCGAGGCGGCGCGCGTGCCGTTAGTCGCCACCAATGAATGTTTCTTCGCCAAGCCGGAAATGCATGAGGCGCATGATGCGCTGCTCTGCATCGCCGAAGGACGTCTGCTCGCTGAAGCCGAGCGTCGGCGCGTCACCCCTGAGCATTGGTTCAAACCCGCGCGCACGATGCGCACTCTGTTCGCCGATTTGCCGGATGCCTGCGATAATACGTTGTATATTGCGCAGCGTTGCGCAATCGCCGCCCCAACCCGCAAGCCACTTTTGCCCATTTGCCCGAAAATCCACCCCGGCAGCACGGAGGCTGAAACCCTCCGCACCATGGCACGCCAAGGCTTAGCGCGCCGCCTCGCCGCGATGAATGCCGATGCAGCGACCGCTGCCCGCTACAACGAACGGCTCGAGTTCGAGCTTACGATTATCGAGCAAATGGGTTTTCCCGGCTATTTCCTGATCGTCGCGGATTTTATTCAATGGGCCAAGCAGCAAGGCATTCCGGTTGGCCCTGGTCGTGGTTCGGGTGCTGGCTCGCTCGCCGCCTACGCGCTGTTGATTACGGATATTGACCCGATCCCGTTCAATCTGCTGTTCGAGCGGTTTTTGAATCCAGAGCGCGTATCGATGCCTGATTTCGATATCGATTTTTGCCAGGAACGGCGCGACGAAGTCATTGATTATGTCAAACGTGAATATGGCGCAGACCGGGTGGCGCAAATTATCACGTTCGGCAAACTGCAAGCCCGCGCCGCCGTGCGCGATGTGGGGCGTGTGCTCGGCATGCCTTATGGCCAGGTCAATAAAGTTGCGGAGGCCACGCCCAACAATCCCGCCAAACCAATTCCGCTCGCCGAAGCGATTGAGGCTGAGCCGCGCCTGCGCGAGATGCGCGATGCCGATGAAGCCGTGCGCCGCCTGCTTGAAATCGCCCTGCAGGTCGAAGGGCTCTATCGTCATGCCAGCACCCATGCCGCTGGCGTGGTGATCGGCGACCGGCCATTAGCCGAGTTAGTCCCGCTCTACAAAGATCCGCGCTCGGATTTGTTGATCACCCAATATTCGATGAAATATGTCGAAAGCGCTGGGCTGGTTAAATTCGATTTCCTGGGCTTGACAACACTAACGATTCTCGATCGAGCGGTGAAATTTCTGCGCGGTCTTGGCACCGACCTTAATCTGGCCAGCATCCCGCTCGATGACAAAAAAACTTACGATATGCTCGCGCGCGGCGAAGCGGGTGGCGTGTTCACCTTCGAAACCCAAGCCTTCCGCGATGTATTAAAGCAAATGCGTCCGGACCGGTTCGAAGACCTCGTCGCCGCCCAGGCGCTCGGCCGTCCCGGCCCGATGGCAAATATCCCGGCCTATTGTGCCCGCAAACATGGCGAAGCCTGGGAACCGCCAGACCCGATGTTGCAGCCCATTCTTGCTGAAACCTACGGCATCATGGTCTATCAAGAACAGGTGATGCAAATCGCGCAGCTGATGGCCGGCTATAGCCTTGGCGCCGCCGATTTGCTGCGCCGTGCGATGGGTAAGAAAATTCGCGCCGAAATGGAAGCCCAACGAAAAATCTTTGTGGATGGCGCGGCAGCGAAGGGGGTGAGCGAAGCCAAAGCTATCGAAGTTTTTGATCTGATGGCTAAATTCGCCGATTACGGCTTCAATAAATCGCATGCCGCCGCCTATGCGCTAGTTTCCTATCAAACCGCTTGGCTACGTGCCAATCATCCCGCCGCCTTTATCGCGGCCTGCATGTCGCTCTCGCACACCAACCACGAAAAACTCGCCGCCCTGAAGCAAGATGCGCAACGCCTTGGCATCACGGTGCTCGCCCCTGACATTAATGCGTCGGACGCCGATTTCACAGTCGAGACGACGCACGATGGGCAGTTGGCAATTCGTTATGCCTTAGCTGCCATCAAACGCGTGGGCGAAGGTGCCATGCGCGAAGTTGTGGCGGCGCGCGGCAGCACAAAATTCCGCGACCTCGCTGATTTTGCCGCCCGCGTCGATCCCAAGGCGTTGAACAAAGCGCAAATTGAGCAGCTCGCTAAAGCGGGCGCTTTTGACACGATCAATCCAAACCGGGCACAGGTCGCCGCCGCTGCCGAAACCATTTTGCGTCGCGCTCAGGCCGAGGCCTTATCGCGCAGCTCCGGCCAAATCAGTATGTTCGCCACTGACAGCGCGCCCGAGCCGCTGCAACTCCCCGACATTCAAGATTGGCCGCCGCTCGAACGGCTCGGCTTCGAAGCCGAAGCCATCGGCTATCACCTCACCGCCCACCCGCTCGATACGTATCACGCCGCCTTGAAACGCCTCGGGGTCATCGCCTCAAACCGCATTGAGCCCACCGCCCGTGCGGGCATCACCCGCGCCAAGCTGGCCGGTGTGGTGATCAGCCGCAAAGAGCGCACCACGCGCACCGGCAGCCGCATGGCTTGGGTATTATTGTCCGATCAGGCGGGCAGCTTCGAAGTCACATTATTCTCCGAAATTCTTGCCCGCACGCGCGATCATCTCACCGAGGGCACCGCCCTCCTGATCAATACCGAATTGCGGTTAGACGGCGAAACCCTCCGCGTCACTGCCCTGGATGTCGATTTACTGGATCGCGCGGCTGCCGAAGCCGGTGGCGGTCTGCGCATCGAAATCGACCGGCCCGACGCCCTTGCCCCATTACGCGCCTTGCTTGATCGCGAAGGGCGCGGCAAGGGCAGGGTGCTAATCGCACCGCGTATCGGCCACGGCACCCATCTCGATATTGCGCTGCCGGGTGGCTTCAAAGTCTCGCCGCGCCTCGCTCAGGCCGTCCGTCTGGTCACCGGCGTTGCCGCCGTTGCCGAGCTCTGACCAAGGCTGCGTTTTGCGTCATCCGGCGCGGATGCTATGGTGTTGTTAATGGAAATGCGTCCTCCGAAACCGGCTGCCCCCCGCGAGCCTCTCTTGGTTGCTCTGGGCGAACGGGTGCGGTTGTTGCGCGCCCGCAAGGCCATGCCGCGCCGCGTGCTGGCTCTCACCGCCAAAGTGTCCGAGCGGCATTTGGCCAATTTGGAAAGCGGCATCGGCAATGTGTCGGTGCTCGTTCTCCAACTCGTCGCCCAGGCGCTTGACTGCCCAATTGCCGAATTGCTGGGCGATGAAACCACCGCCACGCCTGAATGGCTGATGATCCGCGAATCGTTGCGGGGTCGCGGCGCTGAGGATTTGCAGCGTGCCCAGCGCGCCCTCGAAGCCTTGTTCGATTCGACCTCATCAACCACCACACGGCTCGATCGGATTGCCCTGATCGGCCTGCGGGGGGCGGGTAAATCCAGCCTGGGCCGGTTGCTCGCGCAGGCATTGGGCCGCCCTTTCGTCGAGCTGGGGCGCGAAATCACCCGCATCGCCGGTGGTTCGCTCGCCGAAATCCAGGATTTATATGGCCCGACGGCTTACCGCCGCTATGAACGCCAGGCGCTCGAAGCCGTGCTGGCAGACCCTACCCGCGTGGTGATCGAAACGTCAGGTGGGTTGGTGTCCAACCCGACCAATTTCAGCCTGTTGCTGGGTAATTGCTTCACCATTTGGCTGCGCGCGGCCCCCGAAGATCACATGAAACGGGTGATCGATCAGGGCGATTTGCGGCCATTGGAGGGCAGCGATGCCGCGATGGAAGATTTGCGCATGATCCTGGCCGGGCGCGCCGCCTTTTACGCAAAGGCCGATCTGATTTTCGATACGAGCGGCAAAAGCCTCGACGCCAGTTTCGAAAAATTGCTCGCCTTGGTCAGAATGGCGCTGAACCAGGATTAGGGCGTGATTGATTATCTCAATCACGCCCTAATCCTGGTTGGCCGATCAATTTCATGGGTTTAGGTCGAATCTGTCGATTCAATCGAAACCAATATTGATCTAGGCGTCATCCCGCAGCGCCGCCCACGGCAATCAAAATCACCCCTGTCGATACCATGATCAGCCCAGCCGCCTCACCGCGCTTGGTGCGCTCACGCAGGAAAAAATGGCCAACGGCAAGCGTGAACAAAATCTCAATCTGCCCAAACCCACGCACCAAAGCCACATCGGTCAACGCAAACCCGGCAAACCACAGCGCTGAACCGCCGGCAGAGAGCACGCCAATCGGCGCGCCGAGCCGCCAAAGACGCAGCGCGGCCCGCAAATCCGCAGGCGTGCGCCACGCCATATAGCCGCCTTGGATCAGCGTTTGCAGACTATTGGTGATGGCCAGCATCAAGACCGCCTGCAGCATGATCGGCACCGAACTGGGCAGCGTGAGTGCTGCAGCCCGTTGGGCCACGGCGGTGATCGCAAACGCGGTCCCCGCACCCAACCCGCACAAAGCCGCCGGTTGCACCGAGGCCCGCGCCAACGCGCCCAGCGACATAATCTGCCCAGCCAGCGACAGGGCGAACACGCCAGCCACGGCCAATAAAATGCCCCCCACCGCCAGCGGCGCGATATGCGCCCCTTGGAAAAATACCGAAATCACCACCAATTGCGCGGCTTCGGTTTTGGCATAGGCGGTGCCGACCACGAAATTGCGATGAGCAAAGGCCTGGATCAGCAAAACGGTGCCAAAAATCTGACCAACCCCGCCGATCAAACAGAGCAGCAAAAATTCCGCATCGATTGCCGGTATACCGCGATCCAAAATCCACAAAACACCGCCGAGCAGCAACGCATCAATCGGCAAAGCGTAAATATAGCGCACAAAGCCCGCCGCGCCGACCGGCAACACCCCGCGCAGTCGCGCCTGCAGCGCGGTGCGCCATACTTGAAAAATCGCAGCCCCAATCGTCACCAAAATCCAGGCTGGAACCACCACTGATCGGGTCGATCAGGCCTGTGTCGACGCCATATGCACGCAAAACCGTGCCCCAATCGCCACGACCTCGGCAACCACGGCAAGCCCCAAAGCCGCATCCGCCTGGGTCGCATCGCCGAGCGCTGAGTTCGGCGCCACTTGATCGTAATCAACCGGCGCATTGATCGGCATATCTTCAAAACCCAATGTGCCAAAATCGGTCACCGGTAAGCCCAGCATCGTGCCCGGATTTGTCGGGGGCACAGCGAGATCGCGCCGCATCGCGGGGTTGCGCAGCGCCAAGCCGATTGAGGCCAACGGCTCGCCGCCGTGACCAAATCGTCCTGGCGCCGGTCCAATCCGGCGCGCCATCACCCGCTGGGCCACCTGCCAGAGCGGAAACGAGGGAATGATCGGCCCGCCCTCACGCCGCACGTTCCGGGTCACCTCATGCACCACCGGCGCATTGCCGCCATGGCCGTTCAACACCATCAGCCGGGTTAATCCGTGATCCAGCAGATTCTGGATCATTTCGGCCAGCACCAGTCCCAAAGTCGCCGGGCGCAACGCAATCGCGCCGGGTGCCGAGGCAAAATGATCCGCCGCCCCGAACGGCACCGTGGGCGCGGCGAGACAATAGGTGCCCACCGAACTCGCCGCGTTGGCGATGAGTTGTGCCATCATGCTGGTCAAGCGAAAATCACCCATCGGCGCATGCGCACCTTGATCTTCGGTGCTGCCCATGGGCAACAGGATGATCGGGTTGCTGGGTTGCATCGCCTTGAACTCGGCGCTCGTCAGATCGTCCAATCGATATTTCATCCGGGCCTCCCCCGTTCGATTCGCAGGGTACGCTAGACGTTTCGCTCCGTGACTGGCAATGGTTTGTCGAGATTGAGGAACCTAATTATGGCAACATCGCTTACTCAACCATCATCGACCATTGTGCCCGTCATTCTCTGTGGCGGCTCTGGCACGCGGCTCTGGCCGGTCTCGCGCAAATCCTATCCCAAACAATTTTGGCCGTTGATTTCGGCGCGCACCATGCTGCAGGAAACCGCTGCGCGCGCGACCGGGCCTGGTTTCGCCCCACCCATTGTGGTCGCTAATGAGGATCATCGTTTCATCGTCGCCGAACAGCTCCGCGCCGGGCACCCGCTCGCCGCACAGATTCTGCTGGAACCCGAAGGCCGCAATTCCGCGCCGGCCATTGCCGCCGCTGCGGCGCTCGCCGCCGCGAACGACCCGGATGCGTTGCTATGGATCATGCCCGCGGATGCCGCCATCGCCGATAGCGCAGCCCTCGCCAGCGCTTTGGCCGTTGCCACGGCTGCTGCGCGCTCGGGCTTGATCGTTACATTCGGCATGCAAGCAACAACGCCGGAAACCGGCTATGGCTATATCGAGCAAGGAGCACCCCTGGCCGATGTGCCCGGAGCCTACCGAATTGCCCGTTTCATCGAAAAGCCGGACCAAGCCAAAGCCGCCCATTTGATTGCGGATGGTAAACATTGCTGGAATTCCGGCATGTTTGTCGCCTCCGCCCGCACCCTGATCGATAGTTTTGCCGATTTAGCCCCCGCTGTGCTGCACGCCGCCCGCGCGGCCCTGGCGGCAAGTCGTGTGGATTTGGATTTTATTCGCCTCGGCGCCGCTGAATTCCGCGCTGCACCGTCGATCAGCTTTGACTATGCCATCGCGGAAAAAACCACCCGCGCCGCCGTCGTCCCCGCCACTTTGGGCTGGTCAGATGTCGGTTCCTGGTCGGCCATTTGGGAAATTGCAGCGAAGGATGGACAGGGCAATGCGGTGGTCGGCGATGCGCTGATCGAGGATTCGCGTAATTGCTATGTCCGCAGCGAAGGAGCCGTTACCGCCGTGCTCGGCCTTGATGATGTCATCGTCGTCACCACGCCGGACGCGGTGCTGGTGGCTGATCGTAGCCGGTCGCAAGACGTCAAAAATGTGGTGGACCGCTTGCGTGCAAGCCAGCGCCAAGAGGCCGATGCGCATACCCGCGTCTATCGTCCCTGGGGCTTTTACGAAAGCCTGATCGAGGGCGAGCGATTCCAGGTCAAGCGCATCGTGGTCCATCCGGGCGCACGTCTCAGCCTGCAAAAACATTTCCACCGCGCTGAACATTGGGTGGTCGTCGCGGGCTCCGCCTTGGTCACCCGGGATGCCGAGACCCATCTGGTGCGGGAAAATGAAAGCCTCTATCTTCCGCTCGGCTGTGTCCACCGCTTGGAAAATCCCGGCAAAATCCCGCTCACGTTGATCGAGGTCCAATCCGGTGCCTATCTGGGCGAGGATGACATTGTGCGCCTGGAGGATAATTACGGTCGGCACTGATCCAACGCGGCTTCAATGATGCGCCGCAGCAAAAATCTGACACAGTTCGTATTTTGTTCTTGACCGAAATCGCCGCCTATGGTTGAACGGTCAGGAACGGAGCATGAACATGCAATCGGTGATCGCCCAACACGCTGATTTGCCCGGACGGGGTGTGTTACACCACCCCGCCAACCGGTTCGAGACACACCACGCCGAAGCCTTCGATGATGGGTGGGACACGCTGGCCGAGCCGGTAGCGCCAGCACCAACCGTGCTGATCCGCGATGCCTCGCGCAGTATCCTCAGTTGGAACGAAAGCCCGGATTTGGGTTTTGACCGCGGCCTAAATCCGTATCGCGGGTGCGAACATGGCTGCGTTTATTGCTATGCACGGCCCAGCCACGCTTATCTCGGTTACTCACCAGGGCTTGATTTCGAGACCAAGCTGATTTTCAAGCCGGACGCCGCCAGCCTGCTCGAGCGCGAATTATCCCGTAAATCCTACAGCCCCGCGCCGATCATGCTCGGCTCCAACACCGATCCGTATCAGCCGGTGGAACGCCAATTACGCCTGACCCGTGCCGTGCTCGACGTGCTTGATCGGTTTAATCATCCGGTCACCATCGTTACCAAATCCGCCGGCGTGCTGCGCGATATCGATATTTTGCAGCGCATGGCGGCCCGTAACCTGGCGCGCGTCCATCTCTCGATCACCACGCTCGATCCGCGCCTCGCCCGCGCCATGGAGCCGCGCGCCGCCACCCCGGCGCGCCGTCTGCAAGCCATCAGTGAGCTTGCCGCCGCGAAAATCCCGGTCGGCGTGTTTGCTTCCCCGATGATCCCCGGCCTCAATGATGCCGAGCTGGAAGCGATCCTGCGCGAAGCATCCCGCGCCGGCGCGCTTTACGCCAACGCGATTTTGCTTCGCCTGCCCTTGGAGGTGCGCGATTTGATGACGGATTGGCTCAACCGGATCGTACCGGATCGAGCCGGGCGCATTCTCGCCCTAATCCGCGAGGTGCGCGGCGGGCAGTTGAACGAGGCCGCCTTTGGCCGCCGTTTCACCGGCCAAGGCCCGTATGCGGCCTTGCTCGCCGCCCGCTTTCAACGCGCCGCCCGGCAATATCAGCTCGAGCGCACACCCCCGCCGCTCGATTGCACAGAATTCGCCCGTCCCCCCGCCGCCAAACCAGTCAGCGCGCAGCTTTCACTGTTCGATGATTGAATAAAGACTGACCATCAAGGCTCACGGGTTGCGATCCTTGATGGTCGCCATCCATGTTATTCGCCGGCTATCGCCTCAGGGGTCGAGCGCGCATACCCGGCAGGGCGATAGAACACGATCCCGATCAACAACCCGCCAATCCCGACAATTTTGGTGGTCAGATTAAACGTGCTGATGGCATACAGACCAAGCCCGATCAATGCGAGGCCGCTCAAGCCAGGAAACAAGACATATTGCACCGAATCCCATGACATTGTCTTGAAACTATCCCGATAAACCCAAGCGCAAATCAAACCGGCCAACCCATAATAATAGCAAACCTGCACCGCAATCGCATTCACCGAGTCTGATAAAATCGCCGCAATCGAGGGCATGAAGCTCGAGATGAAAATCATCACCAACCCAACCCCCAGCAATAGATACATCGTGCGCACCGGCGTGATGGTGCGCGGGCTAACCTTGCCGAAATAGCCCGGCAACGCACGATCACGCCCCATCGCAAACAAGGTGCGCGAAAACTGCAACATGGTTGTCTCCAAGGTGGCAATGCTCGAGAGGATCAGCGCCAAAGCCGCCGCATAGCCGCCAGCCTTTCCCAAACCTGCCGCCACCGCCACATGATAAATCAAATTATCCGAAAATCCCTTGGCTTTGGCGAGCGAAAACATCATCAGCGTGGCAACCGTAAATGCGACAAACGAGGCAATGGTGACAAACACGCTCAAAAATCCACCTTGACCCGCAGAGTTGGGCGGCAAATCCTTGGTCTCCTCGGAGAGATTACAGGTAACGTCCCAGCCCCAATATAAAAACACCACAATCAACGAAGAGGCGGCAAAAGTGCCGGGCGGATAGTTAAACCCGAACCAGGACCAAGAAAACGGCGTGACTGCGGAATGTCCAGTATGCACAAACGCAGCGATTGAAATGACGAGCAAAATCGTCAATTCAATCGAGCTCATCACCACTTGAATTTTACTCGTCAGCTCAATCCCGCTGATTAAAACGAGGCCAATCACCACAAACCAGCCCGCGCCAATGCCCGTGGTCAGCACCACGTTGCTGGCAAGTGTTGGATCAAACAAATCTATCGTTGCCGTACCAAGCGGGACGCTGCCGGTAATCATGAACACCAAAGCAGCAATTAACAGCGCCCAGCCGGAAAAATAACCAAAAAACCCGCCCATCACCGATTTGGTCCATTGATAAGCCGCCCCGGCATTCGCCATTTTCCGGTTCAAACCTTTATAAGCGAGCGCGATGCCCAGCATCGGCACGGCGAAAATCAACAGCGCATTCGGCGAAACATCGCCCGACACCGCCAGCAAGCCAGCAATGGCCACCGCAATGGAAAATGCCGGCGCCGAACCAGCCACCCCCATGATGATCGTTTCAAAAAATGATAGAGAATTCGCCTTAAGTTCTGTTTGCATCCGATTAGCTCCCTTATTGATAAAGCCCGTTTTTGGTTGCTCGGTTAGCGTGCTTCTGGCTTATCGTTTCTTATTATCGCCGGCAATTTGCCGGTTATCGGTATCGTAGTCAGTTCCACAATCGGAATATTTATCGACTACGATGCGAACTCAACCACTCCTCCACGCGACAGATTGATGTTGTCGTGACGTTTAGTTAGTCACGTCTCAATCCTTGCATCAGGCATTCTTCAAATACGCGTCATACTCCACATCCGAGATCCGACGGCGGAATTCATCGATCTCCTGCCGCTTGCACGACGCGAAAATACCTTGGAATTTTGCGCCAAAAATCGCCGCCGTCCGGGTCGAACCGGCAAACCGTTCGGTCGCCGCACTCCAGGCAATCGGCAATTTCGGTGCCGCAGCCCCCGTTTTGTCGCCCACCGATTCCGGGCCAGGATCGGCCTTGCTCGCCATGCCATCCAACATCGCACCAAGCATGGCGGCAAAAGCCAGATAAGGGTTGCAATCCGCCCCCGCGACCCGGTGTTCAATCCGTGCGGCCCGTGGCTCAGCATTGATCACGCGCACCGCCGAGAGCCGGTTATCATGCCCCCAATCCCCAAACACCGGCGCATGTGTGCCCGGCGCAAACCGGCGAAATGAATTCGCATGCGGCGCAAACACCAGCATCGTGTCCGGCATCGCGGTCACCACGCCGCCAAGCGCATGATACAAAACGGGGCTAGGTCGGCTGGCATCGCCGGTAAATATATTCACACCTTGACCATCCAACACCGACATATGAACATGCATGCCGCTGCCAGCCCAATTACCAAACGGCTTGGCCATAAAAGTCGCGCACAGGCCATGCTTGCGCGCAATTTGCTTCACGGCGCGCTTGAATAAAACCGCATCATCGGCAATCCGCAGCGCATCCGGTGCGTAGCGCAGCGTCACCTCGAATTGACCCGGCCCGTTTTCACTAATCAGCGTATCAAGCGCGATGCTCTGGGCTGAGGCCGCGCGCAGCAAATCGCGTAGGATCGCCTCATAATCATGGATTTCCCAAAGCCCCATCGTGTCGGTCTGCCAACCGCGCCACGCACTTTCATCAGCGCCACGCGGTGCAATGCGCTGGCCACCGGTTCGGTGCGGATCAACCAAATAAAACTCCAACTCCACCCCAACCGATGGCGTCAGGCCCTGTTCGGCGTAGCGATCCAGCACCCGGCTCAGCACGCCGCGCGGATCGGCATAAAACAATGACCCATCCGCCTCACGCATGGTCAACAGCGCTTGGGCCGCTTGCCCCTCCGCCCATTGCATTCGCGTCACGCTGTGAGCCACCGCGATGCAATTGCCATCAGGGTCGCCCGTATCAAAAGCGATGCCCCCTTCAACGATATCGCGACCCCAAATATCGAGCAGATAGGCCGAGCGCGGCATCGCGATGCCAGCGCCTAACAATGCCTCCGCCTTGTCGCGCTGCAACCATTTGCCACGCGGCACGCCGTTCACATCAATGATAAACGCCTCAATCAGCTCGCTCTCACCAAGCAGGGCTAGTCGGTCTTCATGGGATGATACGATATCCATGGGTTAAATCACTGAATTTCAGAACGAACATCGGCCTGAGTTGCCAAAATCGCGCGCTTGGCACGGGCAACCAACTCATCGATTTCTGCCTCCGTGATGGTCAAAGGCGGTGAAAACACCATCGTATCGCGCACCGCCCGCATCACTAAATTGTTAGCAAAACAATGATCGCGGCAGAGCGTGCCCACCCGTCCGCGCTTGTCGAAAAACCGCCTTGTGCGCTTATCGGCGGTGAGTTCAATCGCGCCGATCAGGCCGGTGCCGCGAATCTCGCCAATAATCGGCTCATCCGCCAAGGCTTCGGTCAATTTGGCACGGAGTGTGACGCCCATCCGCTCCGCGCGAGCGGCAAGTCCTTCGGATTCCAAAATATCAAGATTGGCCAGCGCCACAGCGCAGGCCACCGGATGCCCGGAATAGGTGAAACCATGGTAAAACTCGCCGGTATGATTAATCAGCACATCGGCAACCTTGTCGCCCACCAGCACCGCTGACAGCGGAATATACCCCGATGTGATTCCTTTCGCGAGCGTCATCAAATCCGGGCTGATGCCGAACGTCTCGCTGCCAAACATCCGTCCGGTGCGCCCAAAGCCGCAAATGACCTCATCGGCAATCAGCAAAATATCATTTTCGCGGCAAATACGCTGGATTTCCGGCCAATAGGTCTCGGGGGGAATAATCACCCCGCCCGCCCCTTGGATCGGCTCGCCAATGAAGGCGGCAACATGCTCTACGCCAATCTCCTGGATTTTCGCCTCAACCTGCCTCGCCGCATAGAGGCCAAACTCTGCAGGGCTCATCTGCCCGCCATAGCCATACCAATACGGCGGTAAGACATGGGCAAAATCAGGCAAGGCAGCGCCTTGGCGATGCATATCCACCATGCCGCCGGCCGCCGCTCCTAAGGTTGTTGAACCGTGATAGCCAAATTCGCGCCCGATAATCACCCGCTTTTGCGGCTGGCCCTTGGTAATCCAATAGGTGCGCGCCATGCGCAAAGCGGTATCCACCGCTTCCGACCCGGAGCACGCAAAAAACGCATGGTTCAAATCCCCCGGCGCCATCCGCGTCAACCGGTCGGCCAAACGGATCACCGGGCGGGTCGCGGTTTTGAAAAACGTATTGTAAAACGGCAACGTTGTCATTTGCACAGTCGCTGCATCAACAAGCTCTTGCCGCCCGTAGCCAACGGCAACACACCAAAGCCCCGCCATACCATCGAGAATCTGATTGCCAGCATCATCGGTTAAATAAACGCCCTCGGCGCCGGTGATGATTTTCACCTTGCCTTGATGCAGTGACCGATGATCGGAAAACGGGTGCAAATGATGGGCCGCATCCGCTTCCTGCCAATCAAAGTCAGACGCGCCGGACATAATCGAGGGATGATCGAGCATGGTAATCTCCGAATGTTAGAGCAAGGTCGCGGCAGATCGCCGCACGCTACAACAATCAGGAGCGATGCGGGCTATAACCGATGCGCGCGCAGAGCCGGAGCAACTCGGCATGGGCATCACGCGGAATATTATTGCCAAAAACCAACATCGCCCATGATCCTAGTGAAAGCTGATCGCTTATTCAACAAAAAAACGAGCCAAAACTCAAAAACTCGGCGGGGTGTTGGCACTGATCACCTCGCATAGCTCATCGAACGGGTTTCGAAACCGGTGCGGAATCCGACTATTGAAGTAATAGGCATCGCCAGCACCCAGCGCTTGTTCCTGATCACCGACGGTGACGAGCAAGCGCCCGCGCACCACAATGCCGACTTCTTCCCCGTCATGGCGCAACATCGCTTCACCCGTATCGGCCCCCGGTCGATAGGTTTCATGCAGCATCTGCAGCGCCCGGTCTTTGAGGCGGCGCCCGACCATGCGAAACGAAATTTGCTCTTCGAAGGCAATTTCGGTGAGGTCGGCGGCGGCAAAAAACACATCCTCCGGCGCGGTCAGATCCAGGGTGAAAAACTCCGCGAGCGACATCGGGATGCCATCGAGAATTTTCTTCAGCGACGAAATTGAGGGGCTGACCCGCCCCTGCTCAATCAACGAGATTGCACCATTGGTCACGCCCGCCCGGCGCGCCAATTCGCGCTGGGTCAGGCCGAACACTTGGCGCATGCGCTTGAGCCGCGCGCCAACTGCTGTTTCCTCGCTGGTTTCGGTCGCGTGGTCAGCCATCACCCGTGACTATGCCCCCGCAAGGGCCTGTTCGGCAGCCAACACCGGCACGCCGAGCGCCTGCGCCACGGCGGGGTGTACAATCCGCCCCTCTGCGACATTCAGCCCCGCGCGCAAATGCGCATCGGCCCGCAACGCTGCCTTCCAACCATGATCGGCCAATTTGAGCGCATAAGGCAGCGTCGCCTGGGTCAGGGCAAATGTCGAGGTGCGCGGCACGGCGCCCGGCATATTCGCCACACAATAATGCACCACCCCATCAACCACATAAGTCGGGTTGTCATGGGTGGTCGCATGGCTGGTCTCAAAGCAGCCGCCCTGATCAATCGCGACATCAACGAGCACCGCCCCCCGGCGCATCTGGCTTAGCATTGCCCGCGTCACCAGCTTTGGCGCAGAGGCACCCGGCACCAAAACCGCACCCACCACCAAATCCGCGTGAAACACCGCCTCTTCGATCGCCTCGGTCGTGGCGAACACGGTTTTCAAATGCGGCCCGTAGAGATCATCAAGCTGCGCCAACCGGCCAATCGATTTGTCGAGAACGGTCACATCCGCTCCCATCCCCAGGGCGATGCGTGCGGCATTGGTCCCCACCACCCCGCCGCCCAGCACCACCACCCGCGCAGGGGGCACGCCCGGCACGCCGGCCAGCAACACGCCAAAGCCGCCATTGGCCTTTTGCAGCGAAACCGCCCCCACCTGCACCGCCATCCGCCCGGCGACCTCGCTCATCGGTGCGAGTAAAGGCAACCGCCCCAGCCCATCCGTTACTGTCTCGTAAGCAATCGCGACGCAGCCGGACGCCATCAGCAATTTGGCTTGCTCCGGGTCGGGCGCGAGATGCAAATAGGTGAACAAAATCTGCCCTTCGCGCAAACGTTGGCATTCGCTCGGCTGCGGCTCCTTCACCTTCACGATCATGTCAGCGGCGGCAAAAACCTGAGCGGCATCGGCTGCAATCGTCGCGCCGGCCTTGGCATAGGCGGCATCATCCATGCCAATGCCCTCGCCCGCGCCGGTTTCAACCAACACATCATGGCCATGCCCGCGCAATTCGCGGACCGATGCCGGCGTCAACCCAACCCGATATTCATGATTCTTGATTTCTCGCGGAACACCGATCAGCATGCTGGCTCTCCCCTTGGCTGAATGCCGTTTAGAATAATCAACACGTTTAATCGGACACACGATCTCGCGCAACATCATTTCGCGGATGATCCCGTGATTTCCCCCATACAGCAGCTATCACGAAATGGTCATCACAAAGTCGTTTATTATTCTTGACGGCAGAATAGACTTTGACAATGATCGGAAAACGGGGACGAAAAACCAGCCTTGACATCAGCGCGACCGATGAGCAGGTGCGAGCGGATCGCCGGGGAGATTGGATGCGTTCATCGCCAGACGGAGCAAGCCGCGGAGAAATTGCCCTCGACGCCATCAGCCGGGTGTTCGGCGGCGGTGTTATTGCGGTTGATCAGATTGATCTGAATATTCGCGCTGGCGAATTTTTCACCCTGCTCGGCCCGTCCGGCTGCGGTAAAACGACCTTGCTGCGCATGATCGCCGGGTTTGAAACGCCCGATGCCGGGCGCATCGTAATTTCCGGGCGCGAAATGCAGAATGTCCCGGCGCATTTGCGCGCGGTCAACACGGTCTTTCAATCCTACGCGCTGTTTCCGCATCTCAGCGTCGCAGAAAACATCGAATTTGGCTTGCGCATGCGCCGGATCGCCAGCCCGGACCGCAAAAAACGGGTCGATCAGATCATGGCGCTGCTGCAAATCGATGCGTTCGCCCGCCGCAACCCGGCCCAACTCTCCGGCGGTCAACGCCAGCGCGTGGCCCTCGCCCGCGCCCTGGTCAACGAGCCGGACGTGGTGCTGCTCGATGAACCGCTTTCCGCCCTTGATGCCAAGCTGCGGGCCGAATTGCAGGTTGAGCTGATGCGCATGCAAAAGCGATTGGGCATGACCTTCGTGTTCGTCACCCACGATCAGCATGAGGCTTTGGTGATGAGCGATCGCATGGCGGTGATGGAGCGCGGGCGGCTGTTACAGGTCGGCCCGGTGCTCGATGTCTATGAGCAGCCGCGCTCGGTGTTCGTGGCGGAGTTTCTCGGCCAGTCGAATATTTGGAAATTCGCTTCTCACACCGGCAATGTTGCGCAAACACCCATCGGCGATTTAGTGGTCGCCACCCCGATTGGCACGCAGCGCACCGCGATGATCCGGCCCGAAAAAATCTGGCTCTACCCCGAGGCCGAAGCGCCGGGCGACCGGCCCAACCTGTTTCCCGGCACGGTGCGCGAAGCGATTTATCAGGGCGCTGCCACCCATTATCACGTTGAACTGGTCGGCGGCGCAATGATCCTCGCGCTCGACACCAACAACCAAGCCGCCGAACGCAGCTGGGGCCCCGGCGAAAAATTGGTGTTGGAGCTTAAACCCGGCAACATCATGCTGATTGACGGATGAAACCCGCCATGAAACCAGCCATGCCGCCTATCACACAACCTGTCTGCCGATGGCCGCGATAATCAACGCGCCGCAATCAGGCAGCGCCGAGCGCGCCGAGCGACTGGCCCGTGCTTGGCGGCTCTGGGTTACCGCAGGCCCCGGCTTGGTCTGGATCGTGCTGTTTTTGGTATTGCCCAGCTTGGTTCTGCTCGCCATCGGATTTTTCTCAATCGGCGATTACGGCAATCCGCATCTACCGCTCACCCTCACCCCAATCCGCGAAGTCGCTGGCTATTCCATCCTGGGCTGGAGCCCGGCGAACATCACCACCATCGCCCGCTCCCTGCTGCAAGCCATCTCCGCCGCTGGCCTGACCATTTTACTCGCCTATCCCGTGGTGTTTTTCATTATCGCGCAGCCAGCCGCGCTGCGCCCGCTGTTGTTATTATTCGTGATCCTACCCTCTTGGACCAATCAGGTCGTGCGCACCTACGCGTGGATGGAATTACTCGGCCCCGGTTCCACCTTGTCGCACCTCGCGCAAACACTCGGCTTGCTGCCGTCGCATCTGGGCTTGATGCCCGGCATCCTCGCCATGCAAATCGGCCTCACATATAATTATTTGCCGTATATGGTGGTGCCGCTCTATGCGGCGGCGGAAAAACTCGATTGGAGCTTGGTCGAAGCGGGCCGGGATTTATACGCCTCCGGCTCGCGCTTGTTCTGGAGTGCCGTGTTCCCGCAAACCATCCCGGGCCTGCTATCAGGCATCATCCTGGTCGCGATTCCTGCCTTTGGCGATTACGTGGTGCCGACCCTGCTCGGCGGCGGCAAATCAATGATGATCGGCGCGCTCATCGCCGCCCAATTCCTGCAAACGCCGAACTGGCCCTACGGCGCCGCGCTGACCATTTTTATGCTCATTTTCACCGGCGCCGGATTATGGGTGTTTCGGGTCATGAGCAAACGCCTCGGCAGTGCCGAGGGCAGCATGCTATGAGCAGCCGCCTCGCCCCGCCCATCCGCCGCGCGCTGCTGCTCAGCAGCCTGCCGGTTTATGTGTTGCTCTACGCCCCTTTGGTCTTGATCGCGATATTTTCCTTCGCGCCAGCACCGGGCGGGCAGGGCGCCAGTCTGCATTGGTATCACGCGCTGTTGCAGGAGCCCGATGTTCTGGCCGCGTTTCGCCGTTCGCTGATCTTGGCACTCGTTTCATCGATGTTCGGCACCAGCTTGGGCACGCTGATGGGCTTCGGGCTCAGCCGATTTCGCACGGCCAAGCGTTCCGGCTTCGCCGCCGCGATACCGAGCTTGATTATTTACACGCCGATCATCATGCCATCGCTCGTTTTTGGCATCGCCGACCTGATTTTTTTCAATCTGCTGCACAAAGCCACCGGGCTGTTCGCGGCCGGCCTGCTGACCATGGGCATCGCCCATGTGACGTTCCAAGCGCCCTATGTCGCCCTCGTGGTGTTTGCGCGCATGTCTGGCCTTGATCCGAATTTGTTCGAGGCCTCACATGATCTTTATGCTAATGGCTGGCAGTCATTTTTCCATCTGACCGTCCCGGTGATCCGCCCGGCCATCATCGGCGGATTTCTGCTGGCCTTCACCCTGTCGATTGATGATTTCACCATCAGCTATTTCACCGCCGGACCCGGCAGCACAACCTTGCCCATCTATATCTACAGCGCCGTCGCCCGCAAAGGCGTCGCGCCCGATATCAACGCCTTGGCCAGTTTGATGATTGCCACAGTCATCGGCACTGGCCTATTGCAGTATCTATTCAGCCGCCAAAAAGAGCGGCGTCCCCTGCCACGCACTGGCGACTAACACAGCAACCCCAAAGGAGGTTTACGATGCGAGGATTTTCGATCAAATTAACGCCAATCGCCCTTGTCGCTGGCCTTGTCGGCGGCATGCTCGCTTTGGCACCGCCCGCGCAAGCGGCGGGCAAAACCCTCTATTTGTTCAACTGGCAAGCCTATATCGGCAAAGGCCTGATCAAAAAATTCGAAGCCCATTGCGGCTGCAAGGTCGTGCAAACCTATTACGATTCCAACGCCGCCCTCGCGGCCAAACTCAAAGCGGGCGGTGACGCGCAGTTCGATGTGGTGGTGCCCTCCAGCTATTTCATACCGCAACTCGTCCATGAAGGCCTGATCGCCCCGCTGAACAAAAAATATATTCCAAATTTCCACAATTTAGCGGCAAAGTTCCAAAACCCGTCCTATGATCCGCATGATCAATATTCGATGCCCTACCAATGGGGCACCACCGGCATCGGCTATCTGAAAACCAAAATCGCCACCCTTCCCGCGAGCTGGGCGGTGCTGTTTAATCCCAAACTCAACCCCTCATACCCGTTCGCGTTGATGGGCGGCTCAGGTCGTGACACGATTGGGGCCGCGTGCGCCTATCTTGGTTATGGTTTCACCTGCAACACGAAAAGTGAGTGGATCAAGGCCGCTAAACTGATCGAGCAAACCGAGAAGCGTAAAAACTTCACCGGCTTTATCGATGGTGATCCGGCGATGGGTCAAATCAAAAAAGGCGTGATTGCCATTGGCATGACATTCAATGGCGCCGTGGCTGAATGTTACGATGACAAATCATGCCTGAACGCCGCCTATCTGGTTCCCAAAGAAGGCAGTGAAATCTGGGTCGATACCATGGCGATCCCCAAACATGCGCCCGACCCGAAACTCGCATATGATTTCATCAACTTTATCCTATCGGCCAAAGCAGGCGCCGAATTATCCAACTATAATCTCTATGGCAGTCCGAACGCCGCCTCAGAGCCGCTTTTGAGCAAGGAGCTGAAAACCACGCTGATCGAACCCACCAAGGCGCAGCTCGCGGGGCTGCATTTTCTGCCGCCTCTTGCTGGCACCAAATTGCAAACATTCAACGCGATCTGGACCGCCGTGCGTCAACATTGACCCAGCCAAGCCTGCGCTAACGCATGATCGGCATCGGTCGGGCCAATAACACCCACCGATGCCGATCCACTGACCCTCATCCGAGCCCGGAGGCATTCATGATCGATCTGACCGACTGGTTCAACGAGCACCGCATCACCGAAGTGGAATGTCTTGTCCCTGATATTACCGGCATTCCTCGGGGCAAAATCATGCCGGCAGAAAAATTCCTGCATGGTGGCACGCCGCGCCTGCCTGAGAGTATTTTCATTCAATCGGTCACCGGAGAATATCCCGAAGATCCAAATGACGAACTCACCGATCCTGCAATCATCGATATCAAACTCACGCCCGATCCGGCAACGGTGCGGCTAGTCCCGTGGGCGCATGAACCCACCGCGCAAATCATCCATGATTGCCACTACGCTAATGGCACCCCGGTGCCGATTGCGCCCCGGCAGGTGCTGCGTGAAGTCCTGGCGCTCTACGCCGCGCGCGGCTGGAAACCAGTGTTAGCGCCGGAGCTTGAATTTTATCTTGTTGGACGCAACACCGATCCGGATTACCCGCTGGTGCCGCCCGTTGGTCGCTCCGGGCGGCAAGAGACGGGGCGGCAATCTTATTCGATTGATGCTGTCAATGAGTTCGATCCGTTATTCGAGGAAATGTATGATTTCTGTGAAACCCAAAATCTTGATCTCGATACGCTGATCCACGAAGAAGGTGCCGCACAGGTCGAAATTAATTTTCTCCATGGCGATCCGCTTGATCTGGCCGATCAGGTGTTTTTGTTCAAACGCACCGTCCGCGAAGTGGCGCTCCGCCACGAAATCTACGCGACGTTTATGGCCAAGCCGATGGATCATGAACCAGGCAGCGCCATGCATATCCATCAAAGCGTGGTCGATGCCACCACCGGCGCTAATCTGTTCGCAGATGCCCAGGGCCAACCCAGCGCCTTGTTCCGCGCCTATATTGGCGGTTTGCAAAAATACGTCCCGGCGATCATGCCGATTTTTGCGCCCAATGTGAATTCCTATCGCCGCCTGACCCGATATTCTAACGCGCCGATCAATTTGCAATGGGGCCATGATAACCGCACCTGCGGTCTGCGCGTCCCCTTCGGCGAGCCTTCGGCCATGCGGGTCGAAAACCGCGTCCCCGGCGCGGACGCTAACCCTTATCTCGCATTCGCCGCCTCGCTCGCCTGCGGTTATCTCGGCATGGTCGAGGCGCTGGAACCCACCGAGCCATTTCGTGGTTCAGCCTATTCGCAACCGTATTCATTGCCGCGTGAATTATCGCAAGCGCTCGATCGCATGGCGCAAAATCAGCCCCTCACCGCCATTCTCGGCGCCAAGCTGATCGAAGTGTTCGTCGCGGTGAAACGCCTCGAATATGAAACCTATTTGCGGGTTATCAGCTCTTGGGAGCGCGAGCATCTGTTATTGAATGTCTGATTATTATAGCGCAACAAGCACGCTCATCCGCACCCCGCCGCCGCTCGTCGGCGCGCAACGGGCCGACGTCGTAATCATCGGCGGTGGCCTCACCGGCTGTTCGGCGGCGCTGCACCTCGCCGAGCGCGGCTATCGGGTCATCCTGCTCGAAGCGGGCGCCATCGGTGGCGGTGCCTCCGGGCGCAATGGCGGGCAAGTGCTGCCGGGCCTTGCCTGCGGCCAGCTCAAACTCAACCGCCTGATCGGCAAAGACGCGGCCCGAAAGGTCTGGGATTTATCGATGGAGGCGGTCGATCTGCTGCGCCAGCAAATCAACCGCTTTGCTATCGATTGCGACTTTGTCCCCGGCTATTTGCACGCAGCGGTCAAAGCACGGCAGGTGCGCGAATTAGCCGAAACCCAAGCCGAATTAGCCGATCTCGGCTATCCGGCAACCCAGCTCCTCACCGGCGCAGAGTTGCGCGCTCATCTTGATAGTCCGCGCTACCAAGCGGCCCTGACCGATCCGGTTTCCGGCCATTTGCACCCGCTCAATTACACGCGCGGCCTCGCCCAGGCCGCCATCAGCGCCGGTGCCATGCTGTGCGCCCAGAGCAAAGTTACCGCCGTTACGCCGGGTGCCAAAATTGTGCTGCACACTGCGCAAGGCCAAGTCACCGCGGATCATCTCATCATCGCCACCGGCGCCTATCTCGCCGGGCTGATGCCTCCCCTCGCCGGCTACATCATGCCCGTCGGCACCTATATCGTTGCGACCGAACCGCGCGATGATGTTCCCGCGCTGATCCCCGGCAATCAAGCGGTCGCTGACCTCAATTTCGTGCTCGATTATTTTCGCCGCAGCGCGGATCACCGCATGTTGTTTGGGGGCCGGGTTTCCTATTCCACCCTGCCACCGCCCAACTTGGCCGCCACGATGCTGGCCCGCGCCCGCGCCGTGTTTCCCCAGCTCGCCGCCGCCCGCGCCGATTATTGCTGGGGCGGTTATGTCGATATCACCATGAATCGCGCGCCGCATTTTGGTCGGCTGGGCCATAATATTTTGTTTATGCACGGCTTCTCT
>JAKBBY010000125.1 GCA_021808315.1 Pseudomonadota bacterium | reverse complement strand
AACGTGGCTTTTACCATATTATGTGGATTGCGGCTGCCGAGCGACTTGGCCACGACATCGCCAATGCCCAGCGTCTCGAATACCGCACGCATCGGCCCACCGGCAATGATCCCGGTGCCCGCCGGTGCCGCGCGCAGCACGACATGACCCGCGCCGAAGCTGCCCTCGACATCGTGATGCAATGTGCGGCCTTCGCGCATCGGCACACGGATCATGCCGCGCTTGGCCCGCTCCGTCGCTTTGCGGATCGCTTCCGGCACTTCACGCGCCTTGCCTGCGCCGTAGCCAACCCGCCCCTTCTGATCACCGACCACCACCAATGCCGCAAAGGCGAAACGACGACCGCCCTTAACCACTTTGGCGACGCGGTTGATGGTCACCAATTTATCGATCAGCTCATCGCCATCGCGGTCGCGCTCGCGTTCACGACCCCGACCTTCGCCCCGCCCGTCGCGTGGTTCCCGTGCCATGCCCTACTCCTTAGAAATCAAGCCCGCTCTCGCGAGCGGCTTCAGCCAGGGCCTTGACCCGACCATGATAAATATAGGCGCCGCGATCGAACACGACCTGGGTTACCCCAGCCGCTTTCGCGCGCTCGGCCACCAGCTTGCCCACCGCAGCCGCCGCTTCCCGATCAGCACCCGTGCGCAATTCGGTGCGCAGCCCCGCATCGAGCGACGAAGCCGCCGCCAAGGTGCGACCGGCAGAATCGTCGATCACCTGAGCATAAATATGCTTGCCAGACCGAAAGACCGACAAGCGCGGACGCCCACCGGATTTCTTGCGGAGCTGATAGCGCAGCCGCAGCCGACGACGCGCTTCCTTGTCGCGAGTTGAACCCATCATTTCTTTTTGCCTTCCTTGCGCCGGATCGCCTCGCCCACAAACTTCACGCCCTTGCCTTTATAAGGCTCAGGCGGACGATAGGCGCGTATTTCAGCGGCGACCTGACCGACCAAACGCTTGTCGACACCTTCGATCTTGATCAATGTCGGTTTCTCGCAGCTGATTTTGATGCCCTCAGGAACCGGGAACACCACATCATGCGAAAACCCGAGATTCATCACCAAATTCGAACCCTGCACCGCTGCACGAAAGCCGGTACCGTTGATTTCCATGGTTTTGGCATACCCTTCGGACACACCCTTAACCATGTTGGCCACCACCGCCCGGGTGGTGCCCCACATCATCCGGCCCATGCGCTCATTGCCGCGTGGCTTGACCGAGAATTTACCATCCTCAATCTTGGCCTCGACCGCATCATGGATCGGCGTCGTGAGAACGCCCAATTTGCCTTTCGCGGTCAGCACGCCACTCGCGATGCTGACATCAACCCCTTTCGGGATTTCGACCGGATATTTACCAACCCGTGACATCTCGATCGCTCCTTAGAAGACCCGGCACAGCACTTCGCCGCCAACATTGGCAGCGCGCGCTTCAACATCACTCATCACGCCACGCGGGGTTGACAGGATCGACACCCCCAACCCGGCATAGACGCGCGGCAACTCGCGGATTTTGGAATAAACCCGCCGGCCCGGACGCGACACGCGGTGGATTTCCTTAATCACCGGCTCGCCTTCGTTATATTTCAGCTCGATCCGGAACTGAGCGACGCCAGGGCGTAGCTCTTCCTTGGCGAAACCGCGAATGAACCCTTCGCGCTTCAACACATCAAGCACATTCGCGCGCAGATGGGACGCCGGCGCAACACATGCCGCCTGACGGGCCCGCTGGGCGTTACGGATACGGGTGAGCATGTCACCCAAGGGATCGGACATCGACATTGCAGATCCTCGCTTACCAGCTCGCCTTGACCATGCCGGGAATCTGCCCAGCACTGGCAAGATCACGCAACGCGATGCGGCATAGTTTGAATTTCCGATAATTGCCGCGCGAACGCCCGGTCAACTCGCAACGCAACCGCACCCGGCCCTTCGCGCCATTGCGCGGAAGCTGAGCGAGTTTCAACGTCGCATCGAACCGATCTTCGACCGGCAACGTGCGATCCATGACAATCGCCTTCAACGCGGCACGCTTGCCGGCATCGCGCTTAGCCATCTTCGCCCGCATATTATTCCGATTGACCTGAGAGGTCTTCGCCATCGTTTCTATCCTCCGGAACCTGCCGGCATCACCCGGCGGTTTTCCATAAACGCGTGTATCTGTGTCGAAAAACTCAAAACGTACCGATCAAGATGCGAAAGGCAGGTCAAAACCCTTAAGCAGGGCCTTGGCCTCGGCATCGCTGCGCGCGGTGGTCACGAACACAATGTCCATGCCGCGCGTTGCATCCACCTTGTCATAGGCGATTTCAGGGAACACCATCTGTTCCTTGAGACCCATGGCAAAATTTCCACGCCCGTCAAACCCTTTACCCGCCGGCAACCCGCGAAAATCGCGCACGCGCGGCAGCGCAATGGTGACCAGACGGTCAAGAAACTCATACATGCGCTCGCGGCGCAGCGTCACCTTACAGCCAATCGGCAGACCTTCGCGGATTTTAAAACCCGCAATCGCCTTCTTCGCGACGGTCTTCACCGGCTTTTGCCCGGCGATCAAGGTTAGCTCAGCAACCGCTGCGTCCAACTTCTTTTGGTCCGCCGCTGCTTCACCGACACCCATATTGATGACAATTTTCTCCAGCTTCGGCACCTGCATCGGGTTGGTATACCCAAATTCCTTTTGCAAGGCGGGCTTCACCACCGTCTCATAATGGGCCCGTAGCCGGGTTACTTCACGTGTCTCGCTCATCACTGTCACCTTCAGCCGTCGATCACCGAGTCGCTCCGACGAGCAACCCGAACCTTGCGACCATCCTCAAGGGTGCGGAAACCAACGCGGGTTGGCTTGCCAGACTCTGGATCGATCAACGCCACGTTCGACAAATCAATCGCCCGCTCGCGCTCGATAATGCCGCCCGGCTCGCCCATGCCCTTCGGCTTGGTATGGTGCTTCGCCATCGCAATACCCTGGACCACCGCACGGTTGGCTGACGGGATAACCCGCAAAACCTCACCCTGACGGCCCTTATCGGCCCCCGAGATCACCACGACTTTGTCGCCCTTACGAATACGTGCCGCCATGTCACAGCACCTCCGGCGCAAGAGAAATAATTTTCATGAATTTGCGCGCGCGCAATTCACGGGTCACCGGCCCAAAAATACGCGTGCCGATCGGCTCCATTTGCTTATTGATCAGCACCGCCGCATTCCGATCAAACCGGATCACGCTGCCGTCAGCCCGGCGCACGCCATAAGCGGTGCGGACGATAACGGCCTGATGCACGTCGCCCTTTTTGACCTTGCCACGCGGAATCGCGTCTTTGACCGACACGACAATGACATCGCCAACCGAAGCGGTCTTACGCTTCGAACCGCCCAACACCTTGATGCACTGCACCCGGCGAGCGCCAGAATTATCGGCAACGTCCAGATTGGATTCGACGATAATCATGTCAGGCTCCCTGTGATGCGGCGTCAGACTGGGCAACCAGCGCTGCGCCGTTCCGCTCAGTGACGGTCCAGGTCTTGCGCTTGCTGATCGGCGCGCATTCTTCAATGCGAACCTGATCGCCAATGGCGCAAATATTGGCCTCATCATGCGCCGCATATTTCTTAGAGCGGCGAATAAATTTCTTATACAGCGGATGCATGACGCGACGCTCGACAAGAACCGTAACGGTCTTGTCCATTTTGTCGCTCACGACCCGCCCTGTCAGGACGCGTTTCGGCATCGATCGAACCCCTCAAGCCTTCACGGTCGAGCGCGCACGCTCGGCCAAAATGGTCTTCACTCGCGCAACCGATCGCCGAACCTTGCGAATCTGGCTGGTATTCTCTTGCTGGCCGGTTGCCCGCTGAAAGCGCAGATTCAACTGCTCGCGCTTCAGATCCAACAACAATGCCTCGACCTCATCGGGGGTTTTCACCCGAATATCGATGGCTTTGTTCATCTCGCCCTTGCTCATGTCAGGACTCCCCGATCCGGGTAACGATTTTGGTGCGAATCGGCAGCTTCGCCGCACCGAGCGTGAGCGCTTCGCGCGCAATCGGCTCGGCAACGCCGTCGATCTCAAACATGATGCGGCCCGGATGGACGCGGGCAACCCAAAATTCAGGACTGCCCTTACCCGAACCCATACGGACTTCCGCCGGCTTGGTGGAGACCGGCAGATCCGGGAAAATCCGGATCCATACGCGGCCCGCACGCTTCATTTGCCGCGTGATCGCCCGACGAGCCGCTTCAATCTGGCGGGCCGTAATCCGCTCCGGCTCCAACGCCTTTAGGCCATAGGCACCAAAATTAAGTTGCGTGTTCCCCTTAGCCAGACCATGAATCCGGCCTTTATGGGCTTTGCGAAACTTCGTGCGCTTGGGTGACAACATATCCTATCTCCTCAGCGCTGCGGCGCCTGTTCGGCGGCGCGACGATCTTGCGCCATCGGATCATGCGCCATGATCTCGCCCTTAAAGATCCAAACTTTCACGCCGCATGTGCCGTAGGTGGTCATGGCGGTCGCGATCCCGTAATCGATATCGGCACGCAGCGTATGCAACGGCACGCGGCCCTCGCGATACCACTCAGCCCGCGCAATTTCAGCGCCACCAAGGCGGCCACCGCAATTAATCCGAATCCCTTGCGCGCCGAGCCGCATCGCCGACTGCACCGCACGCTTCATCGCCCGGCGGAACGCAACCCGACGTTCAAGCTGCTGAGCAATATTCTCGGCCACCAACGTTGCGTCGATTTCCGGCTTACGAATTTCAACGATGTTCAACGAAACATCCGCCTTCGCCATCGTCGAGAGTTCTTTTTTCAGCGCATCGATGTCCTGGCCCTTCTTGCCAATCACCACGCCCGGACGAGCGGCATAAATGGTGACGCGCGGCTTCTTGCCGGGACGCTCGATAATGACTTTCGAAATGCCCGCGCCGGACAGACGCTTGCGCAAAAACTCGCGCAATTTGAGATCGTCATGCAACAGCGCCGCATAGTCAGTGCCGGCATACCAGCGACTATCCCAGGTGCGGTTGATGCCGAGCCGCAGCCCGATCGGATTAACCTTGTGACCCATTACGCTTGCGCCCCTATCGTTTCGGCGGGTTGAGCTGCCGCAGCCTTGGCCGTTGCCGCACCAGGGCGCTTACGCCCGGCAGCACGCCGCTCGGCTTTGGTGAGAATATCGCGCTCGGCAACCACGATCCGCAAATGGCTGAACCATTTTTCCACGCGCGCCGCTTTACCACGGCCACGCGCTTGGAACCGGCGCATCACCACGCCACGGCCAACATCCGCTGTCGTGACGACCAAACGATCAACATCGAGCTGATGGTTATTCTCAGCATTCGCGATGGCGCTTTCCAGCACCTTTTTAACCTGCTGCGCAATGCGCCGCTTGCTAAAGGTGAGCGACGACAACGCGCTGCCCGCTGGCAAATTCCGGATCGACGCCGCGACCAAATTCAGCTTGCGCGGGCTCACGCGGATATTGCGCAGCACCGCTTCCGACTCGGTTTCCGCCAACATGCGGGGGTGATTAGGTTTGCTCATCTCAGCCTCGCTTCGCCTTTTTATCGGCCGCGTGGCCGGAGAATGTGCGGGTTGGCGAGAACTCCCCGAATTTATGACCCACCATATTTTCGTTCACCTGCACCGGCAGGAATTTCTTGCCATTATAGACCCCGAAAGTGAGGCCCACGAATTGCGGCAAGATTGTCGAGCGGCGCGACCAGATTTTGATGATCTCGTTGCGACCGGATGCCCGCGAGGTTTCCGCCTTGCCCAACAAATACCCGTCCACGAACGGGCCTTTCCATACTGAGCGTGCCATGATTAGCCCTTTCCGCTCTTGCGGCGACGGATAATGAGGTCATCCGTCCGCTTATTGCCGCGCGTTTTATAGCCCTTCGTCGGTTTGCCCCACGGCGTGACCGGATGACGACCACCGGACGTGCGACCTTCACCACCACCCAACGGGTGATCGACCGGGTTCATCGCCACACCACGGTTGTGCGGGCGACGACCCAACCAACGATTACGACCGGCCTTGCCAAGCTGCTGGTTCGAGTGATCCGGGTTCGACACCGCACCAATCGAGGCCATGCACTCACCACGGATCAAGCGCAGCTCGCCCGACATCAGCTTGACCTGGGCGTAACCCTGATCCTTGCCGACGAGCTGAGCGAACGTGCCAGCCGACCGCGCCATTTTACCGCCGGCGCCCGCCTTCAACTCGATATTATGGATGATCGTGCCGACCGGGATCGCCGCCAGCGGCATCGCATTGCCCGGCTTGATATCGACCTTCACGCCAGAAATCACCTCATCACCGACCTTCAAACGTTGCGGCGCCAAAATATAGGCCAACTCACCATCGGCATATTTCAACAGCGCCAAGAACGCCGAACGGTTCGGGTCATATTCCAAGCGCTCCACCACGGCGGCGACGCCATGCTTGCGGCGCTTGAAATCCACGATCCGATAGGTGCGCTTATGTCCGCCGCCCCGGAAATAGCTGGTGGTGCGCCCGTGATTATTGCGTCCGCCGGTGGAATGCTTGCCTTCGGTCAATCCCTTGACCGGCTTGCCTTTCCACAATTCGCTCCGCTCAATCAGAACGGTGCCGCGAAGGCTGGCCGTAACCGGTTTGAAATGCTTAAGTGCCATGTGTCAGCCCTGCCTCACGCCAGACGCGCTGTGAAATCGATCGACTGGCCTTCGGCCAGCGTCACGAACGCTTTTTTCACATCCGAACGCACGCCCGGACGCCCTTTGAACTGCTTGGTCTTGCCCTTTTGCACCAGCGTGTTCACGCCGAGCACCTTGACCCCGAACAAACCCTCGACCGCGGCCTTGATCATCGGCTTCGTCGCGTCGAGCGAGACTTTGAACACCACCTGGTTGCGCTCCGACAACGCCGTCGATTTCTCGGTGATCACCGGACCACGAATAATGTCGAACATTTTCTCGCGGGCGACGACCATGCCCGGCACGGGCTTGTTCCCACGCGGTGCTGGCTTCGCTTTTTTGGTGCCCGCTTTGCTGTCGAGTTGTGCCGTGTTGCTCATGCGGCGTCTCCTGCAGCGTTCGAGTCTGCGGCAACGGGCTTGCCGTCAAGCCGCGCGGTCAAGCGGTCGACGCCGGCGCGGGTGATT
>JAKBBY010000124.1 GCA_021808315.1 Pseudomonadota bacterium | reverse complement strand
GAGGCGCGACAAATCCGGGTCTTCGAGGAAGCGGATCAGGTGACCGCGCACATAGGGGATGTGATGGCCGGGGAAGGTTTGCAGCAGCCAGCCTTTTTGCCGGGGTAATTCGCTCTTTTTTGCGCTGACTGAGGGTGATTCTGGTTCTGGGGCGGGTTCGGGTTTTGCGCTGGGTTTGCCGGGGCGGACTGGACGGGGATTGAGGGCGAGCGCGCGGAATCGGAGCGAGAGGCGCGAAATACGGTGCCAGATGGCCCATTTGAGCGAAAGGTCAAAGCGGGCATAGTCGGGGGCGCCGAGGGTTTGGCGGAGCAGGCGCATAATTGTGGTGAAGCGGTCGGCGAGCGATTGCGCGAAGGTGTTAGCGGCTTGCTCCATGGTGCTAACATGGCATAGGAGGGGGTGGGTGCGAAAGGAGAAAAATAGGATTTTGGGGCAATTGGCGGTTGGGGCGTGGGTGGGGTATTGGGGGTGTTGGTGAGTTCTAGAGCTAGCGAAATATTCCACGCCCATGCGGGGATGAGCCGCCGCTAGGCTGGTCAGCGCATTGGCGGGGGGGGTCGGCCTTCACCCAGCTCCTGACCAACGGGGGCTTTTCCTCGCCAATAGCGCCGCAGAGCGTGCGCTGCGAACGCTTGCTGCCCTGCTTATCACGAAAATTTTTCAATTTTAGCATGTCAATAAAGTATCAAATTGACGTTTTAAACCCTGTGTATCGGGGTGGAGGCAAACTCGGTGACCGTGTTTTTCATTGCCCAAGAAATTATCGGAGAAATTTATGAATCAATCGTACCGTAACAACACTCAAGTCGGCAATCGAGACACGTGGCCGGCGCGTCGGCAATCGAGACACGTGGCCGGCGCGGTGGCGGAAATTGTGTTTGCTTGTGATCTGGGGTGATCGACCGCCAAGTGGCCCTCGATGGCCGCCCCATGACCGATCTTCTTCTAGCGCCCCGTTTGGGGCCGTTGATGATTGGCCGAACAGAATACCGACACCTTTGGATATTTTGACTGACCGCAGCACCGACATCGATTGGAGCGTATCATGACAATTTCCATTAGCATTTCTGCAACGACGACGCTGGCAAGTGGATATACGGCAATCACCACACCGAGTTCTGAATATTTTAACGGTTCCGGCGTGATAAATTATGGTACAACTGCACGCTTGGGCGTCGCAGATTTATTTGATCCTGCGAGTATCGCTGTTGATATATCAAATCAATCTACACTGGTTCTGGCGGGCACCTTGGTCGGCGTCGGCGCTGCGCCCAATGCGGCAACCGGGTATGGTGGTTTTTTTCCATTCGCACTCGGCGCCGCCGTTGATTTGTATGGAACAAGCACGTTTACCAATGCCGGTCTCGTTGAAACGTCGCTCATCGAGACGGTGGCGATTGGCAGTGCGACCGGCTCGATACTTGCCGAATTTACACCGGACGGGGTGTTCTTGGCGGATGGGTCGCTCGTCAATCAGCGCTCCGGGACGGTTGAGGCTGTGGGCGTCGCTGCATATGTCTCAAATTTAAGCGGCAGCAATTCTACGGTCGAAAATTATGGCGTGATCAGGGGGCTTCAATCGGTGGTGGAGGGACGATATTCTTCATCGAGTGGTCAAGCCCATATCGCGACCCTAACGGGATTTGGCATTGGGGCGATGATTGGCCCCGTTTATAGCCAAAAATCTGTGTCGATGACCAACACGCTGATCAATAGCGGCATTATTCAAGGGTCCGATGGGGTGAAGACGCGGGGAACCGCATCGATCAAAAATTCGGGGACAATCCTGACGGACGGGCCGACAATTGCGACAGGATATGTTCCCCCTGCATTCTACGGAAAATATGCATATGCGATCCTGGGTAGTGTTATTCAGAACGCCAGTGTTGGCGGTCAATCAATCCAACAATCATCAAGTCTTGTCATTTACAATTCGGGTTTGATCGGCGATTTTGGATCGGCAGGCGTCGCCGTCGGCCTTGCGGCGGGAACGATCATCAATCAGGCTAGCGGCACAATCGCTGGGTATGGCAGCGGTGGCGCAATCGTAACCGGCCCCACCCGTTCGAGCTATTTGCCGAGCAATGTCGGCGGAACGATCATCAATTATGGCCATGTCATTGGGGAAATTTCAGCCGGTTCGACGGCGCTCATTGTCAATAAATCAACGGGGGTGATCGACGCAACGACGGGCACTGTTGGAGTGTCCCTAGCGGGCACGCTGTCGAATGACGGCACAATTTCGGGTTATGGTATCGGTGTTGATGCCTACTCAACAGGGTCGGTCTTGAACAGTGGCACTATTTTGGACGGAATTTTAGACAACGGCACACTCACCAACAGCGGTACCATTATGGGTCGCTCAGTCGGGTCGGTCGTCGGTTTCGGTGTCTACGGTGTCGGCCTCGGTGGCGTTGGCGCAACCGGCGGCACCGGATTACAGCAGAATTATGGAACCCTTGCTAATAATACGGGTCTCATTGAGGGCGGGTCGGGCGGTGCCGGTGGTGGTAGTAGTCCCGGTGGTTCCGGCGGCATCGGAGGTTTTGGTGGCGACGGCGCATACATTATTGGGGGCGCTGTTAACTATGGCGTGCTCCGTCACAGTGGAATAACTGGAACCAACAGCGGCATCATCGTCGGCGGCTCTGGCGGTATCGGCGGGACGGATGTGAATGGTTTCGGTGGTCAAGGCGGAGCAGGTGGCGCAGGCGTCATTCTGGATAGCGACATTACATTCAGCAATCACGGCACGATCATTGGCGGTAGCGGGCGAGAAGCTGGTGCTGGCAAACCGAGCTACCCGGCAAATTTGCAGGGCCAGGGCGGTGCGGGCGTCGTTCTTTATCCGGTAGAATTTGAGACCACGATTGGGACAATATCAATAAGCAGCTTTGGAACATTTGATAATCTCGGCAAAATTTCTGGTGGTAGCGGCTATTTTGGCGGCGATGGCGTCCGCATTAAAGGAGCAGGCTTAGTCACGAATACCGGCACGATCATCGGTGGCGCCGGGACATACAGGGGCGGTGTTGGTCTCTATCTGACGGGCGGAACCGTGTATGATTCGGGTTTAATTATTGGTGGCACGAACAGCGCACATGCCGAAGCGGCGGCCGTTCAGTTCGGGGATGTGACATATTCGAATGGTGCCACTTTGAGTGCGCCGCCTGCCACGCTCGTGCTTGAGGCTGGCGGATTGATTGAAGGCGGGGTCAGTTTTGACACGGGCGCAACGGCCGTGGTCATCGGTTCCTATACTGTATTGTCCGGCACTACATTGGCCGGCCCCTCAATCGCGGGGTTTGCCCAAGATGACACTCTCATCCTCGACGGCTTCGGCGCAACCACGGATACCTACGTTAGTGGCACGGGACTGGAGCTCGGCAACGGCACCACTGAAATCACACTCGCGATCACGGGAAGCTTTGTGACGAGCGATTTCAGTGTGGTTGACCCTCCTGGAAACACCACCATTAGCCTCAATGCGGCTTGCTTCGCGCAGGGCACCCGCATCCGAACCATTGATGGTGACGTTCCGGTCGAAAAGCTCAAGGCAGGAACGCAAATCGCCCTCGCCGACGGCAGGATTATGCCCGTCATTTGGCTCGGCCATCGGACAATCGACCTCTCCCGGCATGCGCATCCAGACGCGGTTCAGCCTGTTTTAATCATGGCTGGTGCGCTCGCTGATAATATTCCCAAGCGTGATCTTGTGCTCTCGCCCGACCATGCCGTCGCCCTTGATGGCTATCTGATTCCGGCGAAGGCGCTGATTAACGGCGCAACAATTCGCCAGATTATCCGTCGTTCGATTACCTATTACCATGTCGAACTGGAAGAGCATGCCGTGCTCTTGGCGGAGGGCGCGCCTTGCGAATCTTACCTCGAAACTGGCAATCGCCACGCCTTTGAAAATAATCCTGCATCCGCGCTGGCTCTGCACCCTGTGTTCGCACCCGCCACCATGGACTGGCAGGCCGTTCGCGTAACACAAAGCTGCTTGCCCTTCGCCGAGGAAGGGCCCGCGGTTGAGGCGGCGCGCGGCCGCATCCTCGCCCGTGCTAACATTGCGACAAGCGCCGATGCTGATCTTGCGATCACCCGCCAGGCTGATGGATCGGCCCACATCACCAGCCGCACCGCGATCCCCGGCCATGTGTCTCCGGACCCGCGCGATCAGCGCAAGCTCGGGGTCAAAATTGCCGCGATCACACGCGGGGACGGCACAATGATCCCGCTCGATCACCCAAGCCTAACCGTTGGCTGGCATGCTCCCGAACCGGATGGGCGCTGGACTAATGGACGGGCAATTATCCCGGCGGCCCTGTGCGCGGGTCAAGAGATCAGTATCAGCCTTGCCGCGACATTGGCCTATCCCACGAGACGGACCGGTTGGAACGGAAACACCGCGCAATAACGCCCTTTAACCTGACCGAAATCGACCGCGCTGCGCCTAGAGCAACATCCGATCAGATAGACTAATCTGATCGGCTAAAGTTGTTCGCCAAAACAATGCGCTAGAGCATTGTCGGTGAGCCTATGCGAACAGAAACTGCTCTAGGTCACCGACTCATAAACCGCATCCATATTCGTGCTGATGCGAGTTTGACGAGGGCGAGGTAATTGGCATCGTGCTTTTCGAAGCGTGTGGCGACGGCGCGGAAGTGTTTGAGCTTGTTGAAGAAGCGCTCGATGAGATTGCGTTTTTTGTAAAGCTTTTTGTTGAAGCGCGGGATATTCACACGGTTTGGCATAGGCTTGATGTTGGCCCGGGCACGGCGTTTGGCCAGGGTGGCGCGCAGAGCGTCGCTGTCATAAGCCCGGTCGGCGAGCAGGGTTTGGCCGCGGCCGACACTGCCCAGCATGTCTTCCGCGCTGCGGCCGTCATGGGCCTGGCCTTCGGTCAGTTTCAGGGTGAACGGATTGCCGTTGGCATCAACCACGGCATGGATTTTTGTGGTCAGTCCGCCGCGTGAACGCCCCATGCATCGGCCTGGAGAGAGGTTCCCAGTCTCGGCTGCTTCTGGACCCCCTTTTTGACGTTGGCAGCATGCTGGTGAACCCGGATCGAGGAACTGTCGACCATTTGCACGCCGCCATCATAAGCCTTTGAAACAGCTTCAAATAGCCTGTCCCACACGCCAAGCTTCTGCCACCGCACAAAGCGGTTGTAGCAGGTCGTGGCCGGGCCGTAGCGCTCAGGTATGTCCGCCCACGGCGAGCCAGTACGCAGCCGCCAATAGATGCCGTTCAGAACCTTGCGGTCATCCACCCGCGCAACCCCTCGTGGCTTGTTCGGCAAAAGCGGGGCAATCACAGACCATTCAAAATCCGAAAGCTCATACCGGCGAATCGACATCAAACACCTCCACGGAGCTTGAATCACAACACAACCAGTAAGGGAACCAGTTTATGAGTGCGTCACCTAGTAAGGCTCGTAACGTTCGCTGATGATGTTTGAATGGATTCAACGTTTGTGGTCAGAGCCTGCCCCCAAGCAGGTCCAAGTAATCGAGCAAAACGAGCCGTCGATTGAAGATCGGCTGGAACGTATATTGATTCGTTCGCGTGGCGTGAAAGCCCAAAGCGACAGCGATCTCCTGGATCTTATCGAGGATATTGATGCTGTCCTTTCGATTTTAGAAAGCGCGATACGCATTCTTGATAGCAGTGATTTGGATAAGCGCGCCAAAAATCTTAGAATCAGGCTGCTCAAGGCACGGACTCGTGCTGATAACGCGAGAGCCGCTTGAGCCGTAGAAGAATTCGACAGATTGCGGCTGAGATGGACGAAATCGAGGGATCGCTGTGGAGAGGTCTTTGGCCTGTTGTTGAAGAATGTTCGGAGATCTTGCGCGAAATTGCGCCGGTCAAACGGCGGCCATTTATGGTTCACGTCATCAACGAGCTTTACCATGAGCAGGGCGGAATCTGCGCTTTGTGCGGTGAATTGTTGGAATTCGGCAACCTGCATGTCGACCACCGTATACCTTTCACGTGGGGCGGTGGCAATGAGCGCGGAAATTTGCAATTGGCCCATCCCGGCTGCAACCAGTCGAAGAGCGACTCGGTCGATCTCCAAGACCTCATTCCCTATCTTGAAAGCCGATACATGAATCTTTAACGTATCGGCCATCGAAGCTCAATTTCTGCGATATTGTCAATTTCGCGAAACACTGTATTATCAACGTGATATAGTCATCCCTTTGGGGGTTCGTTTTGGTGTATAAATTAATAGGCATTGCAGCGTTGGCGGTTTTCGCGTTCGTAATATTCGGACGTAGCGGTAGCAATAGTTCCGCCGCCCAAGAGCCAGAGGAGTTGCCGCCGTCACGATCACCCAACAAGCCCCGTGAGAGGCATACCGCCAAACATCATTCAACTCCGTCCTCCCTTAAATTATTCAGGGCTCGCAGCGCCAGTAATGCTCGTAATGAAGCGATTAATGACGGCACAACGAATATCCTGACGACGGCGCTCCATCTTTGGATGCTAGACCTCACCGTCGGCGATTTCGTCGCCAAAGAGCGGCTAAAACGCGAACTTGACATTGAACCTACTCTTGGCTGCCACCGGGATAGATCCATGATCCGGGCGATTCTTGTCGGGCCAAATAGTTTCTACTCTCATGAGAGCAAGCCACGCGTCCGCATGCCGTCAAACGACTATGGGGCGGCTGGCGTGGCATTAATCTCGAAGCAAGCGGTGCCCGTCCTGTCTTCGCATAATGATGAGTGGCGGTTTGAAGGCTTTTTCCGCCTTAGCGGCCCGGACCCGGCGACAAACAGCTTTGCTTTTGACCGAATAGTCGGTGCACCGCCCGAACTTCTGGAACTGAGGAGGCGCAGAGATTAACGGAGCGGCAGAATCTGGACATTGGCCCGTGGCTGAGCGGAATACATTGCTAACTAATCTGATCCAATAGGTGGCGATGGTGCCGGGGCGCGATTTTTTGGTGGGTTGCGGCGCGGGTTGGCTCGCGTGGTGGGGTGCGTGAGAGATGGATTGCCGCGCTTCGCTCGCAATGACGCGGGGAGGCTGGGGGGAGCGAAAGTTTTTTGCGGTGGGTTCAACCGGTCGACGCAACAGCCTGAGCGAATGTAGCACCCGGCGTCCGAAATCCAAGGGTTTTTCTTGGCCTGGTATTGAGTTT
>JAKBBY010000123.1 GCA_021808315.1 Pseudomonadota bacterium | reverse complement strand
ACTGCTCCATGTGGCGAACATGGCATAACAGGGGGTGGGTGCGAAAGGGGAAAATGGGTGATGGCGCTGCGCGTGATGGGTTGGTTGATTTTTCAGGCGGGCGCGCGATTGTGGCGAGATGATGGGGTGCTCAAGCGCACCCCATCCTACGAGTGACGAACGCGCTAACAATGCCATTGGTTTAGAGTGAATCGGTTGGTTCACCCTAAACCGCTATTGATTTAATAGCTGATGCTGGCGGCGCCTTGGGCCAGGGCTTCGACCAGGGTTGCGCCGCCGACCAGTTTGGCACCTTCGATCAGGTCGTTTTCGGTGTAGTTGCGTTTTTTGAAGCAGGGTGTGCAGACCCACATGGTTCCGCCATTATCAAGGAAGCTGGACATGAGGTCTTGCATCGGCGCAAAACCGGCTTCTTTGATGTCATCGGCGTAGGCTTTAACGGCGAGACAGACGCCTTCGGTGCTGAGGAACACCACCACGTCTTGACCGGAGACCAGGGCGGCGTTGGCGATGACCATGGCGACGGTGGCTTTGTCAGGATTATCTTTTGCGCAGGTGATGCTGACGACGATTTTGGCCATAGAATTATCCTTTCTTGCGGATGTAGAAATGAGCCGGTTCGCTATGCTCGATGGCGAGCAGACTGTGACCGGTGAGCCGACACCAGGCCGGAACATCGAGCAGATTGCCCGCACTATAGGCGCAGACATCGAGAATCTCGCCGGGCTGCAGCGATTTCATTTCCCGATGCATCATCATCAGGAGTTCGCCGCATTTGGTCTCACCGGCGTCGATCCGGCGTGTGGCGGGGATGGGGGTGCTCATGGGCCGTTGCCGCGACGGATGTAGAAGCTTTCAAAGCCAACGCCTTTGATGCGATCAAGCAATTCGTTCCCGCTCATTCGGCACCAGGAGCCTAAATCTTCGCGGGCGGCGGGATCATCGGTTTTGACTTCGAGAATTTGGCCGGAATCAAGCGCGCGGACTTGTTTGGCCATGGGCAAGAGCAATTCGACGCAGGCGCGGCCAATGGCATCAAAGCTGACGGCGGCCCGCGGCGCGGTGGTGGTTTCTGATGGGGCGGGGAGCGCGGCACCTTCGGCCACGTCGCTTTCGAGCACGCAGACGCAATGATAGGAGCCGACCTCGAAGGCGCGGTCGATCGCGCGGGTGTTGGGGTGGGCGCAGACAGCGCCTTCGCCTTCCATGGCGTTGAAGAGCTGAGGTTTTTGATAACCGGCTGTTGGGGTTGGGTTCACGATGCCGGCTAATCCCAACTCCCACAGCATATCATGCGTGACATCCTTAAGGGTCTCGCAATAGGGTTCGGCAGCGCGCATATCGCTGCGCCCTTGATTGGCGAGGCTGGCGAAATGCGACGAGCAGGGCGAGCCGCCGGCGCAGATGAATTTGAGGTGGCAGCTGGTGCAATTTTCTTTGTTTTGCACCGAGGCGGCGCGGATTTCCTGGAGTATGGGCGCGTGGCGCCAAATCTCTTCGAGCGATTGGTCCAGCACGCTGCCGCAGGCCATGCCGGGCGCGCCGGCGAGCCAGACGCAGGGATAGACTTGGCCATCGCTGAACACGGCGAGCGTATCCCAGCCGCAGCTGCAAAGATCGGTCTTGCGACCGCGCTTGCCTTTGGTGCGCACGCGCAATGAGGCGTCGTTATCGATGACGACGCCGATTTCATCGCCGACGCGCCGACAATCGCGCATGACTGTGGTGAGGTCGGCGGGGCTGACCAGCAATTCGAGCTTATGATCGATCGCGCGGCCAAATTCCTGCATCGAGAGGATGTGATGGGCTTTGATGCCGAGGCTGCCGATGAAGCGGGTGGTGGCGGCGACGCTGTGCAGATTATGCTGGTTGACGGCGGTGGAGATGGTGACCTCGAACCCGTGTTCGACGGCGCGGCGGATGCCGGGGATGGTTTTGGCGAAGGTGCCGGTGCCGCGCACGCGGTCATGGGTTTCGGCGTCCGGGCCATCGAGGCTGATTTGAAACGAGATCCGCCCGCGACCGAGGCTGGCGCGCAGGCGCTCGATCATTTTATCGCTGAAGAACATGCCGTTGGTGAGAACCACCAGATCATTTTCTGCGGTAATATGGCTGATGATTTGGAAAATATCGCGCATCACGAACGGCTCGCCGCCGGCGATCAGGAAGCGGCGCACGCCGAGATCGCGCGCGGAATCGACAAGGGCCAGGATTTCATCCGCCTGCATTTCGCGTGGCGGGATATAATCGCCGCTGGACACATAGCAGTGCGTGCAGCGCAGATTGCAGTCATTTGTCACGAAAATGTAAAGATCGGCGAGGCGACCGAGATCGATCGCGCGATCACGCCCGCGATATTGCGGCTCGAGCGCGGGTGATTGCCGCACGAAGTCGATGGCTTCCAGATCGTCAAGGAAGGCGAGTGTATCGGTGAGCGCGACATCGCCAGGAATGCCGAAGCGGTGGGCGAGATGATCGGCGATGTCAGCGACGTTGTTGGCGCCGGAGCAGGCGCGCAGGATGGCAGCGCCCGTCGCGTTGGTGGTGGCCCAATGCGGGCGCTGGCCATCGATGGCGAGGGTGACGCCGTTTTTGACGCGGTAGGTGAGGGGCGGGGCGTGATAGACGCGGTCGCCGCCGGGATGATCGGGCGGGACGGGCGCGAGAGCGGGCTTGATGAATGCGGGAGTGTCATCGGGTTTTGCCAGCGCGACGCTCAGCTCGCCTAACAGGCTTTGGATTTGTGCCAAGATTGCCGGGACGTCCGCTGCCATTGAGCCTCCCTGCTGCGCATGATGGCCGCCGCCCGGCCAGGATGGATGCGCGCGATTATGATGACGATATAGGCTGCGCAAGCGGCGCGCGCAATCGACAAAGTGGGGTGGTGGGCGGGGTTGGACAGGATAAATTATTCGCTGATTGGCCGATTAGGTTTCGTCGTGGTCCGGAGCGGGGGTGCGGCGGGCGAAGAAATCCGCGAGGCGGGTGCGGATATCGGCGGGATCGCCGCTGGAATATCCGTACAAGGCTTCGAGGCGGAGCGCGTCTTCGAGCGAGCGACCAATGACTTCCAGCATGGTTTGCTTGGCGGAGCGCAGGGCGCGCTGGCTGCGCCCGAGCAGGTCAGCCGCGTAGGTTTCGGCCGCGGCGAGCAACTGTTCGGGCGCGACGCATTGGTGAACCAACCCGATCCGTTCAGCCTCGGCGGCATCGACGATGCGGCCCGACAGCACGATATCCATGGTTCGTGATAGGCCGAGGCTTGCGATCAATCGGACGATGCCGCCATCGCCGTGATGGAAGCCACGATGGATTTCGAAACTGCCAAAGCGGGCTTTGGTGCTGGCAATGCGAATATCGCACGCCAGCGCGAGTTCGAACCCGCCGGCCAAGGCCCAACCATTGACCGCCGCGATCACCGGTTTGGTGAGCATGGGCATGCCACGGGTGAGGCCGCCCAGCCCGGTGGCGATGTTATCGCGCACCACGCCCATGTCGGCATTGAGGAAGCGGGGAATATAGTCGCGTAAATCGGCACCGGCGCAGAAAGCATCATCGCCGGCACCGGTGAGGATGGCGACGTCGAGCCCGTCATCGGCGGCGAAGGCGGCCCAGGCGGCGCGCAAGGCCGCATCGGTCGCACGATCGATGGCGTTGCGCTGTTCGGGGCGATTGAGTGTGATGCGCAGCAGCCGACCGCTGCGCTGCTGCAGGATTTCAGTCACGCTGCACCGCCGGACGCGGCGTTTGCCGCCATGAGAAATTCCGCAGCGCGAGCGGCACGGGTTGCGGTGGTCGGGTGCGGAGAACCATCCATCGCGCGATGATTGCATAGAGCGAATGAACTGGCCAGACCTTGATCTCGACTAATTTGTCGCAATATTTTGTTTCAGGTTGTAGGGTGGGTTTCGTGCAAAACCAGAAGATGATGAAACGGGTTTCAGGATGAGATGCGGTCATTGCCAAGCCACTGTCATCGTGGGTCATCGGTTTTGCGGCTATTGTGGTCATTCGCTTGACCAGGGAGCGCCGGTGGCGGACGACCGGGGCGAGCTGCGTTATCTGACCGTGCTGTTCATCGATATTGTGGATTCGGTTGCGCATACGGCGCGGTTGGGCGCTGAACGGTTCCGCGAGCTGCTGCGCGATCATCGCGATGCGTGTGCGCGGATTATTGGCACGTATGGCGGCTATATTGCGCATTATAGCGGCGATGGAATGATGGTCTATTTCGGGTATCCCCGGACCTTTGAGGATAATGCGCGGCGGGCGGTGCGTGCGGCGCTGGAGATATTGCGGGAAATCGCGATCCAGCCGGAGGGCGAGGCGGGCAGTGCTTTCAGTTTGCGCGCGGCGATCCATACCGGCAATGTCGTGGTCGGTGATATCCGATCGCCCCACGCGATTGAGGCGATGGCGGCCATTGGCGATGCGCCGAACCTGGCGGCGCGGTTGCAGGCGATTGCGCAGCCGGGGACGCTGGTGATCAGCTTTGATACCTATCGCTTGGTTCGGCGCGAGGTGGCCTGCACGCCGCTCGGGCGGCGGCGGTTGAAGGGGGTGCCCGATGCGGTGGCGGTGTATCGGGTTGAGGCGGTTACCCGATTGGCGCCGGGCGATGCGGGGCTGCGGACGCCGACGGTTGGGCGGAGTGTTGAGGCGAGTATTCTCTCCGGGGCGTGGGCGGAGGCGCTGGCGGGCGCGGGGCAGGCGGTGCTGATCAGCGGGGATGCCGGGATTGGCAAAAGCCGATTGGTGCGCGAGCTGATCGCCGAGGCCAATCAGTCCGAGGCGCGCTGCGTGGTGCTCAGAGGGGCGTCGTTATTTCAGAATACGCCGTTGCATCCGGTGTCTGAAGCGATTTCGCAACTACTCGGGCTTGAGGCCGAGCCTGATCCGGCTGAGCGTTTTGCTATGCTTGAACGCGGGTTTGAGGATCGGGGGTTGGATGGCGCGCTGTATGCCCGGCTTCTTGGTCCGCTGCTTGGGTTGCGGCCCCCCGCAGATCGCCCGGCATCGCCGAACCTTTCGCCGCAGCAGGAACGCCAGCAGATCAAGCGGCTGATCGCGGCGTGGCTGGTGCATATTGCGCGGGTGGCGCCGGTGCTGATGGTGGTTGAGGATTTGCATTGGGCTGATCCATCGACCGTGGAATTGCTGCATGAGTTGCTGCCGCAAATTGGCGAGGCGCGGGCGCTGGTGGCGATGACGGCGCGCGATACGTTCGATGTCTCCCGGCTGGGTGAGGGGCGTTGCCGGGTGATTGGGTTGCGGCCATTGGAGGCGCGGGCGGCGGCGGCGTTGACGCGCGCGGTTGCCGGCAATGTGCGTTTGCCGGAGCGAATCACTGATTTGATCGTTGCGCGGACCGATGGGGTGCCGTTTTTTATTGAGGAAATGACCCTGGCTGCGACTGACGCGTTGCAAGAGGGCGCGGCGGACGGCACGATTGATCCGGCGCTGATGCCGCTGACCTTGGCGGACAGCTTGATCGCGCGGATTGATCACATCAAGGCGCCGCGCCAAACGCTGGAGCAGATCGCGGTGATCGGGCGGGATTTTGATTTGCCATTGCTCGCGGCGCTGGCGCGTCAGGATGTTCGGGCGTTGCAGCCGGTTCTTGATCGTTTGGTCAATGCCCGTTTGTTAGAGCAGCCGAAGGATAAGGGACGGGCGCATTACCGGTTCTGCCATGCCTTGATCCGAGATACGATTTATCAATCAACGCTGGCGGCGCGCCGACGGCAGTTGCACGGAGAGATCGCATCGGTTCTGGTTGGTTCGTTTCCCGAGATTGTGCGGCAAACGCCGGAAGTGATCGCTCATCATGTGATGGCGGCGGGAGAGCCGTGTGCGGCTTTGCCTTATTTGCGCGAGGCCGTGGCGATTGCGCTGCGCCGATCCGCTTATGTCGAGGCGCAACGCCATATTGAAACGGCGATTGGCATCATTGAGGCGGCGCCAAAGCTGGAGCGGCGGGCGCAGATCCATGCGGAAACCTTGGTGATGCTCGGGGTGGTGCTCACGGGACGGCTTGGGCATGCTGCGCCCGAGGTGGGAAGCGCGTTTTCGGCGGCGCGGGCGCTGTGCCGGGGGCTTGACCCGGCGGCGGATTTGTTTCCGGTTTTACATGGGTTGTACCGATTTTATTGGGTGCGTGCGGATGGGGCGAATGCGCGCGAGGTGAGTGCGGAGATGCTGGCTGTGGCGCAGATGCCCGGCAATGACGCGTTACTGATCGAGGCGCATCGCGCGGCGGGCAATTGCGCTGTTAGCCGGGGCGATCATGAGGGTGCGGAGGCGCATTTCGCGACGGCGGTGGCGCATTATGATCTGCGGGCGCACAAGGCCAACCGGTTCGCGTTCGGCCTTGACCCGTTCGTGGGGGCGCAATGTTTGCGGGCGGTGAATGCGTGGTGCGCGGGCGCGCCTGGGGAGGCGCGGCGGATAATGGAGTCAGCGCTGGCGCATGCGCAGGTGATTGATCATCCGTTCAGCACCGCCTGGACGCTGAGTTTCGCGGGTCTGCTTCATGTGATTGAGGATGATATTGAGCAGCTCGGCGTGATTGCGGAGCGGCAGCTCGCTTATTCGGAGCAATATGCGTTCCTGTTCTGGCGGATGCACGGGCTGGTGTATCGCGGCTGGTGGCTGCACCGGACAGGGCGCGACCGGGTGGCGGGGCTGCGCATGATGATTGAGGGGTTGGCGGGATATGAAAAGCTCGGCGGCATTGCGATTACGCCGGTTTATATGTCGATCATTGCGCGAGCGTTGCTGAGCGATGGTGAGGCTGAGCAGGCCCAGCAGCAGATTGAGCGCGCGATTGCCGTTGCGCGCGATTATGATGAGGTTTGGTATTTGCCGCAGCTGCTTGATATTCGCGAGCGCTGTGTTGCGCGGGCGGCGTGTCTCTGACGTTGCGGGGCGATTGCCCCGGATAGCTTGGAGGCCCGTTTTCAGATCCGATTGGGCGCGCGGCGACAGCAATGCCGCGTGTTAGTCTGGCATGATGCTGTCGGGTTCGGTGGGCTGACCCGGTGGCTGGAGCAGAATGGTTTCCCTTCTCCGCAAAGCGGTGCTGCGCTGCGGTCAACGCGCTGCACCGCGAGCGGTTAACGCGTTTTCGTTGCTGACGGGGAGCCTGATCAATAATTTAATCGACATCACTGGGTAAGCGGACATGCATGACGC
>JAKBBY010000122.1 GCA_021808315.1 Pseudomonadota bacterium | reverse complement strand
TCGCCGTATCTATAATGCGCTGTGGACACGGTTTTCCGGCCCTATTCGCCTGTTACTCGACAATAAGTTTGTCTACCATCGATTTTGGAGCCACCATAATGGGGTGCCTGGCCACGATGATTGGGAACAAAAATTTTCTATTGCACGCCAGCAGGCTCAGTCAGCTCTGGCCAGCCAAAATACGCTGATAGTACTCACGACGCTTTTTGACCGGCTCTATGTGCTTCGTAATCAACTCATGCATGGGGGCGCCACCTGGAATAGCACCGTAAACCGCGCACAGGTGCGCGATGGCGCCGCCATTCTGGCATTCCTGATTCCGCTATTCATCGATCTGATGATGGACAACCCCAACCTGCCTTGGGGTAAGCCCAATTACCCTGTCATTCCCTGACCCAGAATTTATGACTGCGGGCGTTCAACGCACTGGAAAGGACGTGTGCTACTGGACCACTATCGAAGGATATACCTCGATACATAGTCCAGGCGGCAGATGAAACTTGATGTTGCAAACATCTCTTCGGGCAAATTGAGATGAACCGCAATTTTTCAGGCAATGGCAAGGCGCCCTACATTCAAAACCGCCCCCATATGGGGTCTCGCTTTGGGTCCCACCATCAAACCGCTCCATGGAACCGGGACCCTTATGGGACCCTGTAGACCAGAAGATGGCGTAGGAAGAACCTTTTACACACTCTAACTTGTTGAAGAACCTGACTAAAACTGGTAGCGGCGGGCGGATTTGAACCACCGACCAAGGGATTATGATTCCCCTGCTCTACCACTGAGCTACGCCGCCGGAGAGACAATTAATAATGACGCGGGATACAGGCCCGGTTGGATGAAGTCAACGTGTGCGGTCAGCGGGTTGGCGTGGGCGGGGTTGTTGAATAATCATAGAAGCCGCGTCCGGATTTACGGCCCAGCCAGCCGGCGGCCACATAGTTCACGAGCAGCGGACAGGGGCGATATTTATCCTCACCGAGCCCGTCATGGAGCACGCGCATCACGTCCAGCACGATATCCAAGCCGACGAAGTCAGCGAGGGTCAGCGGGCCCATCGGGTGGGCGGCGCCAAGCTTCATTCCCTGATCGATCGCGGTGATGGTGCCGATCCCTTCATGAAGGGCAAAAATCGCCTCGTTGATCATCGGCACCAAAATGCGATTGACGATGAAGCCGGAAAAATCCTGCGCCATGATCGTGGTTTTGCCCATGCGCTGGGCCAGGGCTTCGACCACGCTAAGGGTGGCCGGGCTGGTTGCCAAGCCGCTAATGATTTCAACCAGCTTCATCATCGGCACCGGGTTGAAAAAATGCATACCGACGAAACGATCTGCGATGCCGCTGGCATGACCCAGTTTGGTGATCGAGATCGAGGAGGTATTGGAGGCCAAAATCGCATGGGGTGCGAGATGCGGCAGGATTTGCGCATAGACCGCCCGCTTGATCTCTTCACGCTCGGGCACCGCTTCGATCACGATGTCACATTGGCTGAGCGCGTCATGGGTGGTGGCGGCTTTAACCCGCGCCAGTGCGGCTTGCTCGGCGGCTTGATCGATCGTGCCTTTCTGCACTTGCCGTTCGAGATTTTTGGCCATGGTGGCAAGGCTTTTATCAAGCACTGCCTGCGCGGTATCGACCAGCACGACATTCAAACCAGACAAGGCCGCGACATGGGCGATGCCATTGCCCATGGCGCCGGCACCCAGCACGCCGACGGTGTTGAGAACCATATCAGCCAAGTTCCTTCTCCATTTCTGGCAGGACGGTGAATAGATCACCGACCAAGCCATAATCGGCGATTTGGAAGATCGGCGCTTCTTCGTCTTTGTTCACGGCGACGATAACTTTGGAATCTTTCATGCCCGCGAGATGTTGGATCGCGCCGGAAATACCAACCGCAATATACAAATCAGGAGCGACGATTTTCCCGGTCTGGCCGACCTGATAATCGTTCGGCACGAAACCGGCATCCACCGCCGCGCGCGAGGCCCCAACGGCGGCGTGGAGCTTATCGGCGACCGGATCGAGCAATTTGGTAAAATTCTCACCATTTTGCATGCCGCGCCCGCCGGAGATCACGATTTTCGCGGCGGTCAATTCCGGGCGCTCGCTCTTGGAGAGTTCGGCGCTGACGAAACGCGACGTTGCACTGCTCGCCGCCGCATCGATGGCTTCAATCGTCGCGGTGCCGCCGGTGGCGGGTGCGGGATCAAAGCTCGCCGCGCGCACGGTGATCACTTTTTTACTGTCGGATGATTTGACCGTGGCCATCGCATTGCCGGCATAGATCGGGCGGATGAAATGATCCGCATCGATCACAGCGGCGATATCGCTGATCGGCTGGACATCGAGCAAGGCGGCCAAACGTGGCATCACGTTTTTGCCAATCGCAGTCGAGGCGGCGAGAATATGGCTGTACGCGGGCGCCAAGCCGCGGAGCAAATCCGCGAGCGGTTCGGCAAGCGCGTGGGCATAGCCGGGGCCATCCGCCACCAGCACCTTGGCCACGCCAGCAACGCCAGCCGTTGCTTGGGCCGCCTGGGCGACATTTTCACCGGCGACCAAGGCATGCACGGTGCCAAGCTGTGCCGCCGCCGCGATGGCGCTGCGGGCCGGTTGCTTGATGCTGACGCCATCATGATCGATCAGAACCAGAATTTGTGACATCTCAAATCACCTTCGCTTCGTTGCGCAGTTTCTCGATGAGTTCCTGCACGGTTTTGACCTTGATACCGGCCTGACGCTTCGGCGGTTCAACCACTTTCAGCGTGGTCAGGCGCGGCGTGGGATCAACCCCGAGATCGGCGGGTTTGATCGTTTCGATTGGCTTTTTGCGGGCCTTCATAATGTTGGGCAGTGACGCATAGCGCGGTTCGTTCAAGCGCAAATCGGTGGTGATGATGGCGGGCAGATTGAGCGAGAGCGTTTCCAAGCCACCATCAATTTCGCGAACCACGATCGCTTGCTCGCCCTCAATCGTCACTTTGCTGGCAAATGTGCCTTGCGGCCAGCCGAGCAGGGCCGCGAGCATTTGGCCGGTGGCGTTCATATCGTCGTCAATCGCCTGTTTGCCCATAATCACCAAGTGCGGCTGTTCGCGATCAATCAGCGCCTTGAGCAATTTGGCGACGGCGAGCGGTTGCAGCTCGATATCGGTTTCCACCAGAATGCCCCGATCAGCGCCCATCGCCAGCGCGGTGCGCAGCGTTTCCTGGCAGGCCGCAACGCCCATCGAGACCGCGATGATTTCGCTGACAATGCCCTTTTCCTTGAGGCGCACCGCCTCCTCGACGGCGATTTCATCAAACGGGTTCATCGACATTTTGACGCCAGCCAGCTCGACGCCGGAATTGTCCGATTTGACCCGGATTTTCACATTGTAGTCAACAACGCGTTTGACAGGAACCAGCAATTTCATGGGACTACCGTTGGTTGGTTGAAGGGCGTGTACCGTGGGAATGGGGATGGTCTATTGAAGGGCAAGAGGCAAGTCAATGCTTACGGATGTTTACTGACGTTTACGGCAGGGGTTGACGGATCGGTGTTAAAAACCCGGCCCAGAACGCCGGGCGTGAGGGCGGCGAGCGGATTGACGCTGAAGGATGGTTTGGCAAACGGGCCGCTCAGCGCATAATGCGCGGCGAACAAGCCACCACCTTTGGCGGGCCGAAATAATTTGCCGAGCAGCGGTATTTTACCCGGAAGCGTGTTCAACGCATAGGCCGGGATGATCGTGCCATCAATGTCGTATTTTTGATCAGCAAGATCAATCTGCCCTGCCGCTGTCAGGCCAAGCGAGCCGGAAAAGGCCCGGCCACGGGCCACGGTCAGCACGCCCTGCGCCAAGCGCAACCGGGCAACCAGACGGGTGAAGGCAAGACCAGGGCCGGATGTTGCATCGCCCAAGCCATAGACGGTCATGCCCTGCAGGACTTTGCCCATGATCGGCGCATGCGGGATGCGAAATGCGCTCAAGCTGGCGCGACCATCCAACCCTTTGGCACCCCATTGCCCGATGAGATGGAGATGACCACCCAGAATGAGATGTCCGACGCCAAGGCTCGCGAGCAGCGCACCCGTGTGGGACGAGGTGACTCGCATCGTGAGCGCGCTGCCCGCGCGTGTGAGGTCGAGCGTCGTGTTGCTCGGGGTGGCGGTTGCGGTCAGCGCATCAAGGCCAGTGCCGCTGCCAAACGCATTGATCTGCGCGCCCCCCAGCGCGGGCGCCGGGGCTGGCGCAAGGCGGACTTGACCAAATTGCGCCGCCACATGCCAAAGCGCGCCGGTTTTGCTGCCAGACGATGCGCTTTGGCCAGAGGGCGCGCGTTGGGCCGTGCGCGTGCGCTGCCGGATCGCCTGGGTTAAATCGAGCTCCTGGCCCTGCAGGCGGATTTGCCACGCCATACCGGCATGCAAAGGCGGGGTGAGCTGGCCATGGGCGCGAGTCGCGCCGATCTGCAGCTGTTGAATATGCAAAGATCCACCCGCGGCGGTGGCATCGATCCGCAAGGATGGTGCTTGGGCGCTGAGGCGGGTGATCTGCAGCGGGTGATGGGCTGGAAACGCCAGGCTGAGCAATGCGGCGGCGGGCTGATTGGTCATCTTGTGCCAACCAAGGGCCGGAATGGCCAAGCTGGGCTGGGTCAAATCCAGCGTCAGCGCCAGCGCGCCCGCCCCGGCTTTGGTTTGATAGGCCAGCGCCAGCGGTGCCGTCCCGTGCAGCCAATAGCCGACGGGAAAGCCGAGTTTTTGCGCGGAAACCCGGTTCAAGGCGGAATGCGCCTGCAGCCGGAATGTGCCTGCGGGCAAATTCATCCGGGCGATAAACTGTGTTGGCGCCTGCGCCACCAAGCCGGTGCCGTGCAGCGCCAGATGGTGCAAATCCACATCAAGATGCGCAGCTCCCTGCTCAATCGGCAACCCGGCGATGGGCGCCCAGTCCACGCCACTCAGATCAACCGAGGCGGTCAGGGCAACCTCGCTGAGCTTCAACGGCTTGACCAGCGGCAAACCCGCTTTGATCGCGGCGGTGAAATGCCCGGTGGCGCCGGTAAAAGCCACGGCGCGGCGGGCGAGCGAGAGTGGCGGCAGATTGAGCGCAGGGATCGCGGACGCGAGCGGCCCGGCCAGATTAGCCGTGATGGTGGCCAACTGGCGCGGTTGGGTCAGTCCGGTGATCAGCATTTTGCCGTGGAGCGCCGCACCAGCCAATTGGCCCGATTGCGCGCGGATGGTGATTTGATCGGGATTGTCGATATGGAGCGTGCCGCGCAAATCAGTAATCGGCGCCGCCCCGGCAAACCAATCGAGCGTTAGGGCCTGCGCGGCGAACCCGCCCGCAAAGTGAGTGATCCGCAAGGTCGGCGCGAGCACGAACCGCAAAGACATCGTGCCCTGGCTCGCTTGCCCGGCTGGGATCCGATGACGCACGAATAGGCGCACATTGGGGATGAAATATTGGGGCCAATAGGCAAGCAAACCGGGCGCGGCGACATGATCCATGGCCAAATGCAGCGCCCCCGCCTCGGTGCCGGTCAAAGCGAGGTGACCGGTGCCGGTGACAATCGGCGCCACGCCATCGCGCGCGGCGAGCATAATATGTGCGGCGGTCAAGCGGAGCGAGCCGCCCGCCAAGGTCGCCGCGAGCGCACCAGACGCGACGGGGATGGCGCTGCCATCGAGGGTGATGCTCCCCGCGCCGAGCGACGCGCGGGCCGTAACCTGCGATGCGCGGCGCTGCGGGCCGATGGGCCAACGCAGCGCCATTGAAACCGGCAGATTGAACCGTGCCAACCGCGCGTCATCGGGCATGAGCTGCGCGAGATTGACCGGCGCGAGCATGGCGGTCACCTGACCGCGTCCATTGCGTGCGGCAACCGCGATCTGCACGCGCGCTTGGGTGGCGCCGCGGGTAAAAATCGCCACGGCGCTGCCGGAGACTTGGCCATGGGCGGTGCGGGTCACTTGCAGGTTTGCGCCCGTGGCGGCCAGCGCGATTGGGTCTTGATCCGCACCGATTTGGATCGTTGCATTTTCGATTTTGATCCGCCGAAGGACCGATAAATCGAGCGCATGGCGCGAGGAGGACGCGGCGACGGGCTGGGCAGCGGCGGCAGGGCGGCTGGTGTTGGGTTTGACATTCGGTATCGCCAAAGACGGGGCGAGCAGGCTGACGCGGGTGCGCCTCGCGATGATGTCGATCGGGGCGATGCGTCCGCGCAGGAGTGCAAGCGGGCTGAGCGTCACCCGCAAATGCGAAATCGTGCCATGGGTGCTGCCACCGGGGCCCCGCAGCGTAATGGTGGAGAGCCGCAAATCGAGCGGGGCGCCGCCCCGATGAAACCCCTCCCACGCCAAGGCAGCGCGCGCGATGGTTATTTTTGTGCCGGGCAGAGCCGCTGAGACGGCGTTCGCGATGCGTCCAGCGAGGAGCGGAACAGCGACCGGCCCGCGCGATAACCGCCAGGATGCCGCGCCAAAGGCCAGCAAAATGACCAATAGAAACGTCCCCACGCTGCGCGCTGCGTGATGCGACACGGCACCCATGATCTGCCCGGCTTGACGCAGACGCTTGCTCATCGAAGGATCAACCGATGAAACGCATCCCGGACGCTGATCGTGCCTTTCCCGACCCCAGCGATCCGGCGGGTGCCACGCGCTTGATCGAAGCGTTTGCTGGCCTTGGCCAAAAGGCGCGGCTGTTCGCCCAGAGCCGACGCGGCGCGGCAGCATTGGCCGCCATTGGCGGCAACGCCCCCTATCTCGCGATGCTGGCTCTCCGCGAGCCCGATATTATGCTGCACCTGCTGGGGCCGGGCAGCGGCAAGCGGAGCCTCGGCGCCGGTGCCGATGCGGTGATGGCGCAGGAAATTGCCGCCCTGAACCGCCTTGATCCGGGGGCCGCGCGACCGCTGCTGGCGGCGACCTTGCGCAAAGCCAAGCGCCGCGCGGGGTTGGCGATTGCGCTTGCTGACCTGACCGGCATTTGGCGGGTTGAAACCGTCACACGCGCCTTGTCCGACCTTGCGGACGCCGCCGTATCGGCTGCGGTCCGACATTTGCTGCGCGCGCTGCATCAGCGTGGCGTGATCGCCCTGCCCGACCCTAATGATCCGGCGCGCGGTTGTTGCTTCGTGGTGCTCGCGATGGGCAAGCTTGGCGCCCGCGAACTGAATTACTCCAGCGATATTGACCTCGTCCTTTTGTTTGATCCCTCAGCGCCTGTTTACCGGGATGACGCGCAATCCGCTATGGCCCGGCTCGCACGCGATTTGGTGCCGCTGCTCGCGGAACCGGACGCCAATGGGCGGGTGTTCCGTGTGGATTTACGGCTGCGCCCGGACCCTGCGGCGACACCGCCGGTGATTTCGGTTGCTGCAGCGCTGACCTATTACGAAAGCCACGGGCGCACCTGGGAGCGTGCGGCCTATATCAAAGCGCGTCCGATGGCGGGTGATCAGGCGTTTG
>JAKBBY010000121.1 GCA_021808315.1 Pseudomonadota bacterium | reverse complement strand
CCGGCCCGTCCGCGTCGCCTGTCAGCGTCCTGCGGCCATAACGGCTGATCGTCAGCGTCGGGTGACGCTCAAAGTAGAATACAGCCAACAGACCATCCGCAACATCTTCGACAAGGCAATCAGCGCTGGTTACTTCCGATCAAGCACCCCGCCATTCGCGCCCACCATTTTTGTCCCCCCCTCAAATCACCCCCGCCAGGAGCAAAACCCCCAACACCCCAATCAACACTCCCGGCACCGTCCGCCCCCATTTGGCACCATCGCCCCACCCCGTCGCCCGCCCCTTCATCGCCCCCGCGCTCGCATAGGCAGCGAGCGAATGCCCTGTAATCACGCCGCACCATCCAGCAGCCTTTTCACCGCAGTAAAGTCCGGCGGCGACGGATCAAGCCCCGGCACCGGCGCAGGTAGAGGCGGCTTCTTCGCCGGATACGGGCACCAACCATGAAATAACGGGTCCGAGAGATTAAAAAATACCTGCAAATAGTTTTCTGGTGACGGATGAGCCGGAAAGACCCCTTTAAACCTCTTGGCTTCCAGCATTTTCTTTTCCAGAGGCGGCAAATTCATCCCCCCGCCAATCGGCGGAATAATCGCGCCCGCCCGCATCCCCGCCGCCACCGCCGATAATTCCTCAACCAATTCTTGCTCTGAAGGCAGCAGAGGATCGCCATAGCGATGCATCGCCGCAATCAAATCCTCCAGCATCGAGAGCACCACCGGCGTATGCCGTGGCTTCAGCAGCCCAGGACCCTGAAGAATACGGGCCAACTCCCCCATCGCTTTGGCGATCTCTTTGCTATCATCCACCTCGCCCGAGCCCACCAAATAACACAGCGTCCCAATCCAACCCCGATCCAGCGGGATTGGCACGCGCCGCGCCACCAACTCGCGCTTCAGCCACCGCAACTGATAAACCATCCGCCCATGCGCCGTATTGTTCGAGGGATCATGCCCCCGAAACGCCTCCAGCAAAAACCGAACCCGCGGCAACGCTTGCGCATACTCCTCCTCAATCGAGGCCACCGGATCAGCCGGCCCAATCATCGCTTGGGTAATCTCAATCATCTCAGTCCACCTTGGTTACCACGTGATTGCGTTTGGATCGATCGTCGCTTGTGTGCCACCACCGCTCATAAACAGCTGGCCCGTCATTTCATTGCCAGCGCCCTGATCGAGCGTGAATAATTCGTTGGCCGGATTGATCTTTGAAATGAGCGCCGTTGTATCTTGATTGATCGTGCCCTTCACAATAGTCTGGGCCATATTATAGCACGGCAACGCCAATGTCTGCTTCACCCCAATCCGGTCCAGCACCGTCCCATCTTGGCTGACATAGCCTTGTTGAACCAAACTGTCATAGGAGCTCTGATTGAGTAGATAGGCCGAAGGCTGACCCGAAGCCGGGTCAAGACCGGCATTGCCAATCTTCCAGACGGGATCGCCCGGCGCCATCTCATCAGTATCAAAATTCGAGCCGCTCTTGAGAACTTGATCAATTTTATCTCCGTCCCATCCCTGAGCTTTCAGTTGTTCCCGTGCCATTAATTGATCCGCTGTCGGGTTTTCCGGATCATATTGGCTAACCGGCTTGAACTGATCTTCGGTCCGGGGGTAGCTCAGCCCTCGGTTATTATCCGCGTAGCGTTGCAGTACATCCTGGCGTGAACCCAGCGGCACAGTATCGGCTTCTGCCGCGTCCCCCGTATTGGGCTCCCCCTGACGCGTGCGCGCAACGATTTTATACAGCAACACCGTAACACCAAGCGCCAGAACCGCCGTTGCCGCCAACGTGGCCGCCGCCTTAATATCGGTCCGAGACTTGGCCCGGATCGCCATAATGAACGCTTCGATAAGCTCTTTGCAGGCCACAACCCCGGCCCAGCCAAACTGATACCAGGCTAAACCCACCATCAACGTGTCCACAACGGCATCCGCTCCCGGGATCGCCTGGATGCCGCCAAGCACCGCCATCGTCGCCGCCATAATGGCGAGGTTTTCAGGTGTCAGAAACGCTTTGAATTGCTCCTTCGCGGCACCCACTAAATGTTCCGGCACCGCCTTCAGCATCGCCACGATCTTATGTTCGGCAGTCCAGGTGATGACCGGCCCGTCCGCGTCGCCTGTCAGCGTCCTGCGACCATAACGGCTGATCGTCAGCGTCGGGTGACGCTCAAAGTAGAATACAGCCAACAGACCACCCGCGACATCGCGATAGAGCCGATCAATCAAAGCGGGCGTGGGTTCACTGGCGATCGCAGGAGCGAACATACTGTAAAAATGGCGAATTTTGCCAACATCGATACCGTTCCAGCCGAATGTCGGTTGGCCGTATTTCAAGGCCCGGAGCAATTGCTCAAACTTGACCGTACCAATATGACTTTGATCGAACCCCTGATCCCTCATTTGAAAGCGGCGCGCTGCGACCGCATTCCGGGCCGGCATAACCAGAAATTCGCCTTCGCCATTCATCGAGTCCAGCAACAAAGCCGGGATCGGCGGGAAATGCGAGAGGCTCAAACCGACCGATTTTTCCAATTTAACCACTCGAATAAAGTTAGTTCACAGCAAATCGCTACCACGCCCATGACATCTTCGACAAGGCAATCAGCGCTGGTTACTTCCGATCAAGCACCCCACCATTCGCGCCCACCATTTTTGCCCCCCCCTCAAATCACCCCCGCCAGGAGCAAAACCCCTAACACCCCAATCAACATCCCCGGCACCATCCGTCCCCAGCGCGCACCATCGCCCCACCCGGTCAACCGGCCCATGATCGCGCCCGCACTCGCATAGGCAACGAGCGAAGCCGCCTCGATCACCAGCATCATCGCGAGCAAAATCCCCGCCTGCGGAAACATCGGACGCGCCAAATTCAAAAACGGCGGCAAAAACGAAATCAAAAACACCCAGCCTTTCGGATTGGTTACCGCCGTGGAAAATCCTCTCCCCACCAACGCCCGGCGCGAAATCGCACCCACCCTCACCGAACCCGCCGACTGCGATGCCAATCCTGCCCGGATCATCGAGGCCGCCACGTACAGCAAATAAGCCCCGCCCCCATAGCGCAACAACACCAGCAGCACCGGAAACGCCGTCGTCGCCGCAAAAATCGCGGCCATCGAGGCCAGCCCCACCAGCATCACCCCCGCCAGCTCGCCCACCATCAGCCACACCACCCGCCGAACCCCCAAACTCATGCCCAAACTCAGCGCTAACATCATGCATAGCCCTGGTGAGAGCGCAATCGCCGTATAAGTCGGCACAAATAATAATAACGAAACCGGCCCCATCATCCCCTCATTTTGGCTCCACCTGCGCGGTTCTATCGCGCACACCCGCCCCCCGATAGCCCCGTTGCCGCCGAGCCGATTTGCCCCTTTCGCAGCCCCCGCCCTTTGTGCCATAATAACAAAATGGAGCAAACCGCTAACAACGCCGCGCTGCCCGTGCCGGATCGGATCGAGGCGATCATGCGGCTGCTCCGCGACATCATCGGTCACCCTGAGCACGTGAACCGCCTCAGCCTCGGCCTTAAATGGGCCATTTGGCACCGGCTGCGCTATTTTGCCCGCCGCTTTCGCGCCGTCCACAATAATCCCCCCAAACCCCGCCCACACCGCCGCATCGTCAAACCCACGCCCACCACCCCGGCGCAAAAACCCGAACGCCCCAAACCCGAACGCCCCAAACCCGAATTAAGGGAACGCCAAGGCTGGCTGCTCACCCTGCTGCCGAGCCATTATACCCGCTTCGCGCGCGGTCAGCTCGTCCAGCTCCTCGCCGAACCAGCCATGGTGCCGCTCCTCGCCGAAAACCCGAGCCTGGGCCGAATCCTGCGCCCCATGTGCCCGATGCTGGCAATCCCGCTCCCCGATTACCTGAAATTACCCCAAAAACCCCGCCAACCGCGCCCCAAACCGGCCCCTAAACCGGCGCAAAAACGCGTGCCAAAACCCGCACCAACCTTTTACGAGTATATGCTCGCGAAATACCCGCCGCCCGGCCCCAAATTCCGCCCGCGTCTCCCCGGCCATCTTTATGCCGATCCACCCCCCTTCAAAAACTCGGCCTAAAACCGCCTAATCCCAGCCCCAACCCCGCACCGGCGCGCCAAAAATTCAGCCCAGCCCTGTCCGCGCCCCCTTGCGTCCCGCCCCCATTCCTGTCAGGAGCAAATTCCCTGCCGAGCGCGTGGCATCGCGCCCGGCTATACCCGTTTCCATTGTGGAAAATGGCCCGCCACCAATTCCGGTCGGCGTGCTGGGGTTGAACAAGCCAGAGGGGGAGCAGAATGCCGTTATATGAGAGCGTGCTGATTGCGCGCAGCGAAATCACGCAACAACAGGTCGATACTATTTTCGATGCCGTCGTCGCCCAGCTTGAAAGCGATGGCGCCGAGGTCAAAAAGCGCGAATATTGGGGTCTGCGCAACTTGGCCTATCGCATCAAAAAGAACCGCAAGGGCCATTATGTGCTCCTCGGTCTCGATGCCCCGCCCGCCGCGATCAATGAAATGGAACGCCAGCTTCGCCTGAACGAAGACGTTCTGCGTTTTCTCACCGTCAAGGTCGATGAAATCGAAGAAGCCCCGTCCGCCCCGTTATCGCGCCGCGATGACCGTGAGCGCAGCTTCCGGGGCCCCAAGCCCGCCGGGCGCTTTGACAGTGGCCGCCGCCGTGGCCCGGATGATCGCGAAGAATTCCGCGCGCGTGACGAGTTCCGCGCCGATCGCGATGATGATCTGATCGAGGAGGAATAAAAATGTCGGAAGCCACTGAGACCAGCCCCGCCGGCCGCCGCGCCGCCGTTGGCGCGCGCCGCCCCTTCTATCGGCGCAAAAAATCCTGCCCATTCTCCGGCCCGAACGCCCCGGCGATTGACTATAAAGACGTGCGGCTGCTGTCGCGCTTTCTCTCCGAGCGCGGCAAAATCGTGCCGAGCCGGATCACCGCCGTCTCGGCAAAAAAGCAACGCGAACTCGCCCAAGCCATCAAGCGCGCGCGGTTTCTCGGCCTGCTCCCCTACGTGGTCGATTGAGGAGAGATAGATCATGGCACAAGTTGAATTGATCTTGCTCCAGCGCGTCGAGCATCTCGGCCAAATGGGCGAAGTCGTGAAAGTCCGCCCTGGCTACGCCCGTAACTTCCTGCTCCCGCAGGCCAAAGCGGTGCGCGCCACCAAGCAGAACCGCGAGCGCTTCGAGCGTGAACGGGTCCAGCTCGAAGCCCAAAACCTGAAACGCCGCGCCGAAGCCGAGCGCGTGGCCGAGCGCGTCCACGGCCTCAGCGTCATGCTGATCCGTCAAGCGAGCGAAGCGGGTTCTCTCTACGGCTCGGTCACCGCGCGTGACATCGCCATCGCCTGCGGCGAAGCCGGCCTGACCATTGATCGCGATCAAGTCAAACTCGATCAACCGATCAAAACCCTAGGCCTGTCCAAAACCCGCGTGGCGCTTCACCCAGAAGTGATCATCTCCGTCACCATCAACGTCGCCCGCACCGCCGAAGAAGCGGAAAAGCAAGCGCGTGGCGAAGCGATCACCCGTGAAGAAGACGAAGATGATGGCGAAAAGCTGATCCTTGGTGAATTCACCGCCGAAGACGACGACGCCTAATCACCCCAAAAACCGGGCCGTCATGCGATTCCCCGCGTGACGGCCCGCTCGTTTTTTCGCTAAAACCCCTTTATCCGACATTGCCGCTTCCCTATTTCTGCTCCGGGATGATCTTTTCGGAGCGAAATAATCATGCGCCCAATCGTCAACTGGCTGCTGCGTCGCTTGGTCCAAGACGGCGAACTCACCGTCCGCTGGCCCGATAACCAAATCACCCGCTACGGCTCAGGCGGCCCTCCGAGCGCCGCCATCCACATCACCGATTGGCCAACCGTCCGCGCCATCGCCCGCAATCCCTGGATGGGCATCGGCGAAGCCTACATGAATGGCGGCCTGACCCTCCAATCCGGCAACATCTATGATTTCCTCCGGGTGATGCTCGAAAACGTCGAATATCACCAAAACGAAATTTGGCTGCTCCGCCTGCATGCCTCCCTGCTGCATCGCCTCCGCCCGCTGTTACAGCTCAACAACGCAAGCCGCGCCCGCCGCAACGTCGCCCATCATTATGATCTGAACGGTCGGCTCTATGCCCTGTTCCTGGATCGTGAGCGGCTTTATTCCTGCGCCTATTTCCCCAAAGGTGACGAAACCATCGAAGCCGCCCAACAAGCGAAAATCCGTCACATCGCGGCGAAACTACTGCTCGACCAACCCGGTCGCACCGTGCTCGATATTGGCTGTGGCTGGGGTGCCACCGCCATCGCCCTCGCCCGCGATTACGGCGCCAACGTGCTGGGCATCACCCTCTCCAGCGAACAACTCACCGAAGCCCGTAACCGCGCCCAAGCCGAAGGGTTGAGCAACCGGGTTCGCTTCGAGCTACTGGATTACCGCTTGGTCAACGAACAATTCGACCGCATCGTCTCGGTCGGCATGTTCGAGCATGTCGGCCTCCCCAACTACCAAACCTTCTTCAACACCATCCATCGCTGCCTGAAACCTGATGGTGTGGCGCTCATCCACGCCATCGGGCGCTTCGATGGTCCCGGCGCGACCAGCCCGTGGCTGACCAAATATATTTTCCCCGGCGGCTACTCGCCCGCCTTGTCCGAAGTGTTCGGCCCGCTCGAGCGTTCAGGCCTGCGCAGCACCGACATCGAAATCCTGCGCCTGCATTACGCCAAAACCATCGCCCATTGGCGCCGTCGCTTCGCCGCCAACCGCGATACCATCGCCTCGATCTATGATGAACGCTTCTGCCGAATGTTCGAGATGTATCTTGCCGGCTCGGAATTGGCTTTCAGTGTGCAAGACCACATGGTCTTCCAAATCCAACTCGCCCGCCGGCAAGATTCTGTTCCCCTCACACGCGACTATATCGCCCGAGCCGAACGCCCGGCCCGCCGTCAGGCCGCCGCCGCATATGAGGACACACCCGCACAGCTACACACCAAGTTCCGATCTCCATAAACATTATCGACCCGCTTGACCGGCGGCCAGTATTTGGCCGTCGCGACAAACGGCAACGGAAACGCCGCCTGCTCGCGGCTATAGGCATGGCGCCATTCAGTCGCCATCACCTCGGCAGCGGTATGCGGTGCATTCTTCAGCATGTTATCATCATGCGGTAACGCACCCGCCGCAATCGCGGCAATCTCCTGGCGGATCGCAATCATCGCATCGCAAAACCGATCAATCTCCGCCTTGCTCTCACTCTCTGTCGGCTCGATCATCAACGTCCCCGGCACCGGCCAAGACATGGTCGGCGCGTGGAACCCGTAATCCTGCAAACGCTTGGCAATATCCTCGACCATCACGCCGGCCTCAGCCTGAAACCCTCGGCAATCGATGATACATTCATGCGCCACCGTCCCTTGGGTGCCGGTGTAGAGGATCGGGTAATGCGGCGCTAAGCGATGCGCGATGTAATTGGCGTTCAAGATCGCCACCATCGTCGCTTCCGCCAAGCCCTCAGCCCCCATCATCCGGATATAGGCA
>JAKBBY010000120.1 GCA_021808315.1 Pseudomonadota bacterium | reverse complement strand
GTTATATTTGTTCCAGTCAAAGAACACCAAATAGGTGCGGGCCGGTGCCGGCGCCGGGGTGGCCACCGGAGCGGGTGCCGGCGCGGGCGGGGCCGGCGGTGCGGGCGGGAACAGCTGATAGCGCAGACCAACCAACAGCACATTGTTGCCCGAATGCCCAACATTGATCACCGTCGCCGCCGGCGCGTCGAGATATTTACGGGTGTGGGTCAGTTCGGTGTAGGAATATTGCGCGGTCAGCGCGAGGCCCGGAACCTGGGTGATGTTATAAGCAACACCAGCGCCGACATCGAACGCGAAGCTGCCATAGGTGCCGCTATAGACATCGCCATAGGTCGCGGGCAACGCCAGATGCTGCCATTTCTGATAGGCATAGCCCACGCCACCGCCGATGAAGGGGACAAAATTGGTGCCGGTCTGGAAGTCATAAAACCCGTTCAGGAACACGCCATAGGTGTTCACGCCACCATGAACCGGATTGGCGCCATTGAAATTATCAACGGATTTGCTGGCATTGTTCCGGAAGAAATCGCCATCGACCTCGACGCGAATGCCATTGCCCAGACCATAGCCGACGCCAATTTGCCCGGCATAATCAGGACGGAACTGAAAATGACCCGCCTGGCCGAGACTGGCCGGAGCATAATTATAATGCTGGTTCATCATCAGATCGGTGCCGAGACCGAGGCTGACATACGGGCCGGTCACCGGCGGCACTTGGGCCAGGGCCAGACCCGGCAAAGCGGCGGCGGCGAGCAAACTGGCCGCACCGAGCAATTTAGCGCGAAGACGCATGGGGAACACTCCAATTATTGTATGTTAACGCTAGCTAAGGATTCGCAATCCGATTTCAAGTAAAACCGGCCAAATGCGTCAAGATAATGGCCAAATCGGGTTTGGCCGCGTTCTATTGCGCCTTGCACCCCAAAACTTGAAAAGAAATCGTGCCATTGGCCACCACCGCCGCCCCCGGCTCGGAGCGAACCAACCAGCCATTGAACAATGTTTTGCTCTGGTTGGTCCCCGCTTGGCTTGCTCCATCGGGCGCCATCACGGTCAAAAATACCGCCGCATCGGGAATCGCCCCTTTCGGGCGCACCACGCAGGCTTTGACGGAAACCTGCAGCGAGTCGCGGGTGAAGCTCGAGCCGACTTTGACATCAAGGCGACTAACCGCGCCGTCTTCTTGGTTCAGAGCGGCCAAGACCGCGACATTGCGCGGGTCCCAAATATTAGCAGTCGGCGGCAATCCGGCTTGATCACTGCCGGTCGATGGGGCTGCCGGGGCGCCCGACGGCGCGGCGCTGGGCGGTTGCGCCGGAACCAGCCCCGGCGGTGGTGCGGCGGGGGCCGCGATGTTCGGCGGCGGCAAGGGCGCGTTGGGCGCGGCGACCACGGGCGGGGCTGGCGGCACCACCACCTGATAAGGATCGCTCGACTGCGCTCGGCCATGGGGGGCCAGCGCGATCAGACCGACCATAATCGCGCCCATCATGCCAATGCGTGACGCGGCCAACGTCACGGCTTCAACCCAGAGGGCAGAGAATTGGCGGGTTTGGCGGGTGCGGAACCGGATTTACCGGCTGATCCGGCGAGATTGGCGGCGCTGAACACGAATTTACCGAGCAAGGATTCGATATTGATCGCTGACTGGGTGACCGTGATCGCCTGCCCCGGCTTGAGCATGGTGTTTGAGCCGCCGGGCGAGAGGGATAAATAATCACTGCCGAGCAAAGATGCGCTCTCGATCGCAGCGGAACTATCCTTGGGCACTTGCACCGTGGGATCAACCGAGAATTTGACCACGGCGGCATAGGACGCCGGGTTGAGGGTGATGGTGCTCACATGCCCCACCGTCACGCCCGCGATTTTCACCGGCGAGCCGACTTCCAGCGCGCCGACCCCGCCAAATTGCGCGGACAGGGTGTAGCCAGAGACGGTGGTGGCGCCGCTGCGGGTAAAGGCAAAGATTAAAAAGGCGGCGGCAGCGGCAATGACCACGAGGCCGGCAATGATTTCGGTCGTTCGACTACGCATGATTTTTATCGGGTTCCAGCAGTGAGAATAAGGAGACGGGGCACGGCGCGCACCGTCATTCCGGCGTCCAGGGCTGATACGATGCCTTGGCGGCGGTCTGCCCCGCCGCCACGTAATCATGGCCGGGCGGGCGGTAAGCACCTTGGGTGCCGGTCAGATTAGGTTGATAAGGCGCTTGCCAGGGTCGGCGCGCTCCCATGGGGAGCGGGGCATCGGTTAAAAAATGCAGCCAAGCATGCCATTCGGGGGGCACCAGCGAGGCATCGCGCGCACGATTGGCATAGACCACCCAGCGGCGCTTGCGGCCATCCGGGCGGGTGGGACGGCGTTCTTCGAAATAACGATTGCCCAATTCATCAGAGCCAACGCCGAGCCCGTGGCGCAGCGTGCCGAGCACCAGACCGGGGTTGACGAACAAGGCCTTCAGCCCGCCCAGATCGGCGAGGGAGGGTTTTTGACCGGGTTGGGTTGCCGCGACGATGTCTGACATGGGCGCTTTATACAGCGCGGGGCGCACGCGGTCTATGCCGCACTGCACACAGGTCTGCGACCGGAATTTCGGACATTTTGTGGTCGGTTGATAAAATCACCACAAGATGCAGCGTTTCCCTCTGGCAGCCGAATTCGAGTCGCGCTATTGTAAGGTCATGAAAAAAACGCCTCCCGCATCGCGCCGTTCGGTTCCCGCACCCTGGCATGGGGTTCGGCTGGCGACATTGACCCTTGAGGCGAGCGAGGATGGGCCCGGATTGGCGCGGGCGGTGATTCCGGCGAGTTGGCCGGATCGCTGTGCGGCGGGGCTGCTGGAGATTTGCCCGCCGCGGGGCGCGGCGCCGGTGCGCGTGATTGAGGCGGCGACGGGTTGGATTGCGCCGCTGCACGCGAAAGGGGCGCTTGTTGGGCTGGATGGGGCGGTGCTGCATGCGGCTTTGCGCGACCGTTGTGGGGCGCCGAGTGCGGGCGTTTGGCGGGGCGAGCCGGAGGCGGTGCCGGGCTTTGTGCTGAATTTGCCGCAATTTATCGATGATGAAGGCGGTTTCGATACGGAGCGTTTTGGCGCGGTGGCGGAGGCGGCGGTGCTGGCTCTGGCGCTGAGTGCGCCGCAGGCGGCGCAGTTGGCGGTGGGGGTCGCGGATTTGGCGCTGTTCCTGGCGCAGATGGATTTGGATTACGGCGCGGAGGAAGCGCGGGCGCAGGCGGCGGCGATGGCTGACGTGCTGGCGGCGCATGCGGATCGGGCCTTGGCGCGGCTGGCGGCGGCGGGGTTGGCGCGACCCCGGCTTGTATTGGGGATCAAGCCCGCGTCGGCGGTGGAGCGCTTGCTGGGGGTTGAGACCATCGGGGTGGCGGCCCCGCTGAGTGCGCTTGATGGCGAGGGGCATTTGGCGCGCTGGGCGCGGGCGCGGCTCGGGGCGCGCGGGCTGAGTGCGGAGGCGGCGCTGGCGCAGAGTTTGGCCGGGCATGATCCGTTCGGGGTTGCCGATGCGGCAGCCATGCGGGCGATGCATGAGACATTGACGCCGTATTTTGGCGCGCTGGCGAGCGCGGCGCCGATGCAGGCGGGTGGGGTGGCGCGCGGGGCGCAGGCGCGGCGCGAGGCGCTGCCGGCGCGGCGGTCGGGCTATACGCAGAAGGCGAGTATTGGCGGGCACCGGGTGTTTCTGCGCACCGGGGAGTATCCGGATGGGCGGTTGGGTGAGGTTTTCATCTCGCTCCCCAAAGAGAATGCGGCGGTGCGCGGCTTTGCCGATAGTTTCGCGATCGCGCTGAATGTGGGGCTGCAGCATGACGTGCCGTTGGCAGCCTATTTGGATGCGTTGGCGGATAGTCATTTCGGAGCGGCGGGCGCGGTGGAGGGTGATCCGGCCGTGCGGGTCGCGAGTTCGCCGGTTGATTATGTGTGCAAGCATTTGGGGGCCAATTATTTGGGGCGGTTGGAAAATGCTGATCCGATTGAGGCGGTGGCAGCGCCGGATGCCCCTTCCTTGCCGCTCGATTTGCCCGAGGAGGCGCCGGTGCGCGAGCCGGCGCGGCCACGCCGGGTTCGTGCCCATTTGAAATTGGTGAGTTGATCGATGTCCGTGCATGCGCGTTTGGCGGAACTTGGTATTGTGCTCCCGAAACCGGCGGCGCCGGTGGCGACTTATGTCCCGGTGGTGGTGCATGGGGGGATGGCCGTGGTGAGCGGGCAGTTGCCGATGGAGGCCGGTGTGCTGGCGGTGACCGGCAAATTGGGGGCTGGGGTTGATCTGGCCGCGGGGCAGCGCGCGGCGCGGCTTTGTTTGATTAATGTGCTGGCGCAGTTAGAGGCCGCGTTGCCGGGCGGGCTGCTGGCGGTCACGCGGATTATCCGCTTGGGCGGGTTTATTGCGGCGACGGCGGATTTTACCGATCATGCCAAGGTGATGAACGGGGCTTCGGATTTGGCGGTCGAGATTTTTGGCGCGCTTGGACGCCATGCCCGCTCGACCGTGGGTGTCCCTTCTCTCCCCCTCGATGCGGCTGTGGAAATCGAGGCGTTGATCGGGCTTAATTCATAGCAGCGCTCACATGGCAGCGCTGGGGCGCTCGGCGATGCGGTCGCGCCAGGCTTGGAGATGCGGGTAGCCCGCTTCGCCGGGGCGGAATTTCATGAGTTTGGCGAATTCGATGCCGCAGAAGGCGGTGATGTCCGCAATGGTGAATTTTTCGCCGAAAATATAGGGTTGATCAGCGAGCGTCGCGTTCAACCAGCTTAGCACTTCGGCGAGTTTTTCGGATTGTTTTTGGCCGAAATCGGGAAATTGCGGCACTTCGAGGGTGGCGAGGCCGGGGTGGCAGTGGCGAATCCAGTTCGCGACCGGGGCGAGGAGATGAAATTCGATGCGGCGATCGGTCATTTCAATGAAAGCGCGCTCGGTCGCGTCATGGCCCATCAGGTTCGGCTCGGGCACCAAGCCTTCGAGATAGGTGCAGATGGCGCGGGTTTCGCCGAGATTGCGGCCATCATCCAATTCCAAGATCGGCACGCGGGCCATCGGGCTGCGGGCGCGGAATTGCTCGGTTTTATGTTCGAGATTGTTGAGATCGATGGGGATTTCGTCGATTCCGGTGATTTTTTTCTCGGCGATGAACATATGCACGCGGCGCGGATTGGGCGCGCGGGGGGCGGTGTATAGTTTCATTTTTGCTCCTGTCGCTGGCGGCGGGGACGAATTCTCCGGGCAAATGGACCATGATTTGAGCGGTTGGGCAAATTTGCCGTTTGTGCTGCTATTTTATTATGATACCGGAACGATTAGGGCGCAATTTTTCGCTGCGCAATTTACGCAAAATTAAGACTATCGGGGTAAAGCAGATTGGGCGGGTGCTGCGATGGCGGTGCGGACGATAGGGGCGAAGGCTGGTTGGAGGGTGCTGCGGCCCAGGCGGATTTTGGGCGTTTGGCGGGTGGGTTGGCGCGGGATTTGGAGCGCGGTTTGGCCCGAGATTTTGAGCGCGGTTTGGGGTGCGGCGGATGCGGACGTGGTGGCGGGCGCAGATGCGGTGGGAGCGCAATCGCGAGCATGTGGCAGAGCGGGCGCAGCGCCTGGCTGAGTTGTGGGATGTCGCTGATCAGGGCGATCATCGCCGCGTCATCGAGCAGATGGCGGAGTTGCGAGGCGACGCCGCGCATTTGGTAGCTGGGCAGCAGGCGCAGCAAAGCGCCGCGCCCGCGCGGCAGGGTGATGGGGGTTTGGACGTTGGTTTGGATGATTATGCTCGGTTGGCCATGGGCCTGTGGGGGCAGCTTCTTTGGGAGAATTGGTTTCGGGGTGCGCGGTTTCCGGATCGGTGATGGGGGGCGATGCAGGGAGGTGCGGCGTGGTTTGGGTGGGTTGGCGACCAGGGCGCAAAATCGCTTGAGACAGAAGCCGACGCGGTTCCAGAACAGGCGGACCACTATTGGGTTGGCGCGCTGACGGTGGCTCTGCTCGGCGATAAAATGGCGCAGAAGCGTTAGGATCACCGTGAGGCGATCCGTCAGTGGCGCAGAATTGTTATTTTCTCCGGTCATCGGGTTATTTTTGGCACAACGGGCTGGGGGTGAGCAAGGGGATTTTTGCTCCTGGTAGAATGCGGGGTTAGGAGGCGTGTCTAGGAAGTGGGGGGGTTGGGGGTGAGTGACAGCGCGAACCGTTCAATCTTTGGTTGGAAGCCGAATTTTCGATAGAGGGCGATGGCGCCGCGATTAAAGGACCAGGCGGTGACTTCGATATTGTCAATTTGCGTGCTGAGCGGCCCAGGCTGTTGCGGCGTGGATCTGGGCTTGGGCGATGGCTTGGCGGCGATGGGCGGTGGCGACGATCAACTGATCGATTTCAACGATGCGGCGTGCGTCGCTCACAATGGTTGCGGGGATTGGTTTGGCGATGAGGATGATCAGGCCGATGATGCCGTGCGCGGGGTGATCGGCGACCAGGATGGTGCTGTTGGGTCCGGCGATTAATTGATCGATACTGGTGCGGTCACGGGTGGGGCCGATTGGTTCGCGAAAAATATCCGGGCGGGAGACGCGGTGATGGCGATCAAGCTCGGCGATCAGGGTGCAGATGCTGTCATAATCGGCTGAGCGCGCGGAGCGTATTGGTAAATTTGATGGGCGTGGCGGAGGCATGGGGATGTGTTTCCCAGCGTTTTGACGGTGTGGAGATTATGGGGCAAGGCTGGTTACGCGTTGGGGCAAAGCAGCGCCGGTGAAAGGCTGTTGGGCGGGGTTCGCCGCTTGGTTCGCGAGTCTATTGCAGGTTGTGGGCGCGCAGGTTGTGAAAGCCACGCTTGATCAACGGCCACGCAAGAAACCATAGGACGAGGACTAAAAATGATCCAACGCTGAGTTTGCCGATTTCAACGACATAGCCGGTGAAGCTTGACATTCCGGGTCCGGCATCATTCTTGACCCCATTCAACCAGTAGCGCACGAACACCAAGGCGGTTAACAGTGATGATCCAGTAAAAAAACTGGAGGCTGCGAGCGATGCGCGCAGTAATAGTTTTTGCCAATTGTTGTTCGCACCATCATAAATATTTGAATTCCGTATTTTCGAGATTCTTTGGTTGATACCGAAATGACGGTAGATGATTTTATCGGTGGAAGCGAGCGCCACCATAAAGAAAAAGCCGACTATCCAAAACAAAAAATACAGATTTGGGTAAGGTTGGAGCGCATGCGCCAGAGGAAAACTCAACCAAATTGCGGGTATGAAGATTGCCCAACTGAGTGCGACTTCAGATAAAATGGCGGTTGGTTGTTTCATTTCCAACCTCAAAGATTTTGATATGACGTAATCGGCAAAGACGATATGGCACGCATGGTCTTGCTCAGATGCCGCGAGGCGTTTGGCGCGAGAGGCGTTTGTTTGGATGAGCTGAATCGAGAGCCGATCATTATCTGCATCCTTTTGGGCGTCAGAGCGGAGCAAAAAGGGAAACTGATTTTGAAGTTGACGGTGTGTGCGCCGCGCATGGTTTGATGTCTGCCACAGGGGGCTTGGGGTGTGCGAGGGGATTTTGGTGTGACCTGCCCCCCTGAAATTCCTCCAAATTTAGGTAGAGTCCGCCCTGAAAGGACGGACGATGAAGAAGGCACGATTTACGGA
>JAKBBY010000119.1 GCA_021808315.1 Pseudomonadota bacterium | reverse complement strand
AGCAGCAAATCGCCGCCATAGGTAGCGGTTTGCGGATGGGATGTCATCATAGAGGTCGGATCAAACGGGGCCGGTGCCGCTTCCGGCTCGGTGCCGAGTTCAACATGGGCGAGAGCCATGCAGACCTGTTCCTTCAACTCATCGAGCATCGCCGTGAACAGGATGAAGGCCTCGCGCTTATATTCGTTCAGCGGATCGCGCTGGCCATAGGCGCGCAGCACGATGCCCTGACGCAAATGATCGAGGGCGAGCAGATGTTCTTTCCAGAGATGATCCAGCGTTTGCAGCAAAATCGATTTTTCGATCACCCGGCTCAGCTCGGTGCCGAACGACTCGGTTTTAGCCGCCATATGCGCATCAACCGCCTCAGCGATGCGTTCGCGCAAATGGCTTTCATCAATGCCCTCTTCAGCGGCCCAGGCTTCAATCGGGAGTTCTAGATTGAAAATGCGCTGCACATCCTCGGCAAGTTCGGCGCTCTGCCATTGCTCGGCATAGGCCTTGGCCGGAATCCGCCGTTCAACGATGGCGCTGATCACATCGGCGCGCATTTCCGCGAAAATATCCGAAACATCGTCCGCGCGCATGAATTCGCGGCGCTGCGCATAGACTTCGCGGCGCTGGTCATTCATCACGTTATCATATTTCAACAGATTTTTACGGGTGTCGAAATTGCGCGCCTCGACTTTTTTCTGAGCCTTTTCCAGCGCTTTGTTGATCCAGGGATGCACGATCGCTTCGCCATTTTGCAGGCCCAGCCGCTCAAGCATCGGCCCCATGCGCTCGGAGCCGAAAATGCGCATCAAATCATCATCGAGCGATAGGAAGAACAGCGACGCGCCAGGATCGCCCTGCCGGCCTGAGCGGCCCCGCAACTGGTTATCCACGCGGCGGCTTTCATGGCGCTCGGTGCCAATCACGAACAAACCACCCGAGGCTTTGACCGCCTCATGCGCCGCTTCGATTTCAGCGCGGATTTCGCCTTCGCGGTGCGCGCGGGCTTCGCCGTCCAGCCCGTCCAGCTCAAGCTTGAGCCGCACCTCCAAATTGCCGCCCAGTTTGATATCGGTGCCGCGCCCGGCCATGTTGGTGGCAATGGTCACGGCCCCTGGCGCGCCCGCATTTGCAACGATTGAGGCTTCCTGTTCATGAAACCGGGCATTCAGCACATTATGGGCAACACCACTCTGCTTGAGCAGATTGGAGAGCAATTCGGATTTCTCAATCGAGGTGGTGCCGACCAGCACGGGTTGGCCGCGTTCGCGGCATTCATTAATCAATTTGGCCACCGCCTGATATTTTTCATCGGCAGAGCGAAATACCTGATCGTCCTGGTCATGGCGGCGCACCGGCACATTGGTCGGGATTTCGACCACGCCGAGCTTGTAGATTTCGTCAAACTCGTCGGCCTCGGTCATCGCCGTGCCGGTCATGCCTGATAATTTCGGGTAGAGGCGAAAATAATTTTGGAAGGTGATCGAGGCGAGTGTCTGGTTCTCCCGCTCGACGGTCACATGCTCTTTAGCTTCCAGCGCTTGATGCAAACCATCGGAATAGCGCCGCCCATCCATCATCCGCCCGGTGAACTCATCAATGATAATGACCTGACCATTTTTGACGATGTAATCGACATCGCGGGCAAACAAGGTATGGGCGCGCAAGCTTTGCTGCACGTGATGCACCAGCGAGACATTGAATACGTCATAGAGATTGCCCTCGGTGAGCAACCCGGCATCGGTCAGCATCTGCTCGACCCGCTCGGTGCCAATTTCAGTCAGATTGACGGTTTTGAGCTTTTCGTCCTTATCGTAATGCGCGGGATCGGCGGCAAGGATTTTCACCACCGCATCAACCTTGGCGTATAAATCGGTCGGCTCATCGGAAGGGCCGGAGATAATCAGCGGGGTGCGCGCCTCATCGATCAAAATACTGTCAACTTCATCGACGATGGCGAAATTGAAATCACGCTGCACCATGTCGCTCAGCGCATATTTCATATTGTCGCGCAAATAATCAAAGCCGAATTCGTTATTGGTGCCGTAGGTGATGTCGCACGCATAGGCGGCACGGCGCTCGTCATCCTCAAGGTTCGGCACAATGACGCCGGTGGTCAGGCCAAGGAAGCCATAAACTTGGCCCATCCATTCGGCATCGCGCCGGGCGAGGTAATCATTCACCGTCACCACATGCACGCCCTTACCGGACAAGGCGTTCAAATAAGCGGCCAGGGTCGCGACCAGGGTTTTGCCCTCGCCGGTTTTCATTTCAGCGATCTTGCCTTCATGCAGAACCATCGCGCCCAGGAGCTGCACATCAAAATGCCGCAGGCCAATCGCCCGCCGCGCCGCTTCACGGCAGGTGGCGAAGGCCTCGGGCAGAATATCATCAAGCGTAGCACCGGCGGCGAGCTTAGCGCGCAAGGCGGCGGTCTGACCGGCCAATTCACTGTCGGATAGTTTTTGAATGGTGGGTTCCAGCGCATTGATCGCGGTGACGCGCCGCTGGAAGGTTTTCAGCAGACGGTCATTGGAGGTGCCGATGATGAGGCGAGCGACGCGAGCGAACATGATAGGTCGGTTCCGATACAGCGATTCCGGTGAAGCGGCATTCCGCAAGGGTGGCTGAGCGCTGCCGCCCAACCATTTAAACAGCTGAAATAGGGGGGCGGCGGCGGCGGGTCAATGAAGCGGCGGCGCGTGGCGGTGAAATGGCGGCGATCCGTTGGCCCCGAACGGTCGCCATCGCCCGGCGCTTGCGATGCGCGAAAGCTTGCGGCATGGTGCGCCCGCCCGGATTCCCGGGAGTTCCATGGGTCACGCCGAGGCTGCGTGGCCGGAAAATCACCCCGGATTTCGAGGATGACGATGTCGCGTTCTGCCCCCATGCTGATGACTGGTCTGCTTTCTCTGCTGGCGCTGGGTGCCGGCACCGGCCTTGCGCGCGCGAACCCGGCGGCGCAACCCGCGTCAGCAACCACGCCGATGGCCAAGCCGGACGCCACGCCGAGCACCAGCGCCCAGGCAGCGGCGGCCAAGCAGGTCATCGCCAAAAATCCAGTGGTGGCAACCGTCGATGGTCATGCCATTCACCTCGCCGATGTCGCGCACGCGGCGCAAGCCTTGCCGCCGCAATTGCAGAATGCGCCCCCGCAGCAGCTTTACCCGGTTTTGCTCAACCGGCTGATCGAAGAGCGCGCGTTGCTGGTGCAAGCCCGCAAAACCGATATTGCCAAACAAAAAGATGTGCAGGCCGCCGTCAAACATGCCGAGAATCGCGTGCTGGAGACCGCCTATCTCCGCGCGCAGGTCGAGCCGCACCTCACCGAGGCAGCGGTCAACGCGTATTATAAGGCTCATTATGTCGACAAAAAACAGCCGCATGAGGTCAAAGCGAGCCAGATTTTGCTCAAAACCAAGGCGCAGGCCGAGAAAGTGATCGCCAAGCTGAAGGCCGGTGCGAAATTCGCAGCCCTGGCCGCGAAATATAACCCTCAGAGCAAGGATGGCGGCGAACTCGGCTGGTTCACCCGCAACGACATGGTCAAACCATTTGCCGATGCGGCCTTCGCGCTCAAGCCGGGCACCTACACCAAAACCCCGGTGCAATCCTCGTTCGGCTGGCACGTGATCCTGTCTGAAGGCAAGCGGCTCAAGCCGGTGCCCGCCCTGGCTGATGTGGAAAGCACGATCAAGCGCAAATTAGCCGAGCAATGGATCAACAAAACCATGGCGAACGCCCGCGCCAGCGTGAAAATCAGCATGTTCAACCCAGATGGCACGCCGATCACCGCCACGCCCGCGCCGGCTGATGCGGCGCCGGCCAAGCCGGGTGCCACATCAACGGCACCGAAATAATCCGCCATGGCGGGCCCTCTGCCGATTTCGCCCTTGGCGGTCGCGTTTCCGGACTTGCCGCCAATGGCCGGCGTGCGGTTCGCCACGGCGGCAGCGGGCATTCGCTATCAAGGCCGCACCGATGTGATGTTGGCCGAATTCGCCCCCGGCACCACCGTGGCCGGGGTGTTTACCCGTAATCAATGTCCTGGCGCGCCGGTGGTTTGGTGTCGGCAAATTCTGCCCGCTGGGCAGGCGCGGGGCCTGCTGATCAACGCTGGAAACGCCAATGTTTTCAATGGCGTTGCTGGCATGAACGCCGTGCGCAGCACTGCAGCGGCGGCGGCGCACGCATTGGGCTGCACGCCTGAGGACGTGTTCACCGCGTCAACGGGCGTTATCGGCGAGCCGATGCCCGCTGAGCGGATGGTCGCGGTGATGAGCGAACTGGCCGGGCGGCTGGATGCGGATCATTGGTGCCAAGCCGCCCGCGCGATCATGACCACCGATACGTTTCCCAAGGGCGCGACCCGCGTTGCGCGCATTGGCGGTGTGGAGGTGCGGATCAGCGGGATCGCCAAAGGCAGCGGCATGATCGCGCCCGATATGGCGACGATGTTGGCCTTCGTGGTGACCGACGCAGCAATCCCCGCGCCGATTTTGCAATCGCTGTTGAAATCCGGCGTTGAGCCGAGTTTCAACTGCATCACTGTCGATTCCGACACATCGACCTCGGATACGTTGCTATTATTCGCCACCGGCCAGGCAGCGCACCCGCCGGTGCAGAACATAAGAGGCTTGGCCAGCTTTCGCAACGCGCTGAAGGCGGTGCTGCATGATCTGGCACAAGCGGTCGTGCGCGATGGTGAGGGCGCGCAGAAGCTGATCGACATCACCGTGACCGGCGCTGTCTCTGCCCGCTCGGCCCGGTGCATCGGTCTCGCGATTGCCAATTCGCCCTTGGTGAAAACCGCGATTGCCGGCGAGGATGCGAATTGGGGCCGGATTGTCATGGCGGTGGGCAAGGCGGGCGAACCAGCGGATCGTGACCGGCTGGCGGTGGCGATTGGCGGGGTCTGGATGGCGCGCGATGGTCAGATCGTCGCGGGCTATGATGAGACGCCGGTGGTCGCCCATATGCGCGGATCGGAAATCCGCATCGCCGTGGATCTGGGACTCGGGCGGGGTCGCGCGCAGGTTTGGGGCTGCGATTTGACGCATGGCTATGTCGATATCAACGGCGCCTATCGCAGCTAATCACAGTAACGTGATCTCGAACGCCTGAGTGATTGGATCGGTCGCGCATCCGATGCGCCCGGTTGGCGGTAATCCCGATACCAACCGTTAACATCCAAAAATTCAGGAGTTTCTCGATGACAATGAAGCGCGCACTCTTAGCCGCAACGATTATGTTCGGCTTTGCAGGGACCGCTGCGGCGGCGATGTCCGGCACCGTGATGGTCGGCGGGGCACCGATGTATCCCACCAAGAACATCGTGCAAAACGCAGTGAACTCCAAGGACAACACCACGCTGGTCGCTGCCGTGAAGGCTGCCGGGCTGGTCTCCGCCCTTGAAGGCAAAGGTCCGTTCACCGTGTTCGCACCCACCAACGAGGCGTTCAATCTGCTGCCGGCCGGCACCGTGCCCGGTTTGTTAAAGCCAGCGAACAAGGCCGAACTGAAATCGATTTTGCTGTATCACGTGGTCCCGGGTGACTACACATTCCGCGCACTCGCCGCGCTGATTCACGGCCATGGCGGCAAAGCCACGCTCAAAACACTGAATGGTGCGCCGCTTACCTTCACCATGAATGGCCCGCACAACATCGTGGTGACCGATGCCAAAGGCGGGGCGGCCAACATCATTATTTACAACGTCAAACAATCAAACGGCGTGATTCAAGTGATTAATCGCGTGCTGATGCCGTAAGTCGGTCGCGATTATCGATTTCGGCGCGATGATCTCCCCGTCATCGCGTTACTCTGGACCAGCGATCATGCGTGATCGCTGGTCCATTTTTATGGGCAATGCTAGACCGGCCCTTCGTGACCGCATGAAGGACGCAATTATGCGAGAAATCAACCGCATCCAGGAATCGCTGTGGCGATCAGCCGCGTTGAAAACAGCCTTGGCCAGCGATCCGGCGCCGATTATCGCCGTGGTCGATCGCTGCGCCCAGGCCATTGCGGCGGGGCATAAGCTGATGTTTTGCGGCAATGGCGGCTCGGCGGCGGATGCCCAGCATCTGGCAACCGAATTGCTGGTCCGCCTGCGCGGGACTGTGGTGCGTAATTCCTGGCCGGCCCTGGCTTTAACGCTCGATCCGGCGATGCTCACGGCGGCGGGTAACGATTTTGGTTTCGATGAGATATTTGCACGACCATTGCAAGGTCTAGGACAGGCGGGCGATGTGTTGTTCGCCATCACCACCTCCGGTCGTTCCGCGAATATCTTGCGTGCTTTGCAAACCGCCCGGCAACTCGGCATCACCACGGTCGGCTTGCTCGGCGGCGATGGCGGTCCGGCGCGGGCTTGGTGTGACCACGCATTGATCGTGCCGGATACCGAAACGATGCGCATTCAAGAGTGCCACATCACCCTTGGGCATATCATTCTGGAATTGGTCGAAGATCGCCTGACCGGGGCAACGCCATGAGCGTGCTGGTGACCGGCGCTGCCGGCTTCATCGGGTTTCACGCGGCCAAAGCCTTGCTTGATCGCGGCGCGAGGGTGATCGGCGTCGATGATTTAAATCCGTATTATGATGTTCGGCTCAAGCAGGCACGGCTGGCGCAGCTCGCGCTATGTCCCGATTTTTCATTTATCCAGCTCGATATTGCGGATCATGCCTCATTGCGGGCCGCGATCGAGCCGGTCGAGGTGATCGTTCATCTCGCCGCCCAGGCCGGGGTGCGCTACTCAATCGAGGCGCCGTTTGCGTATGCCGCGTCCAATATGACTGGTCATTTGTCGATCCTCGAATTGGCGCGCCACATGCCGGGCTTGCGGCATTTGGTTTATGCCAGCTCCTCCTCGGTTTATGGCGCGGGATCGGCGCTGCCGTATAGCGAGGCGGCGCGGGCGGATCATCCGCTCTCACTCTACGCCGCGACCAAGCGCGCCGATGAGATGATGAGTGTCGCCTACGCGCATCAATTCGGCTTACGCCAGACAGGGTTGCGATTTTTCACGGTCTATGGGCCATGGGGCCGACCGGATATGGCTTATTTCGGCTTCGCCGAAGCCATTACCGCCGGGCGGCCAATTACGCTCTATGATGGCGGCACATTGAAGCGCGATTTCACCTATATCGATGATATCATTGAAGGTTTACTTGGCGTGATCGACCATCCACCGGCGGCAGACGGCGAGCATCGGCTGTTTAATATCGGCAATCACCGGGCGGAATTGGTCACGGATTTGGTGGCTGCGTTGGAAGCCGCTTTCGGTCGCCGCGCGATCATCACCGATCAACCGCGCCCTGCCGCCGATCCGGTGGAGACCTGCGCCGACATTGCCGCGTTGGCCGAATTGACCGGTTTTTCGCCGAAAACCAGCCTGCGCGATGGCGTGCCGCGCTTCGTCGCCTGGTTTCAGGAATGGTGTGCGACGAGGGGTTGACGGCGACACGCGATTGTCATATCTCTTGGCCATCGGCGGTGACGTCGGATGTCGCAGTCGGTTTCGAAGTTTCGACGGGGTCCTTGATCCCGTCTTTTTGTTCTTTGAGGTTTGTGAATAGGCTAGGAAGGGATACGTTGGTGGCGTTTGGCTGCCTGGGTATTGGCGTGATGCTTGCGCGAGTGAGTATTATGTTGATGTCTGTGG
>JAKBBY010000118.1 GCA_021808315.1 Pseudomonadota bacterium | reverse complement strand
CGCCTGTCGCATACGCCACCATGGCATCGACGATATTGCCCACGAAATGCCGATCCTGCGCACGCCCCGGCACAAAACCGGGGGCTTCGTCACTGCACCAAATGATCACATCCGCCGCCCGCTCAATCGCCTCGACGTGATAGCGATCAGCCAATTTCTTATAGCCAGCGAAATACAACACCCGGCTTCCCGCCGCACGCAAAGCCGCGCCAATCGAGAACAGCACAGCATTACCCAGCCCGCCGCCGACCAGCACGACCGTGCTGTTTTGCGCGATATCAGTTGGCGTGCCGGTGGGGCCCATGAGCACCACCCGCTCACCTTTGCGCAAATGGGCGCATAAATCCGATGATCCACCCATTTCGAGAGCAATCACCGAAACGAGGCCGCGTTCGGCATCGGCACTCGCGCCGGTCATCGCAAGCCCCTCCATCGCCAGCACGGTGCGCAATTTTTGGCTGCCGACGCCCGATGGATCCGCGATGGTTTCCTCCCAAGCCGGCGCCTCGCTCTCGAAATTCTGCAAGCGGAAAAATTGACCCGGCTTGAAGGATCGCGCAGCGGCGGGGGCGTGCAGCACCACTTCGATAATCGTTGGGGTCAGGCGATGCACTGCATGGACATACACATCCAAGGCCGCCCGCAATTGTGCGAGCGGGTCATGGCCTGCGGCGGGCCGCGCATTCATCAGGGCGGAGACAATCGGGTAGCCGCGCTTGGCGCTGCCCATGGCTTTGACCACGTTGCCAAAAAATGACGGGTGCAAGTCGCCGAAAAATGAGATCATCCGGCCATCGGCGGCCCGATGCATCAGCACATCGGTGGTCGTGGGCTTGGCGGTTGCGCGTTCGGGGCTGACTTTATCGCCTGAAGGGTCGATCGCTTGGAAATATTTGCCATCGAGCAGAATCCGCCCGTCCTCGCGCGCAAGCACAGTGTTGGGCTGGGTGCCCGCCGCCACCAAGATGGCGCGGGCGGGCAGCACAAAATCGGTATCATCGCGGCGCACCCGCAACCCGACTGCATGGCCATGCGCGTCGAGCTCAACGGCAACCGGCGTCAGATTTTCGGCAAATTTGACGCCCTCTTCGAGCGCCTTGGCGACTTCCTCGTGATTGAGGGTGTAGCTTGGCGCATCGATCAGGCGGCGGCGATAGGCGATGGTGGCGCCGCCCCAGGATTCCAACAAAGGCGCGAAATGCGGCGGGCGCGATTCTGCCAAAGCAGCTTTGCGCTCAGCACTGATCGCGGCTTCATGGGCGAGGAATTCTTCGGCAATGGCGGTATCCTCGGCGGACCAGCCAGCGCGCACGGCGGCAACGCCGCGCTCATGCACCAAAATACGATAGCGCAGTGCAAATTTTTCGACTTGCCGCACATAGTAAGCGAGGCTTTCGGTCGCCGTGTCGATGGCGGTGAGGCCACCGCCGACCACCACGATGGGTAGGCGCAGCTGGAGATTCGCAATCGATTCCGCCTTGGCAGCCCCTGTGAGTTGCAGCGCCATCAGGAAATCCGAAGCCTGGCGCACGCCGCGCGCGAGACCATTGGGGATATCGAGCACGGTGGGTCGGCCTGCGCCCATGCAGAGAGCGATATGGTCAAAGCCCATCGCCCAGGCATCGTCCATCGAGAGGGTGGCGCCGCCACCAAAGCGCACACCGCCGAAAGCGGCGAAGCGGCTGCGCCGTTCGAGCAACAGGCGGATGAGTTTCAGGTAGTTTTTGTTCCAGCGCACGGTGATGCCATATTCAGCCACGCCACCGAAACCGGCCATCACCCGGTCATCCAAATTCTCGAACAGCGTGGCGGCATCGCGCACCGGCGTGGAAATATCGAAATTTAACGGCTCGATTTTCAAACCATCGATGGCTGCGACGCTGTGGCCCTCATTGAGCAGATGATGGGCAAGGGTAAAGCCCGCCGGGCCAAGCCCAACCACCAGGGCGGCGCGGCCACTGGCGGGGCGCTCGATTGGGCGACGAATATCGAGCGGATTCCAGCGGGTGAGCAGGGCATAGATTTCGAAACCCCAAGGGAGTGCGAGCACATCGCGCAGAATGGCGCTCTCGGCCTGGGGAATATCAACCGGTTCCTGCTTTTGGAAAATGCAGGATTTCATGCAGTCATTGCAAATCCGGTGGCCGGTCGCCGCGACCATGGGATTATCGATCAGAATCGTGGCGAACGCGCCGAGCAGATCACCACCCGCGCGCAGCATGTTCATTTCGCTGATACGCTCTTCGAGCGGGCAACCGGCGAGCGCGACACCGAAGGGTGATTTTTGAAAGCCTCCCGCTTTGCGATCCGGCAGGCCCTTCGAACAGCTATCCTTGCCCTGTTCGTGGCACCAGATGCAGTAATTGGATTGATCGAGGCCCTGTGCGGTGGTCATACCCTGATCGGTAAGCGAAAAACCATCGCGGGCGCGCCATTCATGCTCGGGCAGGCGGAGCATGGTCACACCATCGCGCTCGATGGTCTCGACCGCGACGAGGCTGGTGGGGTTGAGTTTGCGCGGGATCAGAAATAGCACATCGCCATGATGGGCGGCGCGTCCGGCATGGGTCAGGGCGGCCCAGGCGGCGTATTCGCGCGCGAGATCGAGCGAGTCTTGGTCGTTGGCGGCCTCGAAATCGAGCACGGCGCGGGCGAAATTCAGCTCATTGAACGGGGTGACCCCACGGGCTTCGAGAGCCGCGCGCAGGGCCGGACCGGCGGATTCGGCGGGGTTGGGATATTGTTTGACCGCGCTGCGCTGGACAAAATTGCGTTTGACCGTGCGGATCGGATCGCGCATCGCGGTTTGGGCGGCGATGGCGGCGAGTTCGCCCTCGATTCCGAACAAACTGCCGAGTTGGGTGACCAGATAGGGCGCGAGGGCGATGATCAGGGCCGCTTCGTCATGCTTATCGATCGCATCCGGCTCGGCGCGGGCGCGCATTAATTTGGCATGGAGCTCCGCATCGTCGCGTTGCAGGGCGGCGACGAATTGGCGATCCAGCGCGACTAAATCATCACGCGGCGCGAGGGCGATCGCGTGGGAATCACTTATCTTGTGCATGGTCTCGCCTTGCCATAGCGGCGGGCGCGCTACAAGGGAGGTTAGCCGATGGGGCCTTGGCCGATGGCTAGAAATTTATCGCGGCGCTTGCGCTTGAGGGCTTCCGGGGTCAGGGATTTCAGGGGCGCGAGGGTGGCCGTGATGACATCGGCCAGGGCGTCAATCGCGGCATCGGGGTTGCGATTGGCGCCGCCGAGGGGTTCGGGGACGATGCGATCGATGATGCCGAGCCGTTTTAGGTCTTGGGCGGTGATTTTCATCGCTTCGGCGGCCTGGGCCGCCATGGCGCGGTCTTCCCAGAGAATGGCGGCGCAGCCTTCGGGGGAAATAACCGAGTAGATTGCGTGCTCGAACATCAGCACCGCATCGGCGGCGGCGATGGCGATGGCACCGCCGGAGCCGCCTTCGCCGATGATGGTGGCGATGAAGGGGACCGGGGCGGCGAGGCCGGCATCAATCCCGCGGGCAATGGCTTCGGCTTGGCCACGGGCTTCGGCGTCGATGCCGGGATAGGCGCCGGAGGTATCGACGAAGGACAGGATGGGCAGGCCGAATCGGCCAGCAAGGTCGATCAGGCGGCGGGCTTTTCGATAGCCTTCGGGGCGGGGCATGCCGAAATTATGTTTCAGGCGGGATTCGGTATCGGCCCCTTTTTCGATGGCGAGGACCATGACCGGCTCGCCACGAAACCGGCCAGGGCCGGCGATGATTGCGGCATCTTCGGCGAAGGCCCGGTCACCGGCCAGGGGGGTGAAATCGGTGATCAGGCGGGCGATCACGTCTTTGGATTTTGGGCGCTCAGGGTGGCGGGCGACCTGGGTTTTTTGCCAGGGGGTGAGTTTGCCATAGACGGTGCGAAGCTGGCGTTCGGCTTTATCCGACAGGAGGGCCACTTCTTCGGCGATATTGAGGGCGCCCGGATCGGTCATCCGGCGCAGCTCTTCGATTTTCGCCTCTAGCTCGGCGATTGGCTTTTCGAAATCGAGAAAATGACGCATGGCAATCCGGTGTCGCAGATTGGGCCGGATGTCAAATCAGGGCATTTGCGCCGGGTTTTTGTTGTTATATCGTAATGATTTAGGCGTGCGTGGGCGCTAGAGGCTGGCGGCGATAAAATTTCGCAGCCGGAGGGGCAGCGTGTAGCGCGGGTCTGGCCCTGGGTCGGGCGGGATGGGCGGGAGGGTGATGGGGGGTGGCGGGGAAAATTTTGGCGCGGGGGCGAGGGTAAGGCGCGCAAGGCGGCAGAGCGGGCGGATGATGGATGCGAGCTGTGGGTCGTGCGCGAGCAGCGTTTGGCAATCGGGGTCATGCAGCAGGGCTTGCAGCTTGGCGCAGGCGCAGGCGAAGGCCGCACCGGGGGCGACGCGGCGCAGCCAGCCATGGGCGTTGGAGGGGCGCGGGGATTTGTTTGCGCGCCGGGCGGGCCGGTTTGGGCGGGGTTTGGCTTGCGGGTGCGCGGGGCGGCGCAAGCGGGCTTTGAAGCGCATGGCGATGCGATGCACCCGGTTCCAGGCTTCGGCGCGCAAGGGGGCGATGAGGCGGGCGGCATACGCATCGGCGGCGAGGGCGCGCAGGAACAGGTTCATCACCAGGGTAAAGCGCTGGAGAATGGCGATTGAGAGACGCTGCGCGGGGGTGGCGGGTCCAAATGTCATCAAAACTAACATTGCACAAAGGCTGGCGGGTGCGCAAGCTTTTTTGCGCCGTTATGGGGCGGGCTGATGCGGTTGGTTATCGTTCGATAAGCAAAAGGTATTGGCTTTAGGCTTCGCGGTCAGGCTAGAAGATTTTCACTTGGCGGCTGGTAACACATAACAGGAGAGACGGAATGATGCATTTTCGGAGCTTGATTGTGGCGGCGGCGATTTGTGGGGCGGCGATTTGTGGGGCGGCGCTGGGCGTGGCGCGCGCGGATCAGAGCGGCATGACGCCGATGCCGGGTGGGAAGATTTACACCAAGGGCGCGATGGTGATGGGCAAGCCGGTTGAATTCGAGATGAAGATTGATGCCAAGACGATGGCGATGCTGCATGCCGACATGATGCAGCACAATAAAATGGCGCCGACGGACACGATGATGTGCCAGTTGCATGTGGTGCATATGCATCGGGGCATTGTGATGCTGGCTTGCACGCCGGGATAATTGCGCCGGGCGGCGCTGCGTGAACAGATTGCGCATTGAACAAGGCTCCGCAGGGGCCTGATGGGGAGCGGACATGGCAGAGCGAAAGAGCAAAGCGGCTCCGGCGCGCGCGGATCAGTGCGTGCTGGTGCTGCAAGGCGGCGGTGCGCTTGGGGCGTATCAGGCCGGGGTTTATCAGGCGCTGCATGAGGCGGGCGTAGAACCTGATTGGGTGATTGGCACCTCGATTGGCGCGATTACAGCGGCGTTGATTGCGGGGAATGAGCCGGAGCACCGGCTGGACCGGCTGATGGAATTTTGGGACCGGGTTGAGTATGCGCTGCCGGTGAATGCGCTCTCGGCGCTGCCGGGCGGGGCGCCGGCCTCACGGGTGATGACGATGTGGGGCGGGTTGCCCGCGTTTTTCTGGCCGAACCCGATGGCGATGCTGGGGCAGAACTGGCCGTTGGGGGCTGAGCATGCCGGGTATTATTCAACCGGGCCGCTGCGCAAGACGCTGAGCAGTCTGGTCGATTTTGACCGGATTAACCGGCATGAGACGCGAATTTCGGTGGGGGCGGCGAATGTCTGCACCAGCCAGATGCATTATTTTGATAGTCGCGAGCAGGTATTTTGCGTTGAGCATGTGATGGCCTCGGGCGCGTTGCCGCCGGCGTTTCCGCCGGTGCGGGTGGATGGCGAGCTGTATTGGGATGGGGGGATTCTCTCGAACACGCCGCTGGAGGCGATTTTCGATGATAATCCGCGCCGCGATGCGCTGGTGTTTTCGGTGCATGTGTGGAACCCGGACGGGCCGGAGCCGGTGACGATGGCGGAGGTGTTGAACCGGCAGAAGGATGTGCAATTTGCCTCACGCTCACGCAGCCAGGTGCAGCGCCAGCGCGAGATGCATAAATTGCGGCATGTGATTGCCAATTTGGCGCAGCGTTTGCCGGACTCTGCACAGATGAGCAATGAGGTTGCGGAATTAGCGAGCTATGGCTGCACCACGCAGATGCATGTGGTGGCGCTGCTGGCCCCGAGCTTGCCGGAGGATGATCAGAGCAAGGATTTGGATTTCAGCGGTGCGAGTATTCGGGCGCGCTGGAATGCGGGTTATGCGCAAACGCGGGCGGCGTTGGAGCAAGCGCCGTGGACTGAGCCGACCGACCCGCTGGAGGGCGTTATTCTCCACCGGTTTGCCCCGTAATTTTTCTTCTCCTGACGGACGAGAGTGACCATGAAACCAGACGATGTGTTGACCATCCCTTCGATGCCGATGGCGTCGCCTTCCTATCCACGGGGGCCGTATCGGTTCATTAACCGGGAATATTTGATTGTTACGTATCTGTCCGATCCCGAGGCGATCCGTGCTGCGCTGCCTGAGCCGTTGGAGCCGGATGGGAGTGGGACGGTGTTGTTTGAGGTGATCCGGATGCCGGATTCGGCGGGGTTTGGCGATTATACCGAGGCGGGGATTGTGATCCCGGCGTTACTGCATGGGCAGGCGGTGAATTTCACGGCGCAGATGTATTTGGATGATGAGCCGCCGATTGCGGGCGGGCGGGAGATTTGGGGGTTTCCGAAGAAATATGGCGCGCCTTCGCTCGCGGTGGTGCATGACACGCTGACCGGGCGGCTGAGCTATGCGGATATGCTCGTGGCGGTGGCGACGATGGGCTATAAGCATCAGAACATGCTGTACGATGTGGACGGGCAGAAGCAGTGCAGCAGTGCGTCGATTATTAAAAAGATGAGCCGGACGCAGGTGAATTTGAAAATTATTCCCGATGTGGACGGCACGCCGGCGATTAGCCAGCTTGTCGGGTATAATTTGACCGATATTCAGGTGAAAGGCGGCTGGTCCGGCCCGGCGCGGTTGCAGTTGAACGCGCATGTGAACGCGCCCTTGGCCGATTTGCCGGTGCGCCGGGTGGTGGGCGGGCTGCATTTCATTGCGGATTTGACGCTGCCTTATGGGCGGGTGCTGCATGATTATCGCAAGGGTGGGTAGGGGTTTCTGCGCTCAGCTAGGGTATCGAATTAGCAGGGGATGCTACCCGTTGCTCGCCGGGGTGACGGCTGGCTTTGCGCAAGCTAATAAAGGTGGATGAGCAATCGATATAGCGAACTGACGCGCGATGAATTGATCCGCCTGCTTGAGCGCCGCGATGCGATGCAGGGTTATGGGTTGCGCTGGGAACGAGAAGGTATCGAGCCGGATCGGGCGGTCAATGATGATTACGTGGTGCTTGATCTTGACCCCGGCTTGTCCACCAAACCAAACGAAGCTGGCGGGTGGCGCAATCTGGTTATCGAGGGTGATAATTGGGACGCTTTACGGGTGTTGCGATTGACTCATGCCGGGCGGATTCGCTGTATTTTGATCGACCCACCTTATAACACGGGCAATAAGGATTTCGCGTATAACGATTCGTTTATTGGCAAAGATGATCGGTATCGTCATTCATTATGGTTAGAATTTCTATATAAGCGGCTGCTGTTGGC
>JAKBBY010000117.1 GCA_021808315.1 Pseudomonadota bacterium | reverse complement strand
CGGCGGCGGTGCCCGGCGGCAAGATCCGGTCGATCATGGCGAGATCATCGACCGTCAGCGTCACATCCACCGCGCCGATATTTTCATCGAGATAGGTGCGGCGCTTAGTGCCGGGGATCGGCACAATGTCCTCGCCCTGGGCCAGCACCCAGGCCAGCGCCAATTGGCTCGGCGTGCAGCCTTTTTGGGCCGCCAAATCGCGCACGGCCTCGACCAGCTTGAGATTTTTCGCGAAATTTTCGCCCTGAAAGCGCGGATTATGGCGCCGCCAATCATCGGCGGCGAGATCCTCGGGTTTGGTGATCGCGCCGGTGAGAAAACCACGACCGAGCGGCGAATAGGGCACGAAGCCAATGCCGAGTTCGCGCACCGTTGCCAGCAATTCGCCCTCCGGATCGCGCGTCCAGAGTGAATATTCGGTTTGCAGCGCACTGATCGGGTGGATTTTGACAGCGCGGCGCAGCGTGGCGGGGGCGGCTTCGGAGAGGCCGAGATGGCGGACTTTGCCGGCTTTGACCAAATCGGCCATCGCGCCCACGGTCTCTTCGATTGGCACGTTCGGATCAACGCGATGTTGGTAATAGAGATCAATGGTCTCGATGCCGAGGCGTGACAGGCTGGCATCGCAGGCGCGCTTGACGAATTCGGGGCGACCATTGACGCCGACGCGCTGGCGATCAGCGGTGAATTCATTGCCGAATTTGGTCGCGAGGACGATTTTGCTCCGATGCGCCTTGAGGAACGGGCGGAGCAGAATTTCGTTGTCACCAAAGCCATACATATCGGCGGTGTCAAAGAAGGTGATCCCGCGCTCAAGCGCGTGCTCCAGCGTTAAGCGGGATTCGGCATCATCCCGGCCGGCATAGAAATCGGACATGCCCATGCAGCCAAGGCCGAGGGCAGAGACGGTCAAGCCGCCAAGCGAGCGGGTTTTCATCGGGCAGTCTCCGTGCTGGAAATTTCGCGAACGAATGATGGGGTGGAGATGGGGCGCGTGGGGGTGATTGGCAATGCGCGGAGAGGGAAGCAGAAGCGACTCGACAGCGGCGGGGCAAGACGCTATAGCCGCCGCTTCACCAGAACGCGGGAGGTTGAACCAGGGTTGGTTCGGCCGGTTGTACCGCGGTCTATTGGCGTTTCTCGCTTCGGCGAGGCCATCAGATTGAGGAGTATCGCCGCGTGGCGAAAAAGATTGTTGGCTATATCAAGCTGCAAATTCCGGCCGGTAAGGCCAATCCGTCGCCGCCGGTTGGCCCGGCGCTCGGTCAGCGCGGGTTGAACATCATGCAATTTTGCAAGGATTTCAACGCGGCGACTCAAGGGATGGAAGTGGGTATGCCGGTGCCCGTGGTGATCACCGCCTATGGTGACCGCACCTTTACCTTCATCACCAAAACCCCGCCAAACACGTATTTCCTCAAGAAAGCGGCGGGCATCACCAAGGGTTCGACCACGACGGGCAAGGGCGCCACGGTGGGCCGGGTGACGATGAGCCAGTTGCGCGAGATCGCGGCGACGAAAATGGTGCATATGAATGCCAATGACGTGGATGGCGCGGTGCGCATGTTGATCGGGTCCGCCCGGTCGATGGGTCTTTCGGTGGTGGAGGGCTGATCATGGCAAAGAATAAGCGTTTGGCTAAAGCGGCTTCGAGTGTTGATCACGCCAAATCCTATGCGTTGGGTGAAGCGGTGGCCTTGGTGAAAACCAATGCAACGGCGAAGTTTGATGAGACGATCGAGATTTCGCTCAATCTTGGCATTGATCCGCGTCACGCCGATCAGATGGTGCGTGGCTTGATTTCGCTGCCGAATGGCACGGGCAAAACCCTGCGTGTTGGCGTGTTTGCGCGGGGCGCGAAGGCGGATGAAGCCCGTGCGGCGGGTGCCGACGTGGTGGGTGCCGATGATTTGGCTGAGGCGGTGCAAGGCGGCAAGATCGAGTTTGATCGCTGCATTGCCACCCCGGACATGATGGCGCTAGTGGGCCGTTTGGGTAAAATTCTTGGCCCGCGCGGCCTGATGCCCAACCCCAAGCTCGGCACCGTCACGATGGATGTGAAGGGCGCGGTCACGGCTGCAAAATCGGGTCAGGTTGAGTTCCGCGCTGAAAAGGCCGGGATTATCCATGCCGGCATTGGCAAGGCGAGCTTTGAGACCGAAAAGCTGGTCGAGAATGCGAAGGCCCTGGTCGATGCGATCCAGAAGGCGCGCCCGACCGGCGCGAAGGGGACATATTTGCAAAAGGCAGCTTTGTCGTCGACTATGGGCCCTGGCGTGCGGGTTGATGTCTCGACGCTGGCAGCCTGATTAAATTGACCAATGCGCGGCGGCGGATTCTAGGGTCCGGCGCCGTCATGAGGGTGCGCTGATGTTGAATCGGCGCATCAACCTGTCCAAGACGGCCTGTAACCCGCGAGGGTTTTAAGGGGGCAACCCGCAAGCCGGAGATGGGGTGTCGGGGCAGCAATGCTCCGGTGGTTCCAGTTTCACGGACAGGCGAGCGAGCGGCCGGGATGGTCCTGGCCGCTCTGGGCAACCCGGTTTTGTACGGTCCAAACGTGCAAAACCAAAGCGAGGAGACCGACGTGGATCGCGCAGAAAAACGTGATTTCGTCGACCAGCTTTCGACGGTGTTCGCCGAGACTTCGATGGTCGTCATCACCCGCAATGACGGGTTAACGGTCGCCGATGTCACGGAGTTGCGCCGGCGGATGCGGGCGGCGGGTGCACAATACAAGGTCGCGAAAAACCGTCTGGCTCATATCGCCCTGGATGGGACCCGGTTCGACGGGATCAAGCCGCTGCTGAAAGGTCCGACCGCGCTTGCGTGGTCGCGTGACCCGGTTGCTGTGGCGAAAGCTGCCGTCGAGTTCGCCAAGACCAACGAGAAGTTCGTGCTGGTCGGTGGTGCTTTGGGAACGCAGATGCTCGATGCATCTGGCGTCAAGGCGCTTGCCGAACTGCCCTCGCTCGACGCGCTGCGCGCCAAGCTGCTTGGATTGATCCAAGCGCCGGCGACGAAGGTGGCGGGCGTGTTGCAGGCACCGGCTGGACAACTCGCGCGGGTCTTTGGGGCCTATGCCAAGGCGCATGACGCCACCACGGAAGAGGCGGCCTGACGGGCTTGAATTGGCGGGCGCGAATAGCGCTTGCATGGAACCACACAAACTCTCATATTAAGGACACACGAACATGGCTGATCTAGCGAAGCTGGTTGATGAACTATCGGCTCTTACCGTTCTCGAAGCGGCAGAACTCTCGAAGCTGCTCGAAGAGAAGTGGGGCGTTTCGGCTGCGGCACCGGTTGCGGTTGCGGCGGCTCCGGCGGGTGGCGGCGCGGCTGCGGCCCCGGTTGAGGAAAAGACCGAATTTGACGTCATCCTGAAGTCGGGTGGCGACAAGAAGATCAACGTCATTAAGGAAATCCGGACCATTACCGGTCTCGGCTTGAAAGAGGCGAAGGACTTGGTTGAAGGCGCACCGAAGACCGTCAAAGAGGGTGCGACCAAGGACGAAGCCGAGAAGATCAAGAAGGTTCTGGAAGAGCAGGGCGCATCTGTCGAAATCCAGTAATCCATATCCCGTTCGCGGCTCGGTGGGGCGCGGACGGGGCTTGTTAGAGTTGAACCGGCGGGTGCCTTTTGGCGCCCGCCTGTTTGGCGTTGTGCCCCAGCATTAAGGCGATGCCGGGGTTGCGTGCGGGCGAAATGTGGCGGGCCGTTCGGGCGCGCCAGCGTGGGTGCAGATCGGGATAGGGTCAAAATATGAACGTGATTATTGGTGGCACGAGCAGGCTTTCATCGGTGAACCGCAAGCGGATTCGCAAAAGCTTCGGGCGCATCCCTGAAGTCACGCCGATGCCTAATCTGATCGATGTGCAGCGGGCGAGCTATGACGCGTTTTTACAAATGCATGTCACGCCGGATGCGCGCTCCACCACGGGCTTGCAGGAAGTTTTCAAATCGGTGTTCCCGATTGAGGATTTCACTGGCCGTGGTCGTTTGGAATTTGTCTATTACGAGCTGGAAGAGCCGAAATACGACGTTGAGGAATGCATCCAGCGCGGGATGACCTATGCCGCGCCGTTGAAGGTGGTGCTGCGGCTGATCGTGTGGGATATCGATGAGGATACCGGCGCGAAATCGATCCGCGATATTAAAGAGCAGCCCGTTTATATGGGCGATATGCCGCTGATGACCGATAACGGCACCTTCGTGGTCAATGGCACCGAGCGGGTGATTGTCAGTCAGATGCATCGCAGCCCCGGCGTGTTTTTCGATCACGACAAGGGCAAAACCCACGCATCGGGCAAGTATTTGTTCGCCGCACGGGTGATCCCGTATCGCGGCTCTTGGCTCGATTTTGAATTCGACGCCAAGGATTTGATTTATGTCCGGATCGACCGCAAGCGGAAATTGCCGGTCACCACGCTGCTCTATGCGCTCGATAGTGCGGCGACCGAGGCGTTGCGCGCAGCGCGGCAGGCCAAGGGCGAGAAGCTGGAAATTGGCGAAATCAAGGGCATGGACGCGGAAGAAATTCTGAACGCGTTTTATCGCCAAGTGGTGTTTGAGCAGGTGCGTGACACGCAGGGTGATTTGGCCTGGGCGCGACCCTTCGATGTCGAGGCGTTCCGCGGGGTGAAGCTTTCGGAAAATCTGGTCGATGCGGACACGGGTGAAATCGTTGCGAAGACCGATGAAAAACTGACGGCGCGGGCGGCGCGGAAAATTGCCGAAACCACCAAGCGGGTGCTGGTGGGCCGCAATGATGTGATTGGCCGCTATGTGGCGGAGGATTTGTTCGACCCGAATACCGGCGAGATTTTCGCCGATGCGGGCGATGAAATTTCCGAGGCGAAGCTGGCCGTGTTCGAGGCGGCGGGGCTGGAATCGATCCCGACGCTCGCGATCGATCAATCGAACGGTCCGTGGATTCGCAACACGCTGGCGGTGGATAAAAACGCCAATCGCGATGACGCGCTGGTTGATATTTACCGGGTGATGCGCCCGGGCGAGCCGCCGACCAGCGAAACCGCTGAGGCGCTGCTGAACGGCCTGTTTTTCGACTCTGAGCGCTATGATTTGTCCTCGGTGGGCCGGGTTAAAATGAATATGCGCCTGGGCATCGAGTGTGATGACCAAATGCGTGTGCTGCGCAAAATCGATATTCTGCGCACCATTCAGATCATGTGCGAATTGAAGGATGGTCGCGGCCAGATCGACGATATTGATAATCTCGGTAATCGCCGGGTTCGCTCGGTCGGTGAGTTGATGGAAAATCAATATCGCGTTGGGCTGCTGCGCATGGAGCGGGCGATCCGCGAGCGGATGAGCTCTGTCGATATTGACGGGGTGATGCCGCATGATTTGATCAATGCGAAACCGGCGGCGGCGGCGGTGCGGGAGTTCTTTGGCTCCTCGCAGTTGAGCCAGTTTATGGATCAGACCAACCCGCTCTCGGAAGTGACCCATAAGCGCCGTCTCTCGGCGTTGGGGCCGGGTGGTTTGACCCGCGAGCGCGCCGGCTTTGAGGTGCGCGACGTGCATCCGACCCATTATGGCCGGATTTGCCCGATTGAAACGCCGGAAGGGCCGAATATTGGTCTGATCAACTCGCTCGCGACCTATGCGAAGGTCAACAAGTACGGCTTCATCGAAACGCCGTATCGCATGGTCAAAGACGGCAAAGTGCAGAACGAATATCGGTATCTGTCAGCGATGGAGGAGGACAAACTCACCGTCGCGCAGGCCGATGCGCCGAAGACCAGCGATGGTACACTGACCGAGGATTTGGTCTCGGTGCGGCGCAATGGCGATTTCCGTTTGGTCAAGCCGGAGGAAGTCACTGCGATTGACGTGTCACCCAAGCAGCTCGTGTCGGTTGCGGCGGCGTTGATCCCGTTCTTGGAAAATGACGACGCGAACCGCGCTTTGATGGGCTCGAACATGCAGCGCCAGGCGGTGCCGTTGATCCGCTCGGATGCGCCGTTGGTTGGCACCGGCATGGAAGCGGCGGTCGCGCGCGATTCGGGTGCGACCATCGTGGCGCGGCGCGCTGGCGTGGTCGATCAGATCGATGGTGCGCGCATCGTGGTGCGGGCCACTGGCGAGGATGGCACGACGGCTGGCGTCGATATTTATCGTCTGCGCAAATATATGCGTTCCAACCAATCGACCTGCATCAACCAGCGTCCGCTGGTGCGCGTGGGTGACCGGGTGGCCGAGGGCGAGATCATCGCGGATGGTCCATCCACGGAGTTGGGTGAATTGGCGCTGGGCCGCAATGTCTTGTGCGCGTTCATGCCGTGGAGTGGCTATAATTTCGAAGATAGTATTCTGATTTCCGAGCGGATCGGCCGCGATGACATGTTTACCTCGATCCATATCGAGGAATTCGAGTCGATGGCGCGCGACACCAAGCTTGGCCAGGAAGAAATCACCCGCGATATCCCGAATGTCGGCGAGGAAGCCTTGCGCAACCTCGATGAGGCGGGGATCGTGTATATCGGCGCGGAGGTTAACCCCGGCGATATTTTGGTGGGCAAGGTCACGCCGAAGGGCGAAAGCCCGATGACGCCGGAGGAAAAGCTGCTCCGGGCGATTTTCGGTGAAAAAGCCTCGGATGTGCGGGATACCTCGACCAAGTTGCCGCCCGGCGTGTCTGGCACGGTGGTGGATGTGCGGGTGTTCAACCGGCGCGGTGTGGACAAGGATGAGCGCGCTTTGGCGATTGAGCGCGCCGAAATCGAGCGCCTGGCCAAGGACCGCGATGACGAGCGCGGCATTCAAGAGCGCGCTTTCATCAGCCGTTTGCGGGAAAAACTGCTCGGCCAGAAGGCCGGTGCGGGCGCCAAAGGGCTGAAAAGCGGCACTGAGATCACCGAGGAGGTGCTCGCGGAAATCCCGCGTGGCGCGTGGCGCACCCTGACGGTTCAGGATGATGCGGTGATGGCCGAGATCGAGACGCTGCGGCGCGAATTCGATGCGGCGGTGCAAAAGCTGCAAAGCCGGTTCGAAAGCAAGGTGGAGAAGCTGCAGCGCGGCGACGAGATGCCGCCGGGCGTGATGAAAATGGTCAAAGTGTTCGTCGCGGTGAAGCGTAAGCTGCAGCCGGGCGACAAGATGGCCGGTCGTCATGGCAATAAGGGTGTGGTTTCTAAGGTCGTGCCGGTCGAGGATATGCCGTTCTTGGCGGATGGTACGCCGGTCGATGTGGTGCTGAACCCGCTGGGCGTGCCATCGCGCATGAATGTCGGGCAAATTCTGGAAACCCATCTGGGTTGGGCGTGCGCCAATCTTGGGCGGCAAATCGGCGAGCTGTATGATGCGTATCGTCGTGACGGCGAAGCGCGGCAGGCTTTGCTGACCAGCCTCAAGGATGTGTACGGGCTTGATATTTATAACAGCGAAATCGCTGGGATGACGGATCGCGAATTGAACGAATTGTGCGAGAATTTGCGCAAGGGCGTGCCGATTGCGACGCCGGTGTTCGATGGCGCGCGGATTACCGATATCGAGGCGATGCTGGCGAAGGCGGGGCTTGATGTCTCCGGGCAGATGGTGCTGCGCGATGGCCGAACCGGCGAAGAGTTCGAACGCAAGGTTACGGTTGGTTATATGTACATGCTCAAGCTCGGTCACATGGTCGATGACAAGATCCATGCCCGGTCGATCGGCCCGTATAGCTTGGTCACCCAGCAGCCTTTGGGTGGCAAGGCGCAGTTCGGCGGCCAGCGCTTCGGCGAAATGGAGGTCTGGGCGCTT
>JAKBBY010000116.1 GCA_021808315.1 Pseudomonadota bacterium | reverse complement strand
CGTCAGACATTTGGATTTCTGATAGATTTTTAACCGTTGGGCCGACGCTGTGCCCCGCGCTCGGCCCGACGCAACCACCCGGAGAGTTAAGCGGCTTGGACATGAGGAGATTAATCGGTCGGGTCGCTGAATTCGGGCAAACGCGGCACGCATGGCCGCTGGTCGGGCTCATTCTGGTTCCGTGCCTTGGCAATCTATCGCTCCTGCTCGGCGTTGTGCAGGCTGATCCCATCTATTATTACTCATTTTTGGCCAGCAGCGTGCCTGGCCCTTATCGGGGCGCGCCCGACTGGTTTGACCCCACAATCGGTTTGATTACCGAGGCGCAGGGACACCTCGCCGCGTATGATTGGTTGCATGGCATTGTGCCGTGGTGGAACCCCTATACCGGAATCGGGATGCCGCTGGCTGCGGAAATGCAGACCTTGGCGTTTTTCATCCCTTTTATCTTCACGCTGGCTCTGCCGCATGGCTGGCTGTTGCTGCGCCTGTGCTTGCAGGTGCTGAGCGGCATCACGCTCTATGCTTTGCTAACCGAATTGCGCGCCACGCGCCTGGCCGCCTTTGTTGCTGGGGCGCTCTATGCGCTGAGTGGTACCTTTTTCATGGTGCCTCATGCGGCAACGCCATTGCCTTTTATCCCGCTTTTGTTGCTTGGCCTTGAACGCGCGGGCCGCGCTGCGGCAACCGGACAAAGGCTGGGCTGGGGGTGGATCACGATAGCCGTCGCGCTATTGGTTTATGCCGGATACCCCGAAATTGCTTATTTTGGCGGGTTGCTGGCCGTGGCCTGGACAATCGCGCGCTTTGCGTCGATGGGCGCATCGCGTTGGGTGTTCATTGGCAAGGTCAGCCTTGGTGGTTCGCTCGGCCTGCTCATGACGCTGCCCCTGCTCGTGCCATTTCTTCATTACCTATCGCACGCCTTCGTTGGTCCGCATGATGGCGGCTTCGCGGGTAGCCGCATGTCGCGTCAGGCCGATGGCTTGGAGCTGCTACCGTTTCTGTTTGGTCCGATCGGCGTTGCGAACCCACCGGGGCTGCCCGTCGCGGCAGCGCGACATCTCGGGTCCGCTTGGAACGATATTGGCACCTGGTTCGGCCCGGTTGCCGTGATCGCCGCTTTGGCGTGGCCGTTCGGCGTTTGGCGGTCCGGAACGCAACAGGTGAAAATGGGGTGCAACCGGGCACTTGGCATTGCGCTCGGCGGCTTCATTTTGATTTGGGGGCTGCGGTTGGTTGGGGTTCCCATTGTGCGGCAAGGGTTGAATTTGATCCCCGAGGTCGCCCGCGCCGATACGATCCGGTTTGTCGCCCCGGCGATGGATCTGGCCATGCTGATACTGGCTGGTTTGGTGCTGGATCAGTGGCAACGACAAGGCCCGCTCTCGCGGCGGCAGGCATTGGTTGTGTCGCTGATTGGACTGGGTTTGCTGGGCGGCGCGGTGCTGCCGATTATCCCGTTGATCGTGGCTTGGTATCATGCCGCACCGGACTTGCGGGGATTTGGCCTGATCGCCTGTTCGATGGATCTGATCAGCGCGATCTTGGTGCTCGGATTGCTAACACGCACGCCCAGCCCGAGCGCCCGCAGCCTAATGGCAGCGATCATGATTGGCGATGCCATGTTAGGCTTTGCGTCGGGCCAGCTTTCGGCGGTTCATGATGCGCATGTGCATCGGACTGGCGTGGCGTGGTTGAAAAAACACCAAGGCCTATCAAGAATTTTTACCACGTTGCCGTTCGCCGCAAATTATCCGGCGGCCGATCACCTCGCGTCGATCAATTCCAATCAATTACCGATTGATCAAGCCTGGATGAATTTTGTTTTTAACCAGCTTGGTTCACCCCACAATATGGTGCCAACGGTTGAGCAGCTCAATCGTTATGTGCGGCAGCGGCAGGCATCCTATCAGTCGGTGGGGGTGCGCTATGTGCTGACATTGCCGGGTCGCGACCCGTTCCGTCGTAAACCGAAACCGAGCTTTGTTGCTGATCCCACGCAAGCGTCGCTGCTCGTCGGTCAGCGTATTTTACAGGGCGTTGCGCCCATCACCGCGATACCCGCGAGACCGATCATTGCCGTTGATGTGCTGATCGGCACCTATGTTGGCGCCTCAACCGGCCCGTTATCGCTGACCCTTTGCGCCGGAACGATCTGTGCCAAGGGGCAGCGCGATCTTGCGGGGGTTCCTGACGACCGGTTTTTGAGAATAACGCTTAACCGTCCGCTCCGCGTGCGTCCATCCGCGACTCTCACCTATAAAATCCAACATCAAACGGGCAAGGGGGTTGCGATTTGGACCGGCTCCACCCCTACCGGACCGCTCGCGGATTTGCGCTTGATCACCGCACCCGCTTCGGACCCTGTGCGAACCGTCTTTCGCGGCAAGGCCATGACGATCTATGAACTTCCACACCCAGCGGCCATTTTTGCCGCTCGTGACTGCCAACTTACGCCGGATGGCTGGAATAGCGTGTCGGCCCAATGCCGCGCCCCGAGCTTGTTGATCCGACGGGTCGCATGGTTCGCCGGTTGGCATGCCAGGATCAACGGTTTGGCCGCGCCGGTCGGACGCCATGGGCCTTTGTTTCAATCGGTCGCGCTGCCTGCCGGACCCAGCCATGTGCGTTTTTTTTATCGCCCGCGCGGCACCATTCCGTCCGTGATCATCGCGCTCGGCGCTCTGGTGCTCCTGTTGTGGGCCTATCGACCGAGGGCTCAAGCCTTTTCCATCCGTGTGGGCTCACGGACAAGGCTCTAATCCATTGTTCTGGCGCGCAACTTTATCAGAAGGGATGATTGCATCGGATGCGATGCTGCTTGGCGACACCACCATGTGGGCCGATGGGCCAACCGGCCAGCCTCCATGACCCAACTTGTATTTTCCTAATCAACGCATATCCTGGAGAGAGAAATCACGGGGATGACAAGCATGGTAAAATTTGGAATGGCGCAGCCGGTTAAGCGCGTTGAGGATGTGCGGTTGCTCAAAGGTCATGGCACCTACACGGATGATGTGAACCAGCCGGGTGCTTTGCATGTGGTTATTCTGCGCTCGCCGCACGCCCATGCCACGATCAAGGCGATTGATACGAACGCCGCTTTGGCGCTGCCAGGGGTGGTCGCGATTTACACGGCTGCTGATCTGGATGCGGACAAGGTTGGGCCGATCCCCTGCATGGTGCCGATTACCAATCAAGATGGCTCCGCGCGCGCCGATGCGCCGCGACCGATCCTCGCCAAGGGCACGGTGCGCCATGTGGGCGAGGCGGTGGCCATGGTGGTGGCCGAAACCGCCAGCGCCGGGCGCGATGCCGCCGAGGCGATCATGGTCGATTACGACACCAAACCCTCAATCACCGCCCTCGCCCAAGCGCGCGATCCGGCGGCACCGCAGGTGCGCGCGGATGTGCCCCGCAACACGGTGTTTGATTGGGCAACCGGCGATAAAGCCAAAGTCGACGCCCTGTTCGCCCAAGCCGCGCATGTGACGGCGATCAAAATTGTGAATAACCGCATCGTGGTCAATGCTATGGAGCCACGGGCGGCCTTGGCCGATTTTGACGCCGAAACCCAGCGCTGGACCCTGACCTCGAACACGCAGGGCGGCTGGCTGCTGAAAAATATTTTGAGCCAGGCGGTGTTTCAGGTGCCCGCCGATCGGTTCCGGGTGATCACGCCGGATGTAGGCGGTGGTTTTGGGATGAAATTATTCGTCTATCCGGAACATGCGATGGTTTGTTTTGCTGCACGCAAGCTGGGCCGCCCGGTGAAATGGACGGCGGAGCGTGGCGAATCGTTTCTCTCGGACACTCATGGCCGCGATCACGTTACCGAAGCCGAATTAGCCTTGGATGCGGATCATAAATTCCTCGCGATGCGGGTGCGCAACATCGCCAATATGGGTGCGTATTTATCGAATTTCGCGCCCTATATCCCGACCATGCTCGGCACCAAGGTTCTGGCCTCGGTTTATGATTTCAAGGCCATCCACGCGCAGGTGTTTGGCGTGTTCACCCATACCGTGCCGGTCGATGCGTATCGCGGGGCGGGCCGGCCCGAGGGCAATTATCTGGTCGAACGGCTGATCGATGCGGCGGCGCGCGAGCTGGGGGTCGATCGGGCGGCGTTGCGGCGCGCCAACATGGTGCCCGCCAGCGCCATGCCCTATTTGACCGCGATGCAGCAAAATTATGATTCCGGTGACTTCATCCAAGTGATGGATCGCGCCTTGGAGATGATCGACTGGACAGGGTTCCCGGCCCGCAAGGCGGCATCCCGGGCGGCGGGCAAAAGGCGCGGCATTGGCATGGCCTATTATTTGGAAGCAACCGGCGGCGCGCCCGAAGAGCGCGCGGAAATCCGCTTCACCCGCGATGGCTATGCGGATGTGTATGTCGGCACCCAATCGAGCGGTCAGGGCCACGAGACCGCCTATGTGCAAATCACCGCCGACCGGCTCGGCATCGATCCTGATCGTATCCGGATCAAACAGGGCGATACCGACCGGATTCCGGTGGGCGGCGGCACCGGCGGCGCGCGCAGCCTGTATTCCGAAGGCCAGGCGATTTTGGTGACCACCACCAGCCTGATCGAAAAAGCCAAAAAAGCGGCGGGCGAGGCGCTGGAAGCGGCGGCGGCGGATATTGAATTTGCCGATGGTGCCTTCAAAATCATCGGCACCGACCGTTCAATCACGCTGATGGATCTCGCCGCGACGCTGCATGATGACACAACCGACGGCAACGCGCTCGATACCGCCGAAATCGCGACCATCGCGCACCACACCTTCACCAATGGCTGCCATATCGCGGAAGTCGAGATCGATCCGGAGACCGGCACGATTGCGGTGCAGCGTTATTTGGTGTGCGATGATGTCGGCAAAATCGTGAATCCGATGATCGTGCGCGGTCAGGTGCATGGCGGCGTCGCCCAAGGGTTGGGGCAGGCGCTGATGGAAAACACCGCCTATGATCCGGAATCGGGCCAGCTCATTGCCGGCAGCTTCATGGATTATGCCTTGCCGCGCGCGGATGACATGCCTGACATTGAGGTTGAGTTCCTCGAAATCCCCTGCACCACCAATCCGCTTGGGGTGAAGGGCGCGGGCGAGGCCGGGGCGGTTGGCTCGCCGCCCGCTTTGATCAATGCGGTGCTCGATGCGTTGGCCGAGGATGGCGTGCGCCATATCGACATGCCTGCGACCCCTGAGCGCGTGTGGTCAGCGATTGCTGAGGCACGCCAGGCGGCATGATCCATCTGGTCAAACTCGCCGTCGGCGTGCGCGATATCAGCCATCTGGCTGAAATCCAACGCCGACGGATGCAGAATGACCCACCCTTGCGCCACCAGACGCGCTCGATGCCCAAGCGCGCCGAGGAATTGATCCAAGGCGGCTCCCTTTATTGGGTGATTACCGGGGCCATTTTGGTGCGCCAGCGCGTGATCGACGTGATCGAGGATGTTTGGGATGACGGCGCGCCTTGCGCCGGGCTGGTGCTTGATCCCGCTTTGGTGCGGGTGGTGGCGCGCAGCACCAAACCGTTTCAGGGCTGGCGCTATTTGAAGCCCGACGATGCACCGGCGGATCTCGCGGCGGGTAGCACCACCATCGCGGATGATTTACCGGTGCATTTGCTGCGCGCCCTCACCGAACTCGCGCTCCTGCCATAAGGATCACCCATGCTCGATGCTCTGCGTTCCCGATTGCCTGAATCTTGGCGCCGGTTTGTCCCGGCGAAAATGCCGTGGAGCCCGACCACGATTCCGGTGGTGCGCCTGACCGGCGTGATCGCCGCACGCGAGGGGGCGATTAATCTTGATCGGTTTGCGCCGCTGCTAGATCGTGGCTTTGCGCAGGCCAAGCAGGGCCAAAAATTATTGCTCCTCGCGATTGAAAGCCCTGGCGGCTCGCCGGTGCAATCGGACCTGATCGGGGCGTATATTAGGCGCAAGGCCGCTGAGACCGATGTGCGGGTGCTGGCGGTGATTGGCGATGTTGGCGCGTCGGGTGGCTATTGGATCGCCTGTGCGGCGGACCAGATTTTTGCCAATCGGATGAGCATTGTCGGCTCGATCGGGGTGATTGGCGGCGGCTTTGGCGCGGTGGATCTGATCCGGCGCATCGGCGTTGAGCGCCGGGTGGTGACGGCGGGTGCCAATAAATTGCGCAATGATCCGTTCAGTCCGGAGCGGGCCGACGATGTGGCGTTCAACCGCGATTTGCTCGATGATATTCACACTCAATTCAAGGATTGGGTGCGCGAGCGGCGCGGCGCGGCCATCGAAAACCACGAAGATGCGGTGTTTGATGGGTCTTATATGTTGGGCAGCAAGGCGCTGCGCCTCGGGCTGATTGATGCGCTGGGGGATGTGCGCAGCATCATCCATGCCGAAGCGGGCAAGGACGCGAAGCCCGCTTTCATCGGCCCCCGGCGGAAATTCAGCCTGGCGCGCCTGGTTGGCGGGGCCGGCAGCGCCATGCTGAACACCATTGAGGCCGAGGCCTGGCACGGGCGCGCCCCGAAATAACTGCCTAAATTTTATCCAAAATTCGATAATAATTCGCGCAACCTCACGATTTAGGGCGGTTCGGGTCGCGCTATCGGGCGATTTTGCCCCAATATTGCGCGCGCGCAGCCGATTGGCACGATCCCTGCTTAGCGTTCTCCGGTGCAGTTTGCTGCCTCGGGTCTGCTTGGACCCGCAACATAGACGGCTGGGAAATACGGAGAAACCGAATGTCGCTTGTACCTTCACCGAGTTGGCTCAATACGGGTGATAACGCTTGGCAATTAACCGCAGCCACCCTGGTTGGGTTGCAGAGCGTGCCTGGGCTGGTTGCGCTCTATGGTGGCGTCGTCAAGAAAAAATGGGCGATCAACTCGGCCTTTATGGCCTTGTATGCGTTTGCCATCGTGCTCGTGGTTTGGATGCTGTGGGCCTATAATATGTCGTTCGGCAAGCCATGGCTGAATGTTGGCAAGCTCGGCGCGTTCATCGGCCATCCGGGGCAAATCACATCGGCGTGGAACGAGGAAAAACAAGCGATCATTCCAGCGGCGGCGGGCGGCATGCCGCCTTTGGGCTATGGCATGGCGACGCTGGTCTATTTCCAGTTCGTGTTCGCCGCGATCACCCCGATCATTTTGGCAGGTTCAGTGCTTGGGCGGATGAATTTCAAAGCCTGGATGATTTTCGTCCCGCTTTGGACCACCTTCATCTATTCCATTGGCGCGTTTTCGCTGTGGGCCGGTGGCTGGCTCGGTTCGCTCGGCGTGGTCGATTACTCGGGCGGCTATGTCATTCACTTGGCGGCGGCGGCCTCGGGCTTTACGGCGGCGGCGGTGATTGGTCCGCGCCTCACGCGGGATCGCGAAGTGTTCCCGCCCAACTCGCTGCTGATCACGCTGATCGGTGCCGGTTTGCTCTGGCTGGGTTGGTCCGGCTTTAACGGTGGCGATCCGTATTTTGCCAATGCCGATGCGGGTGCGGCGGTGCTGAACACGCATTTGACCACGGCGGTTTCGCTCTTGGTCTGGTTGATGCTGGACGTGTTCGCCTTCGGCAAACCCTCGGTTTTGGGTGCTGTGAACGGCATGATCGCGGGCTTGGTCGCGATTACGCCGGCGGCGGGCTATATTAACGGCCTCGAAGCCATCGTGCTCGGCGTGTTCTCGGGCGCGCTGCCTTGGCTGACCTGGAACAAGCTTGGCAAAACCAAGCTATTTTCCAAAGTCGATGACACGTTGGGCGTGATCCACACCCATGGCGTGGCGGC
>JAKBBY010000115.1 GCA_021808315.1 Pseudomonadota bacterium | reverse complement strand
TCAGGCGCTTGGCCTCCGACACATCAAGCCCGCCATACTTGGCCTTCCATTTGTAAAACGTCGCCGCGCTGAAACCATACCGCCGGCAGACCTCAGCCGTCGTAACACCAGCCTCCTGCTCCCGCAGCAAACCAATGATCTGCTCTTCCGTAAATCGTGCCTTCTTCATCGTCCGTCCTTTCAGGGCGGACTCTACCTAAATTTGGAGGAATTTCAGGGGGGCAGGTCAACGTTTTAATTCTTCATGCGCAACTTTCATTTCGATGAGGGCTGTAGGAGAAAGTTCGATCATAGCAATCGCGCTCTTGTGCGGTGGTTCAGATAAAGGCAACTCTTTGATTTTGAGGTCATTCAAAGCCTTAAGCTCGCGAAACTTCGAATGGGCCGCAGCGAGCATATCCGCAAACATTAATGGCGGCGACGAGTCTTTCCTGTCAATTTTGAATTCCCCCAAAACGTCCTTGCTATTTTCACGCCAGAATTCTTTGAATTCATAAAATATACGATTGCAATCATTAACGTTTCTGTGTCCGTTCTCAATCGTTACGTTTAGCTTGTGGCTGTTTCCGTGCCGCTCGACGACCCGAATAATGTGAGACAAGCAAGCGCGGAAACAAACACCGTACTGGCTATCAAGGCGCATTTTTCGTGGCACAGGCGGAGCTTTATATTCATTCATATATCGCGAATGCTCCAAAAAAACGGTCACGCCCTGAGTTAAATGTTTCTCTAATATACCAATTAAATCAACAGCCAATGCGTCACATTTTTGTTCTGACCAACCACGAAATTCGCCGGTTCTATTCTTCCAATCTGTAAAATGAAAAACCTTAAAATCAAATTTCTCTTTTATAGGCTTCAATTTTTTTTCAACGCGACGCCATTGATAGGCGTGCCCGAGCCAAGCAGACATTATGATTGTAGGTGTGTCGCCATGAGTGCCGGATTCATCAAAGTACGCGGTGAAAATCACTGCACTGACTCCTCGATTCGTATTGACCTCGAGCGAGCCACGTTGCAGGAAAGCACTAAGTTATTATCACGTTCCATCTCCGTCCCAGCCTTGCCGAGCCATACATGCCTTGAACCAAGGCCGGATTGACGGCGGCTTGTTCTGATTATCAGCCAGTGCAGACGCGGCGCCTCCAATGGCGCCGCCGACGATACTTCTGAGTGCGATGGATTTACTTTGTTGTATCTCCCATGGCGTATGCTCCCACTCCCACATGCAATGGTATCTCGCTGACATCTGGGACATTTTTGGGGCACGGTCGGGCGTGTACTGGGTAGCGCATGCAGATAAGAATATCGGTACGCCTATGATAAAACCAAATTGCCGTCTCATAATGCGAATACACCTACCCTATACGGAATTTTAATTGTCTTAGAGTCTGACTCGTAATTTGGTCTGATTTTTTTCATGCGCGTGCGACGAATCTGACGGTTCGGCGGATGGAGGCGATGAGCAGCCAGGCTTCTGACGAAGCGATGGAGGCTTCCCAATCCTTGGCAAGGCGTCGGCAACGATTGAGCCAAGCGAAAGTCCGCTCGACCACCCATCGCTTGGCGAGCACAACGAAACCCGCAGCGCTGTCGGATCGTTTGACGATGTCAATGGCCAGGCTCTCGATGTGAGCGATGGCAGTTCGCAGTTTCTCGCCGGCGTAGCCGCCATCGGCAAACAACTTGACGAGGCTGGGATAACTGTCCCGCACGCTCTCGATCACCGCAGGCGCACCGTCGCGGTCCTGGATGTCGGCCGTGTGCACTATCACGTCCAGTAGGTTGCCCAAGCTGTCGGTAACGATGTGGCGCTTTCGTCCCTTGATCTTCTTGCCTGCATCGTAGCCAGCCGGACCACCGCTTTCGGTCGTCTTGACCGATTGGCTGTCGATGATCGCCGCAGTCGGCGCAGCGTCCCGTCCCTCGCTGATGCGGCTCGCGGCGACGAGCGCCTCGTTGATCAAAAACAGCACGAAGCTGTCCCGCCAGCGATAAAAATGATACTGAACCGTCGTGAAAGGCGGAAAATCCTTGGGTAACATTCGCCATTGGCAGCCCGCCGTCGCCTGATACTGGATGCCAACCTAGATGGTGCGCATGCTGTGAATCGATGGTCGCCCAACCCTGCTCGCGCGCGCCAAAAACGGCCCAATGATCGCCCACTCCTCGTCGGTGCTGTCGCTTGCATACCGCAACGCGCTCCTGTCATGATCTCGCCGAGTGATTTCAGTCCAGGCCACATGATCCTCCATTGTATTCGCAACCAATAGAGAATCATAACCAACTGAAATCACTCACCTTAATTTTCGGTCAGACACTTAAAGATGCACGTAATTTACTTATGCGATTACGATCTGTCTATACAAAATTTTTTGCAAATATCAAACTAATCGTCATATTGTTTGAGGATGTTAGCCTTTCATCGATCTCTATTTTGTGGAATTGCGCTCGCGCCAGCGATACAGCCCGTACCACGCGGCGGCGAAAAGGAGCAAAATTGCGGTGAGGAGCGTAATGATGTGTAGGGTCGAGTGCAGGAGCGGCGCGGAATTCCAGGCGGTGCCGGCGCGCAGGCCGGCGTAGGCCAGAGCGAAGCACCAGGGGATGGAGCCGATGAGGCTGTAGAGTTGGAATTTCCAGAAATTCATGCGGGCGATGCCGGCGGGGAGAGAGATATAGGTGCGGATGATGGGGAGCAGGCGGCCCAGGAGGACGGTGATGGCGCCGAAGCGGGCGAAGGTGGTTTCGATGCGGGTGAGTTCGGCGGGGCTGATCAGGAGATAGCGTCCGTAGCGGAGAATGAAGCGGCGACCGCCGGTGGCGCCGGCGAGGTAGGCGGCGGTTGAGCCGAGATTGCAGCCGAGGGCGCCGGCGAGGGTGACGCCGAGGAGGGTGAGGTGGTGGATGGAGACGAGGTAGCCGCCGAAGGGCATGATGAGTTCGGAAGGGATGGGCACGCAGGCGGATTCGAGGGCCATCAGGGCCGCGATGCCTGCGTAGCCGAGGGTCGTGATGAAGGCGACCAGGGTGTGGGTTAGGGTTGCGATCAATCGGTGAGGCCGTCGAACAGCGGGGTGGAGAGGTAGCGTTCGCCGTAGGAGGGGATGATGGTGACGATGAGTTTGCCGAAGGAGCTGGGGCGTTTGGCGACTTCGAGGGCGGCCCAGAGGGCGGCGCCGGAGGAGATGCCGACGAGCAGGCCTTCTTCGCGCGCGGCGCGGCGGGCGGTGGCGAGGGCGTCTTGGTTGGTGACGCGGATGACTTCGTCGATCAGTTTGGTGTTGAGGATTTCGGGGACGAAGCCGGCGCCGAGGCCTTGGATCATGTGGGGACCGGGGTTGCCGCCGGAGAGGACGGGCGAGGCATCGGGTTCGACGGCGATGCAGCGGAAGTCTTTGTTACGTGATTTGATCAGGGTGCCAATGCCGGTGAGGGTGCCGCCGGTGCCGACGCCTGAGACGAGCATATCGACTTTGCCTTCGGTGTCGGCCCAGATTTCTTCGGCGGTGGTGCGGCGATGGACGGCGGGGTTGGCGCGGTTTTCGAATTGTTGGGGCATGAAATATTGCGAGCCACGGGCGACGATTTCTTCAGCTTTGCGGATGGCACCCGCGATGCCTTCGGCGCCGGGGGTGAGGATGACTTCGGCCCCGTAGGCGCGGATCACGGCACGGCGTTCGCGGCTGACGGAATCGGGCATGGTGATGATGCAGCCATAGCCTTTGGCGGCGCAGATCATGGCGAGGGCGATGCCGGTGTTACCGGAGGTGGGTTCGACGATGATGCTGCCGTGGGCGATCATGCCTTCGCGTTCGGCGACTTCGAGCATCGCCACGCCAATCCGGTCTTTGACCGAATTGGCGGGGTTGAAAAACTCCAGTTTGGCCACGACGGAACCGGCGAGACCGGCGGTCATGCGGTTGATGCGCACGAGGGGGGTGCGTCCGACTAATTCGGTGACATCTCTGGCGATTTTCATGATGTGTTCCTCAAAAATTGGTCCCGGCGGACCGGGTTAGTTACGGGCTTTATCGACCAGCGCGCGTTCGCGGATCCAGGGCATCATGGCCCGGAGTTTCGCTCCGACCTGTTCGATCGGGTGTTCGGCATTGGCGCGGCGCATGGCTTTGAAGTTAGTCTGGTTGACCCGATTTTCCAGCATCCAATCGCGGGTGAAGCGGCCTTTTTGGATGTCATCGAGCACGCGCTTCATTTCGGCCTTGGTTTCGGCGGTGACGATGCGCGGGCCGGTGACGTATTCGCCATATTCGGCGGTGTTGCTGATCGAATAGTTCATGGTGGCGATGCCGCCTTCGTAGATCAGATCGACGATCAGTTTGACCTCGTGCAGACATTCGAAATAGGCCATTTCGGGGGCGTAGCCCGCTTCGACCAGGGTTTCGAAGCCGGCTTTGATCAGTTCAACGAGGCCGCCGCAGAGGACGGATTGTTCGCCGAACAGGTCGGTCTCGCATTCTTCTTTGAAGCTGGTTTCGATGATGCCGGCGCGACCGCCGCCGATGGCGGAGGCGTAGGACAGGGCGATGTCGAGCGCGTTACCGGAGGGGTTTTGGGCGACGGCGACGAGGCAGGGGACGCCGCCGCCGCGCTGATATTCGCTGCGGACGGTGTGGCCGGGGCCTTTGGGCGCGATCATGAACACATCGATATCGGCGCGGGGTTCGATCAGGTTGAAATGGATGTTCAGGCCGTGGGCGAAGGCGATGGCGGCACCGGGCTTGAGGTTGGCGGCGAGGTGATCGCGATAGAGATCGCCCTGGCCTTCATCGGGGGTGAGGATCATCACCACATCAGCCCAGCGGGCGGCTTCGGAGGGGTCCATGACGTTGAGGCCCGCGGCTTCGGCTTTGGCGATGGCGGTGGAGCCTTTGCGCAGGGCGACGACGAGGTCTTTGACGCCGGATTCTTTGAGATTGAGGGCGTGGGCGTGACCTTGACTGCCATAGCCGACGACGACGACTTTTTTGGCTTTGATCAGATTAACATCGGCATCGGTGTCGTAGTAAACGCGCATTTCGAGTCTCCCTATCGCGGCTGGTGAATTGTATGGCTGTTCGCATGGGCGAAATTCGCTCATTTGGCAATCGTGCCGGGACATTGTGAGCCATGCAAGCGGCGCGATACGTAATTTAATTTTAAGATGAGTGGCGACGTTAGCCGAGGGCGTGGGAGAGCCAGGTGACGGGCGATGGGATGTGCAAATCGTGCCAGGAGACGGCGATGATCAGGGTGAGAAGGATCATCGCGCCGAGGCCGAGGCCGGCTTCCTGCACGCTGCGCGGCAGCGGGCGGCGGCGGATGGCCTCGTAGGCGTAATATAGGAGGTGGCCGCCATCGAGGATCGGGATGGGGACGAGGTTGAGCAGCCCGAGATTGACCGAGAGGATGGCGATGAAGGTGAAGAAATCGCCCACCCCTTGGGATGCGGCTTGGCCGGAGAGTTCGGCGATTTTGACCGGGCCGCCGAGGTCTTTGACGCCGCGCTGATAGGCGACGAGGCGCCAAAGCCCGTGCAGGGTCGCGGCGGTGAGGGTATAGGTTTGTTCGGCGCCGATGACGACGGCTTGGGGCAGGGCGACGGGCTGGCGGGCGATTTTGCCGCCGATGATGCCGATTTCGCCGATGGCGTGGCCGCCGACGATTTTGCGGATCGGGGTGAGGGCGATTTTGTGGGTTTGGCCGTGATCTTGCAGCACGAAGGTGAGTGATTGGCCGGGAAAGGGGGCGACCAGCCGGTGCAGGGCCATGAAATCACTGACTTTTGTGCCGTTGACCGAGATAATCCGCTCGCCCGGTTGCAGGCCGGCTTGGGCGGCGGGGGATTGGGCGATCACGCCGGTGATCACCGGCAGGACGGTTTCGCGACCGAGTGTGGCGGTGACGGTGATGAGGATGAGCAGGGCGAGGGCGAAATTGGCGAACGGACCGGCGGCGATGATCAGGGCGCGGGAGGCGAGCGATTTGGTGCGAAAGCTGCCGGGGGCGTCTTCGCCGGTGGTTTCGCCGCCGAGTTCGGCCCAGCCTTGCAGGCGGACATAGCCGCCGAGCGGGATGATTGAGAGTTTCCAGACGGTGCCGCGCCGGTCGGTGCGCGCGATTAGCGCCGGGCCGAAGCCGACCGAGAAGGTTTCGACATGCACGCCGCGCCAGCGGGCGACCGCGTAATGGCCGAATTCATGCACCGAGATCAGAATCCCGAGCACGATGATGAAGGCGAGGAGTGTGTGCAGATCACCGAGCATGGCGATCATATGGGATGGTGGCATGGATATGTCAGGTCTGGATGATGCGCGGATGGCTTTACGCCAAAACCCGGAGTGATTCGGTCGCGACGCGGCGGGCTTCGGCATCCAGCGCGAGGACGGCGGCGAGGTCGGGCACCGGGAGCGCGCCGAGCCGGTCCAGCACGGTTTCGACGAGGCGGGCAATGTCGAGAAAGCCGAGGCGGCGTTCGAGGAAGGCGGCGACGGCGATTTCATTGGCGGCGTTGAGCACGCAGGAGGCGCCGCCGCCCGCGATCAGCACCTCGCGGGCGAGGCGGAGTGCTGGAAATCGTTCAAGATCAGGGGGATAGAATTCGAGCCTTCCCACCGAGGCGAGGTCGAGCCGGGGTGAGCGGGTGGTGAGGCGGGCGGGCCACGCCAGGGTATGGGCGATGGGGATGCGCATGTCCGGCGCGCCCATTTGGGCGAGGACGCTGCCATCGCGGTAGCAGACCATGCCGTGAATCACCGATTGGGGGTGGACCAGCACCTCGATTTCATCGGGCTGGAGCGAAAATAATCGAGCGGCTTCAATGACTTCCAGGCCTTTATTGAATAAGGTTGCGGAGTCGATTGAGATTTTGGCGCCCATCGACCAGACCGGGTGGCGGAGGGCGCGTTCGGGCGTGGCGGCTTGCATCTCCGCGATGCTGGCGAGGCGGAACGGGCCACCGGAGGCGGTGAGGATGATTTTTTCGAGGGACGCGCGGTTGCCATCGGCGAGGGATTGGAAAATCGCGTTATGTTCGGAATCGACCGGGAGCAGATGAGCCCCGGCGTCACGCACGGCGCGGAGCATCACATCGCCCGCCGAAACCAGCGCTTCTTTGTTGGCGAGGGCGATGGCACCGCCATGGCTGATGGCGGCCAAGGTGGGTTCGAGGCCGGTGGTGCCGGTGATTGCGGCCATGGTCCAATCGACTTTTTCGCCTGCGGCGGCGATCACGGCGGCGCGGCCCCCCTCGGCGCGGATCGGGGTGCCGGTGAGTGCGGCGCGCAAGGCCGGGAGTTGCGCAGGATCGGCGATGACGGCGATGGCGGGGCGCAGCGCCCGCGCCTGTTCGGCCAAGAGTTGGACGTTGCGGCCCGCGATCAATGCGTGAACCTGATAGCGATCCGGGTTGGCCATCAGCAGATCGATCGTTTGGGTGCCGATGCTGCCGGTGCAGCCCATGATGGTGACGGTTTTTATGGTCATAAAATGATCCCTATCCCATGGCTGAGCCCAGCGCCAACCCACACGAGCAAGGCGCAGAGGGGGGCTGCGAATAAGAGACCGTCCAGCCGGTCGAACGCGCCGCCATGGCCGGGGATGGAGCGTCCGGAATCTTTGACGCCGAGCCAGCGTTTTAGCGCACTTTCCACCAGATCGCCCAAGGCTGAGACGATGCTGAGCAGCGCGGCGATGAGGGCCACCAACGCCAGCGCCGCCGCAGAGGGCGCCGGGCTGGCGGCCAGGACTGTGAATAACAGGGCTGCGAGGATGGCGGCGAGCAGGCCGCCGAGCGCGCCGCTG
>JAKBBY010000114.1 GCA_021808315.1 Pseudomonadota bacterium | reverse complement strand
AGGTCAGTCCAAGCCGCTATGACACTGATCGAACATGAATGGCACGTGGGCGACGCGACAGACGGCCGACGTTTCTATGTCGAAATAATGAAGTCCGTAATGAGAACCAACCGATAGCGCAAAAAATTTGTTATAATTAATACCTATACGTAACATGATGGCCGCCCACGAATTTGCAACTTTCAAGAGATTGAGATAGGTCGGCGATATTGTGTTGGTGGTCCTCCCCCCCTACAGCGCCGCATCCGCAAAAATCTTCCGTGCATCGCCATGCCACGCGCCAAAATACCGGCCCAGCCAATGTTCCGCCTGCGTCGGCCCGCCCGCCGCGATCTCCGCCAGCGGCGCGAGATACTGCGTCTCGTCCTTCCCCGCCGCGTCGCGCCGGGCGCGGGCGCGCAGACCGTCGGTGGCAATCGCAATCACGTCCCGGGCCAAATCGCGCAGCGTGCCGCGACCAAGAGCGAGGTCAAGCCCGTGCTCCGGCACCGCCGCGCGCATCGCGACCACGGCGGCGTAATCCAGATCAGCAACCAACGCCTCCGCCGCCGTTAGCGCCGCATCATCGTAAAATAACCCGGTCCACAAGGCGGGCTGCGCCAGCAACATCGCCGGATTACCCGAATCAGCACCCCTCGTTTCGATAAACCGCTTCAGCCGCACATCCGGAAACGCCGTGGTGGCATGATCGGCAAAATCGCCCATCGTTGGAAACTGCCCCTCAAACCCGGCCAGCTTGCCCGCCATGAAATCGCGGAACGAATGCCCCGCCACATCGATATACGCGCCATCGCGATAGACAAAATACATCGGCACATCGAGCAAATAATCCGCATACCGCGCAAACCCGAAATCATCGTCAAACACACACGCGGGCACCCCGCTGCGCGCATTGTCCGTATCCAGCCAGGTAAAGGCCCGGTTCGAAAGCATCCCGTTCGGCTTGCCCTCGCGAAACGGCGAATTGGCAAACAGCGCACTCGCCAAGGGCTGCAGCCGGAGTGAAAGGCGCATTTTGCGCACCATGTCCGCTTCAGAGCAAAAATCGAGATTGGCCTGCACCGTGCAGGTGCGCAGCATCATATCCAGCCCACGCGTGCCCACCCGTGGCATGTGCGCGCGCATAATCGCGTAGCGCCCCTTGGGCATCCAAAACAAATCTTCCCGCGTCGCCGTTGGGTGAAACCCGAGCGGCGCAAACCCAATGCCCATCTGGTTGGCAATCCGCTGCACCCGCGCAATATGCGCCTCAATCTCCGCCCGCGTCGCATGCAAATCGCCAACAATCCCGCCCGAAAGCTCAAATTGCCCGCCCGGCTCCAACGAAATCGAAAAATTCGCGCCCGTCAGCCCAATCGGCTGCCCGCGATCCATAATCGGCGCCAACCCCTCCGCCGCCGCAACCTGCTCCAACACCGCCCGAATCCCATCCGGCTCATAGGGAATTGAGGTTTGATCGGCATGGCGAAAGCCAAAACTCTCATGCTCGGTGCCAATGCGATAATCGCTCGGCGGCTTGCAGCCAGCGGCAAACCAGTCCGCAAGCTGGCGAATCTCGGTAATCGGGGTGGTATCGGCTTCGCCGGGATTGGACACGTCAAACTCCTGATCAGGCTTCCGGCGGCACGGCAAGCAGCCGAGCCAGCCCGGCAATGGCGGCAGTCTCGGCCCGGAGGATCCGTGGTCCAAGTGTTCGCCTCGTAACAAAGGGATGCCGAGCCAGCTCGTCAAGCTCTGCGGGCGCAAATCCGCCCTCCGGCCCAATCAGCAAGCCCCAGCCCTGCGCCCGATCCACCGGCAAATTGAGGCCCGGCGCGGCAATCCGCTCGGTCGCCGCAAATAAAATCCGCCCCGCCGGCCAGTCGCGTAGCAACGCGGCGAAGGGCAGGGGGGCGCGCAGTTCCGGCACGCTCAGCCGCTCGCTCTGCTCCGCCGCCTCAGCGGCAATCGCCGCCCACCGCTCGGGGTTCATCCGGTGCGGCTGGGTGCGCGCCGTGATCACTGGCTGGATCACCGCAATGCCCAGCTCGGTGGCTTTTTCCACCACCCATTCGCTGGCATCGCGCTTAATCGGCGCAAAACACAGCCAGCCATCCGGCTCAGCCTCCGGCGCGCGGGTCTGCGCGCCCAGCGTCAACAGCACCGCCCCGCGCGCCAACCGGCTAATCTCCGCCTGAAACTCGCCATCGCGGCCATTAAACAGCAGCAGCGTATCGCCAATCCCCCGGCGCATCACCGAACCCAGATAGTGCGCCCGCGCCCGATCCATGGCAATGAGCGCGCCAGCGTGCAATTTTTCTCCACAATGGAGGCGAATGATCGAAGCCATGACCAGCCCTGTAGCAGCCCCAGCCGATTTTACCGATATCCGTCACGATGGCTGGATTGCCCGCCTGCCGCCCGCCGCCCAACCTTTTGCGCTCCTCGCCCGGTTGGACCGGCCCATCGGCGCCTGGCTGCTATTCCTGCCCGGCCTGTGGAGCATTTTGCTGGCCCATCAGGGCCTCTGGTTCAGCCTGTGGCTCATCCTGCTATTCGGAATCGGCGCCATCGTCATGCGTGGGGCCGGCTGCGTCGTGAATGATCTGTGGGACCGCAAGCTTGATCGCGCCGTCGCGCGCACCGCCGCCCGCCCGCTCGCGGCAGGCACGGTCTCGGTGCCCGCCGCACTGGCGTTCCTCGCGCTGCTGTCGCTCGTCGGCCTGATAATCCTGCTGCAACTCAACCGCCCCGCCCAAATCACCGGCGCCGCCTCGCTCCTGCTCGTCGCCCTCTACCCCGCCGCCAAGCGCGTCACCTGGTTTCCGCAAATCGTGCTGGGCCTCACCTTCGGCTGGGGCGCGCTGCTGGGCATGATCGCCGCCACCGGCCAGCTCACCCTGGCCGCGCTCAGCCTGTACGCCGCCGCGATATGCTGGATTCTCGGCTATGACACTATCTACGCCCATCAAGACCGCGAGGATGATGCGCTGGTCGGCATCAAATCCACCGCCCTCTGGTTCGGCGCGCAAACCCGCCCATTCCTCGCCCGCTGCTATGCCGGCGCGCTGGCTTTTTTACTCCTCGCCTTCGCTCTCACCGGCATCAACGCCCTCGGCTGGGCGGCCATGATCATCCCCGCCGCTTTGCTCGCGTGGCAAGTCATCGCGCTCGACATCAACGATCCGGCACGCTGCCTCGCTTTATTCAAACTCAACCGGGCCGTCGGCCTCGCGGTCGCCCTCGCCATCCTGGTCGGCCATTGACCCCGCACACCCGCGCTGGCTTCATTCGCGCGCAAACCCGCCCCGCGCCCGCCCCGCTCTGCCCGGACATCATGGCCTATCAAGCGAGCGAAATCACCCCGATCTGGCAGGCCAGCGAAGACTTTCTCGATCATCACGGCATCGCCCCGCCCTACTGGGCCTTCGTCTGGCCCGGCTCCGCCGCGCTCGCCCGCTACAGCCTCGATCATCCTGCCGCCCTCCAAGGCCGCCGGATCATCGATTTTGCGGCGGGCAGCGGCGTCGCGGGCATCGCTGCCCTGCGCGCAGGGGCCGCCCAGGTCACCGCCATCGATATCGACCCGATGGCCGGTGCCGCCCTTGCACTCAACGCAGAGCTGAACGGCGTAAACCTCATGATCGACATTGCCGACCGGGTCGGCAGCCCCCTCGCCGCCGATCTGATCCTGTGCGGCGATATTTGCTACGAATCGCCCATGGCCGCGCGCATCCTGCCCTGGCTGCGCCACCTCGCTTGTTCCACCGAAATCTGGCTGGCCGAACCAGGCCGCGCCTACGCCCCGCGCGAAGGGTTTGCGCCGCTCGCCTGCTACGCGGTGCCCGTGCTGCGCGATTTAGAAAGCTGCACCACGCGAACCACCCATCTGGTCCGGCTGCTGCCGTAAAGCGCGCTCATATTCGGCAAATCTTAATCTATCCGCTGCATGACAGCCACGTTGCCGTTTGATTGACCCTGACGGTTGCGAGCAGTAAGCATGTGCAGCATTTCGTGCTCAAGGGGGATTTGGTCGTGGTGCAGGATGTTCGCGAAGCCCTGATGCAGGGTCGCAATTCAGACGGCAAAATGGTTCGCCGCCCACTCTCGCCGCATTTGCAGGTCTATCGCCCGCAAATCTCGTCGGCTTTGTCGATTTTTCATCGTTTCACCGGCATCGCCCTCTCGGCGGGTGCCCTGTTGCTGGCCCTGTGGCTCGCCGCCGCCGCCACCTCGCCCGGTGCCTTCGCCATCGCCCAAGCGGTGCTCGATTCCATTTTCGGCAAGCTGGTGCTGTTCGGCTTCACGCTGGCCTTGTTTTATCATTTCTCGAACGGCATCCGCCATTTGCTCTGGGATGCTGGTTACGGATTTGAACTGCCGGTGATGCACCGCACCGGCTATGCCGTGCTCGCCGCCACTATCGGGCTGAGCGTGATCTTCTGGGGCCTGTTTCTGGTGATCGGGTGAGCATGATGAGTGAAAAAACCACGCTGCGTCCGGAAATCATGCGCTCGGCTCTGGGTCGGGCGCGCGGCTATGGTTCGGCCAAATCCGGCCTGCATCATTGGTGGGCGCAGCGCCTCACCGCGATGGCGCTGCTGCCGCTCAGCCTCTATTTCGTCGCCTCGGTGCTCCTGCTTGCCGGAGCCAACCAGGAAGCGATGATCGCCTATATGCGCGAGCCGTGGAACGCGGTTTTGTTCATCGCGCTCATCCTCGCACTTTTTTATCATCTGCAACTGGGTTTGCAGGTGGTGATCGAAGACTACATCCATGCCGAGGGTCGGCGTATTGCGCTCCTGCTCGCCATTCGCGCCATCACGGTGCTGTTCGGGCTGTTAGCCATCGTCTCGGTTCTCAAACTCGCTCTCTAACGGCAGCGGGCGGGTCCTCACGAGTTTTGACGCGGCATTCTTTGCAAGGGTCTCATCATGAACGCGATCTCCAAGCCATCGACCGGCGCTTACACCATCATCGATCACACCTATGACGTGCTGGTGGTCGGTGCCGGTGGTTCCGGCCTGCGCGCCACGCTCGGCATGGGTGCCGCCGGTCTGAAAACCGCCTGCATCACCAAAGTGTTCCCCACCCGCAGCCACACCGTCGCCGCGCAAGGCGGCATCGGCGCAGCTCTGGGCAGCATGGAGCCGGATGATTGGCGCTGGCACATGTATGACACGGTGAAAGGCTCGGACTGGCTGGGCGATCAAGACGCCATCGAATATATGTGCCGCGAAGCCATCCCCGCCGTCTATGAGCTCGAACATTTCGGCGTGCCGTTCAGCCGCACCGACGATGGCAAAATCTATCAGCGCCCGTTTGGCGGCCATATGAAAGATTACGGCAAAGAGCCAGTCCGCCGCGCCTGCGCCGCCGCTGATCGCACCGGCCACGCGATTTTGCACACGCTCTATCAACAAAGCCTCAAACATGATGTCGAGTTTTTCGTCGAATATTTCGCGACCGACCTGATCATGGATGATGAAGGCCGCTGCCGGGGCGTGATGGCCTGGTGCCTCGATGATGGCACCATCCACCGATTCCGCGCGCAACTGGTCGTGCTCGCCACCGGCGGTTATGGCCGCGCCTATCTCTCCTGCACCTCCGCCCACACCTGCACGGGCGATGGCGCGGGCATGGCGCTGCGTGCCGGCCTGCCGCTGCAAGATATGGAATTCGTGCAATTCCACCCCACCGGCATTTTCCCCGCCGGCTGCCTGATCACCGAAGGCGCGCGCGGCGAGGGCGGCTACCTCACCAACGCCGAAGGCGAGCGCTTCATGGAACGCTATGCCCCCACCGCGAAAGACCTCGCCTCGCGCGATGTGGTGTCGCGCTCCATGACCATCGAAATCATGGAAGGGCGCGGCTGTGGTCCCAACAAAGACCATATCATGCTGCATCTCGAACATCTCGATCCAGCGCAACTGCATGAGCGCCTGCCCGGCATTTCCGAAACCGCCCGCGTGTTCGCCGGCGTCGATGTGACCAAAGCGGCGATCCCGGTGCTCCCCACCGTCCATTACAATATGGGCGGTATCCCGACCAATTTCCGTGCCGAAGTCCTGCGCCCCACCGCGCATGATCCCGACGCCATCGTCCCCGGCCTGATGGCGGTGGGCGAGGCGGCGTGCGTCTCGGTGCATGGCGCCAACCGGCTCGGCACCAATTCGCTGCTCGATCTGGTGGTGTTTGGCCGCGCCGCCGCCCACCAAGCCGCGAAAATCGTCACCCCCGGCGCCAGCCAGCCCGCCTTGCCCGCGCGCGCCGGTGAAGCCTCGCTCGACCGGCTGGACGCCACGCGCCACGCCAAAGGCGCCGCGCACATCGCCGCCCTGCGCGATTCCATGCAGCGCACCATGCAAAACCACGCCGCCGTGTTCCGCAATTCGAAAACCCTCGCTGAAGGGGTCACCAAAATGACCGATCTGTGGCGCGGCATGTCCGATATCGCCATCGCGGATCGCGGCATGATCTGGAATTCGGACCTGATGGAAGCGCTGGAGCTGCAAAATCTGATGGGCAACGCGCTCACCACCATGGTCTCCGCCGAAGCCCGCCACGAAAGCCGTGGCGCGCACGCCCATGATGACTACCCTGAGCGCGATGACCAAAATTGGATGAAGCACTCGCTGGCCACCTGCACCGCTGAGGGCGAGGTCTCGCTCGATTATCGCAATGTGCGCATGCAAACCATGACCAATGATGTTTCGGTGTTCCCGCCGAAAAAGCGCGTTTACTGATAAGGGCTCTACACCATGGCCAATCTAACGCTCCCGAAAAACAGCCGGGTCACCACCGGCAAAACCTTCAAGGCTCCGCCCGGCGCCAAACGGGTCAAAGCCTTCAAAGTCTATCGCTGGAACCCCGATGATGGCGGCAACCCGCATACGGATACGTATGAGATCGATCTCGATGCGTGCGGCCCGATGGTGCTGGACGCGCTGATCAAAATCAAAAACGAAATCGATAGCACCCTCACCTTCCGCCGTTCCTGCCGCGAAGGCATTTGCGGCTCCTGCGCCATGAATATCGATGGCACCAACACCCTCGCCTGCCTCAAGCCGATTGAGGAGGTCAAAGAGGCGGTGGCGATCAATCCGCTACCGCATATGCCGGTGGTGAAAGATTTGGTGCCCGATTTGAACCAAGCCTACGCCCAATATCGCTCGATCGAGCCCTGGCTGCAGGCCGAAACCCCAGCCCCCCCGGATGGCGAGCGTCGGCAAAGCCCCGAAGAGCGCGCCGAAATCGATGGGTTGTGGGAATGCATTCTGTGTTTTTGCTGCTCCACCTCCTGCCCCTCTTATTGGTGGAACGGGGATCGCTATCTCGGCCCCGCCGTGCTGATGGCCGCCTATCGCTGGATCGCGGATTCGCGCGATGAAAATACCGGCAAACGGCTCGATGCGCTGCAAGACCCGTTCAAACTCTATCGCTGCCACACGATCATGAACTGCACCCAAACCTGCCCCAAAGGCCTCAACCCTGCCAAAGCCATCGGCAAAATCAAGCAAATGATGGTCGAACGCGAAGGCTAATCCGCACCACCCGGCCCCGCTCCCCGCGCGATCTCATCATCACCTCAGGGGGGCGGGGCAGGAATGGTATGCGCGCGCAGCCACGGCACCAAATGGCGCATCTCGAATTCGTTGATCGCGTAAAGACCGGCAATAAAGGCAAAAGTTGCGTCCGCATCCGCGATGATCTGCACCCCATTGATCGCTAAAAAACTATAGGTCGCAGCAAACCCGATCCGCTTATTGCCGTCGATAAACGCATGATTTTGCGCAAGACTCTCCCACAACGCCGCCGCCTCTTCGATCAAATCCGCAT
>JAKBBY010000113.1 GCA_021808315.1 Pseudomonadota bacterium | reverse complement strand
GCGGACGAGGGAATCGCATTACTCATCGCCTACACGCCATCAATCTGACGATAATACCAACGCATTAACATCAAACCCCAGAAAATCCTAACCCAACCCTAACCCAACCCTAACCCAACCCTAACCATAGTCACCATAGCCGCACAAGCCATCACGGCAATAGTCACCTAACCCCACCCCAAAATCCCTACTTTGCTCTTTCGCACCCACCCCCTCCTATGCCATGTTAGTCGCATGGAGCAAGCCGCTAACACCTTCGCGCAATCGCTCTCCGACCGCTTCACCACCCTTGCGCGCATGCTCCGCCAAACCCTCGGCGCCCCCGACTACGCCCGCTTCGACCTTTCGCTTAAATGGGCCGTCTGGCACCGCATTTCGCGCTTTTCGCACCGTTTTCGCTCGCTCGCCTTCAACCCGCGCCGCCCCGGCAAACCCAGCGCAAAACCAGACCCCGCCCCGGAGCCAGAATCACCCCCAGTCGGCGCAAAAAAGCGCAAACTACCGGCGCAAAAAGGCTGGCTGCTGCAAACCTTCCCCGGCCATCACATCCCCTATGTGCGCGGCCAACTGATGAGCTTCCTCCAAGACCCCGATATGTCGCGCCTCCACGGCGAGAACCCAAGCATCGGTCGCGTGCTGCGCCCGCTCTGCCACATGCTCGCGATTCCGCTCCCCGATTACCTCAAATTGGAGCGCAAACCGCGCCCGCCCCGCCCCCAACCGGCGCAAAAACCAGCGCAAAAACCAGCGCGGCGGAGCGAAAAACCGGAGCCATCATTTTACGAGTACATGCTCCAAAAATATCCTGCTCCGCCGCCCCGCCCCACGCTGCCCGGCCATATTTACGCGCCACCCGCCCGCGCAAAAATCAGCTTCGAGCGCTAGACGGAGAATAATGCCCAAATCGTTCCGGTATAAAAACGAAAATCGACAATGCGCAAACCTGTCGAGCCAGGGTCGCGGCAATCAATCATTGCGCGCCCCGCGCATCGGCGGTACATAAACTGGTCAGCTTAATTCCGGTCGCAGATTTTTGATGTGATCTAGGTCTCATCCAATCCGCGATTTTGCTGGTAACGCAATTTAGACACGAACGGGTTTTATGAGACTAAGCCGTGATGAAGCGGCGACCAGAGTTGACAATGAGACGGTTTGCGGAGCCTAAACCGCGTCAAGGAGCGTCATTGAGCATGCGGATTTCCGAGAGCGACCACAATATCATCCCCTTCGCCCGCCAGGCCCGCGCGCTGGACCTTGATGCGCTGGTGGATGTGGAGCCGGATATTATGCTGGCCGATAGCCTCGCCGAGCAATTTGGCCTGGAACCCTTGCCGTTTGATCTGATTGATCGCAGTGAACGGGAAACCCGGATCAAAATCGCCGAATCCGATCAATCGGACCTGCCCGCCTTTCACGCCCAATTACGGGCGATGAGCGAACGCGCCTTCGCCGCCGCAATCGCCGCCTGCCACCAAGCCCGCCGGGCTGATCAACAGGCCGCCCGCCTGCGCGCCGCCGCCACCGCCGCCGCGGCCAAGCGCGCCTCCAACCAGCTCACCCTCGATGCCATCGCGACCCAAGCCGAAGCCCGCGCCGCCATCGCGACGCTTGACGCCCTCGCCGAAGCCCACCATGCGCGTGGCGTTGATGCCGCCGTGTCGCTCAAGCTGCTCGGCGTCGAGCACGGCTCGATGTTTGGCTTGGTGGATATTTTCTAAACCAACCCCTGATCCTCGCCCCGATATTGTATTGGCCATCATGATTGGGGCAATACCAACCCATGACCGATCCTTCGCCCACGCACCGCGCTGGCCGATTTCTTCCTAACCTCGCGTGGCGGCTGATCTATGGCCTTTATGAACGCCAGCTTGAACGCCAAGTCCGCGCCCAGCCAATGCCCGGCCATATTGGCCTCATCCTCGATGGCAATCGCCGCCACGCGCGCGAAACCGGCCTGCGTGATCCAGACCTGATCTATCAGCGCGGCGCTGCGAAGCTCGATGATATTTTGGCCTGGAGCGTGGATCTCGGTGTGCGCCGGGTTACGCTCTGGGTTTTTTCTCCCGATAATCTGCGCCGATCCGACGCGGAGATCGGCGGCATTTTCGGCGCGGTCGAGTCCAAAATGCGCGCCCTCGCCGCCGATCCGCATATTCATCAGCGCGGCGTTCACATCGCCGCCATGGGTCGGCGTGACTTGCTGCCCCCGGCCTTGCTCGATGCGATCGACAAAGCCGAGGCCGCCACGCGCGGCAATGATCAAATCGCCGTCACCCTGGCCATCGGCTATGGCGGACGCGAAGAAATCGCCGATGCTGGCCGCGCCTTCCTGCTCGATTGCGCCCAGCGCGGATTATCCACCACCGAAGCCGCCGACCAATTCACCCAAGAGGCCATCGCGCGCCATCTCTACCGCGCCGACATGCCCGACCCGGATTTGATCATCCGCACCAGCGGCGAAATCCGCCTATCCGGCTTCATGCTCTGGCAAAGCGTGCATAGCGAGCTTTATTTCTGCGACGTCAATTGGCCCATGCTCCGCCGCATCGATTACCTCCGCGCCATCCGCGCCTTCCAACGGCGCGACCGCCGCTTCGGCAGCTAAGCACCGCCCCCTAAATCTACGACAGAAAATCGACCCTGAGCCGTTCGCGCGCATCGGTCAGGCGCGCCATCGCGAAATAGGCACTGCCCACAGCGGCAATGCCATTCGCACCGGCGAGGAGAAACATCAGCAGGATTTGATATTTGACCGCCTCAATCGGCGAGAGCCCCGCCAGAATTTGCCCGGTCATGATCCCGGGGAGCGTCACAATCCCAGCCGCCGACATCACGTTGATCACGGGTAGAATGCCCCGGCGCACCGCCGTGCGGATCAGCGGTTTGGTCGCGTCGCGAAACCGCACACCAAGTGCTAGTTGCGCCTCAATCGCGGCCCGCTCGCGCAGAACCCCCGAGAGTAGGGCATCCAGCGAGAGTGAAGCCGCGTTCAGCGCATTGCCCAGCATAATCCCGGCGAGCGGAATGGCGTAGCGCGCCGAAAACCAGGGATGCGGGCGCAGCGCCGTCGCGAGTGCGAAGGTCGCGGTCACAAACGTCGCCAAAGCAACGGCGGACAGGCCCGCGATCTGGTTGCCATAGCGGGCCAGCTTTTTCTCCGGTCGCGCCGCAACTTCCCGCCCGGCAATCGCGACCATCAGCAGGATCAGGCCGAGGGTGAGCAGCGGCGTATCGATCCGAAACACGAAGCGGAGCAAATAACCGACCAATAATAATTGCACCGTGCAGCGGATCGCCGCGACAATCAGTTGCCGGTGCAACCGCAATCCGAGTTGAATTGACACGATCGCATCGATCAGGACCAGCGACGCCGCGATCAGCAAATCAAGCGGCGTGAGTAAAATCGGGTTCATAGGGATGGCTCCAGAGCGCCGGTGCGATCAGGTCGTTATCGGGGTCAGGCGGCCCGATTCAAGATGCCAGCGTTCTGCACCAAGGCGGCCCGCTTGATCGGTATCATGCGTCACCAGGATCAGAATAAGGCCCTGGCGCAGCCGCTCGGCCAGCACCGATTCAACGAGCGTGGTGCTATGCGGGTCGAGCGCGCCGGTCGGTTCATCGAGCAGCAGCACGGCGGGTTGATTGAGCAGCGTGCGGATCAAAGCCAGGCGCATGCGCTCGCCAGTGGAGAGCCGATGCACCGGCTGATCGAGTAACGCGGGACTGAGCGCCAAGGCGGGCATCAGAGTTTCGGCCTCATCGCGGCGGGGAAAATGTGCCCCCGCTTGCTCGTGCCACCAGCCCGGTTCGGCGGCCAGATAGGCAACCCGCCGCCGCCAAATCGGCGCCGGTTGGCTCGCGCGGTCGATACCGTTGAGCCGCACGGCGCCCTGATGCGGATCAAGATCAGCGACCATGCGGAGCAAAACCGATTTGCCCGCGCCGGAGGGGCCGGTGATCGCCATGGCGGTTCCAGGGCGGAGAGAAAAATTGAACGGTCCCCCCGCCGCGCCCATCAGGTTGATCGCGTGCAGCCCCTCAGTCACCGGCGAAGGCTGCCAGCATCCGGGCCTCGGCACGCATGCCGCGATGAAAGCACCGCATCTCAAATTTTTCGTTTGGCGAATGAATACAATCATCATCAAGGCCAAACCCAACGAGCAGGGTGCGCAGGCCGAGTTGACGTTCAAAGGCCTCAACCACCGGGATCGAAGCCCCACAGCCCGCGAGCACCGGCGGAACCCCGAATTCGGCCTCCAGCGCACGGCGGGCAGCGCGGACATAAGGGGCATCAATGGGCACCATCAGCCCTGCCGATGCACCAAACACGGTGAATTCTGCGCGGGCATCAGGCAGCAAGCGGGCATTGACGAATTGTTTGAAACCCTCAATCACCCGGTCCGGGTCTTGACCGGGCACCAGCCGGAAGGTGAGTTTGGCACCCGCTTGGGCCGGGATCACGGTTTTGCTCCCAGCCCCCTGATAGCCCCCGAAAATCCCATTGATTTCCGCCGTCGGGCGCGCCCAATTTTGCTCCAGTACCGACAAGCCGCGCTCGCCACTGGGTTGGGTCAGGCCGATGGCGTTCAGCCATGCCGCATCATCAAAGCCGGTGCGATGCCAGGACTCGAGCATGTCGGCGGGTATTTCGGTGATGCTATCGTAAAAGCCGGGGATGCGAATTCGACTATGCTCATCGAACAGCTCGCCGAGCACATGGGTCAGCGCCCGGATCGGGTTGAGGGCCGGACCGCCAAACAAGCCCGAGTGCAAATCGCGGTTGGGGCCATGGAGCGTGAGTTCGATCGCGGCGAGACCGCGCAGCGAGGTGGTGATCGCCGGGGTATCGATATTCCACATGTTGGTGTCCGCAACCAAGACGAAATCGGCGGCGAGGTTGTGCCGTTCGGCGGCCAGCATGGCGTCCAGCGACGGGCTGCCACATTCTTCCTCGCCTTCGAGCAGAACGGTGAGGTTAACCGGCAACTTGCCGGTGGCTTTTAAGGTGGCGCGAATCGCTTCGAGCACCATCATCACCTGGCCCTTGTCATCAACGGCGCCACGCGCGACCACGCGCGGGCCATGGGGGCCATCAACCAGTTGCGGATCGAACGGGTCCGCATGCCATAGCTCGAACGGGTCGGCGGGTTGCACGTCATAATGACCATACCACAAGACGCGCGGGGCGTTGGCGCCCGCGTGATGATGGGTTGCGATCACGCCGGGCAAGCCTTCGGTGGGCGATAGCCGTGCCTCAAAACCAAGACCTGCGAGTTGATCGCATAAAAATTGTGCGGCGCGCAGGCAATCGGGCTTGTGTGCGGGCTGAGCACTGATCGAAGGGATGCGCAGGAGCTCGAACCAACGGGCGCGCGCGTCATTGAGGTTCGCATCGATCGTCGCGAGGACGGCCTCGATTGAGGATTCGCTCATCTTTTCGCTCCTTGCTATTTCATCTGTTCGATAACAAGCTCATCCAGGTCAGGAAAGCTCTGATGACTGAATTGGTGCTCCGTGCGCGCGAAAAAAGCGATACCGCAGCGATTGCGGTTTTGATGAACTTGCCCGGCGTGCGGTTCGGCACGCTGCGAACCCCGTTTATCAGCACCGCCTTTGTTGAAAACTGGGGCACCGAGCCGACCGTCAAAACAATCCTCGCCGAGTGCTGCGGTGCGGTGATCGGACTTGCGATGTTGATGCCAGGGCGCGAGCGAACCGCACATGCGGCCTCATTGGTCACATTCGTACATGATGATCATGTCGGCACGGGGGTTGGCTCTGCGCTGATGACCGCCTTGCTGGATGTGGCGGATCGGTGGCTGGGGCTGAAGCGGGTCGCGCTGACTGTCAATGCCGATAATGCCCGGGCAATTGGGCTTTATCGGAAATTTGGCTTTGAGATTGAGGGCCGGTTGCGCGGTGATGTGTTTCGGGATGGCCAATTCATCGATAGTCTGGCGATGGCGCGGCTTCGCTTTGACGGTGTGTAAGGGCGATTACATGCGCGGTTGATGCGCGTTAATTTCGAGCAGGGCGAGCAACACTTCGGCGCGGGCGTTGATGTCCTCGGCTTCGAGGAGGGCTTGCTTTTCGGGTGGGCTGAAGGGGCAGGCCATCGCGAGGGTGATCAATAAATCTTCGTCCGACATCGCATGGATGGCTTCCCAGTTCGCATCGATATCAACGGCGGCGAAATAGGGCTGCAAGGCCGCGATGATCGGCGCGCGATCAATTAGGTCTTGCCGGTCTTCCACCGGTAGCAAATCATCGGCGAACCCACCAAACTCGGCGCGAATCCGCCGATAGCCATTTTTCAGCGGCAATTCATCAATAACGGTAAATCGGATCATGCCGGTGAGGGTGATGAGATAGCGGCCATCATCCGTTTCGCTAAAGGCGGAAAGACGACCAAGACAGCCGACGCGATAAAGGCCCGGACCATTGCTGACGGCGGGTTTTTTCGGGTCGGACTGGATCATCCCGAACATTCGTCCTGACCCCAGCGCGTCATCCACCATTGCGAGGTAGCGCGGCTCAAAAATATTCAGCGGCAAGCGCCCGCGCGGCAGCAGCAACGCGCCATTCAGCGGGAAAACCGGAAAAATTTCGGGGAGTTCGATCGCGACGGCTTCATCATCGGTCATGCCAGATACGATCAGCTAAACAGCAATGTCGATAGTTTTCGCCGGGCCGCAATGGTCACCGGGTCTTCCAGGCCCCAGCTTTCGAACAGCTTGAGCAGTTGCAATCGTGCGGCACCCTCATTCCAGCCACGCTGTTTACGCAGAATGGTGAGCAGAGCCTCGGCGGCGGCTTCGCGTTCGCCGGCAGCGTTCAGAGCGCTGGCAAGTTCGTATCGTGCTTCATGATCGTTCGGGTCGGCGGTGAGGCGCTGTTCGAGTGCCTGGCGCGCGCCGATGGCGGCCTGACCTTCGCGGGCGAGCGCCAGGGCGGACCGGGCGCCGGTGATTTCAGCGTGATCGGCCAATTTGGCAGGAACCCGGCCCAGCGCGTGCTCGGCAGCGGCCTGATCGCCCATCCCAAGAAAGCTGCGGGCGAGGCCGGCCCAGGCTTCGGGTCTCTCTGAATCTTCTTCGAGAGCCGCCTCGAACAGGCCGGCCGCTTGCTCGAAATCACCCGCCTCGAAGGCGGTTTTGGCTTCGGTGATCAGATCGGCAGCCGGGGCGGCGGTGCCGGCCAGTTTCATCAACGCCTCGACAAAGCGACGGACCTCGCTCTCTGGCAGCGCGCCTTGAAACAGATCGGCAATTTGGCCCTGCCAGAACGCGGCGACGGTGGGAATGGATTGCATCGGCAAGCCCAGCCCGGCGAGCTGCTCAACCAGGGCGCGATTGCGATCAACATCGATTTTGACCAACCGCACTTTACCACCGGCGGCGCGGACGACTTTTTCCAGCGTCGGGGTCAGGGTTTTGCAGGGGCCACACCAGCTGGCCCAAAAATCCACCAGCACCGGCATACGGCGCGAGGCCTCAATCACATCCTTAATGAAGGTGGTTTGATCGCCATCCATAATGGCGCCGTTATGGGCCGGGGCGCTATTCGTATCGAGCAGTTCCATCAGAAAAATCCAATCTCGTTGACCGGGAGATGATGCGCAAACCCCAGAAAGCAAGGGCAAACGCGCACGCACAACGCCCCGGCGGTGGGCTGGCAGAGGTGCCCCTGAAATAAGCGATGATCCCCCCGCTTGCAATCGCGCGCGGGTCGCAGTATGCCGCTGTCACGCACCGAGCGGGCGTAGCTCAGGGGTAGAGCACAACCTTGCCAAGGTTGGGGTCGAGGGTTCGAATCCCTTCGCCCGCTCCAAATTTCCTA
>JAKBBY010000112.1 GCA_021808315.1 Pseudomonadota bacterium | reverse complement strand
GCGGCAAGAAATAGTCCGTCTGGCGCAAGGCGGCGATGCTGCAGCGCATGGTTGACAGTTGCCCAGCGCATTGCCAGATCGGATTGGATTGGGCAGTGTCTCGGCTGAGATGGTCGCCAATCACATTGAACCGGGCTGCGGCTGATTTTGAGACCGCGAGAGGAAACCGACCATGAACACCACCGCACCCCTTGGCGCGACCGCGCCGCATGCAACGACCACCCCGCCCAGCGCCGCGCATGGCTTTGGTCCGCTCGCCGGCACGGGCCTGCATTGCGGCCCCGCGCATCAGCCGGTCGGCCAAAACCAAGTCCACGCCAATCTGACCCGTGCTGCGCTGGTGGCGCATGCGCTGCGGCGCGGTGAGGGGCGCTTATCGTCGGATGGCGCGCTGATGGTGGAAACCGGCGTGCATACGGGCCGGTCAGTTGCCGATAAATTCGTGGCCGATGAACCAGCCACCACCCAGGATATCTGGTGGGGCAAGGTCAATCAGCGCCTGCCCGCCGAAAAATTCGCCGTGCTGCGCGGGCGGGTGCAAGCCTATTTGCAAAACCGCGAACTCTTCACCCAAGATTTGTTCGCCGGCGCAGACCCCAAGCAGCGCATCCGGGTGCGTCTGGTCACCACCAATGCCTGGCAAGCTTTGTTCGCCCGCAACATGTTCATCCGCCCCACCACCCAGGAGTTGGCGCGTTTCGAGCCGGATTACGTGATTTTGCACGCCCCCGAATTCGAAGCCGACCCCGCAATCGATGGGGTGCGCTCCAGCACCGCCATCGCGCTCTCGTTCGCCGAGCGGCAGATCATCATTGCCGGGTCGCAATATGCGGGCGAAATCAAGAAATCGATTTTCACTGTGATGAACTGGATTTTGCCCGCAAGCGGCACGCTGCCCATGCATTGCAGTGCCAATATCGGCAAGGCCGATGATGTCGCGCTGTTTTTTGGCCTGTCTGGCACCGGCAAAACCACCCTCTCGTCCGATCCGCAGCGCCGCCTGATCGGCGATGATGAGCATGGCTGGAGTATTGATGGTGTGTTCAATTTCGAAGGCGGTTGCTACGCCAAGGTGATCGATCTCTCCGCCGAGGCCGAGCCGGAAATTTACGCCGCCAGCCATCGTTTCGGCACCGTTTTGGAAAATGTCGTGGCTGATCCCCGTGGCGTGGTCGATCTCGCGGATCGCACCCTGACCGAAAACACCCGCGCCTGCTACCCGATTGATTTCGTCCCCAATGTCGAGCTTAGCGGGCGGGGCGGTCAGCCGAAACATGTGGTGATGCTCACTGCCGATGCGTTCGGCGTGTTGCCGCCCATCGCCAAACTCACGCCCGAGCAGGCGATGTATCATTTCATGTCCGGCTACACCGCCAAGGTCGCCGGCACCGAAAAAGGCTTAGGCCGCGAGCCGCAAGCCACTTTTTCCACGTGCTTTGGCGCACCCTTCCTGCCGCGCCATCCGAAAATCTATGGCGAATTGCTGGCAAAATTGATCGCCGAGCATCAAGCCTCATGCTGGCTGGTCAATACCGGCTGGACCGGCGGCGCCTATGGCACCGGCCAGCGCATTTCGATCAAGCATACCCGCGCTTTGCTCAATGCCGCCCTGTCCGGCGCGCTGGATCGCGGTGAGTTCCGCCGCGATCCGGTCTTTGGGCTGATGGTGCCGGTCGCGGTGGAGGGCGTGCCCTCCGCCATTCTCGATCCGCGCCAATCCTGGCCCGATCCTGCGGCCTATGACCGCATGGCCGCTGATCTGGTCGCGCGATTTGAAGCGAATTTCGCAAGCTTTGCCGATTTGGTTGATGATCGGGTGCGCGAAGCGGCGATCCGCTCCGCCGCCTAACCCTTAGCCGGGGCGCCCATAATACATTGCCGCCACATGGGTCGCCTCGGCAAAGAAGAGCCAGCGTTCAGCAAATAACCCCATAGCCGCCAGGATCACGGCAAGAATGGTGGCAAAGCCGGGCGCAAACCCGGCGAGCGCCAACAGCAGCAACAGCGCCGGGGCGGCAAAGCCAATCAGCAGCACCAACCGCCGCAGCTTGGCCGCATGCTTGCGGGCAATCTGATAGCCCATTTCACGCAGAATATAATTCTCGGTAAAATGCGGCTGATCGAGCGTGGTCACCGGGCCAAAGGCCGCAAGGCCGGTTGCCGAGGCGAGCGTGGTGAGCGGCGTTTGTTGATCGATGAAGCGCCAATAAGCATTTTTTGCGAATGCCGCAATGATCGTTATCACCAGCGCGAGTGACACGGCCAAGCTCAGCGCAGCACCGGTCCATGCCAAGGCGGCAGCAAACAGCAACCCGCCCGAAAATAGCGCAAAGATCATATAATCGGGTGCGGTATGTTGATTATGCCATTGGCGGATCGGCTTGAGGCTCGCATAAATCATCGCCGTGCAATAAACCGTGCCCAGTCCAGCCAGTGCGGCCAATAAACCCATCAGCCGGGTGCTCGCCGCATTCGGCCCCACCCCCCACCACAGAGCCGCAAAAGCCAGCGCCGGGAGATAGGTCAACATGGCCGCCACCCCCTCGCGTGACAGCCAGGATGAGCGCCATTGGCTGAAGGCTCGCCAAGCCCGTTCCGGTCGGCCCAGATGCAGCGTGGAGGCGATCAATCCGGCACTCGCCAAGCCGAGCGAAACAGCGATGCCAACGGGAACCAGCCAGGCGCGATGTGGCAACACGCCAAGTGCGGCAAAAATCCCGAGCCACGCAAGCAACCCATACCCAAAGCCGGTCAAGGTGGTGAGCAGCAAAACAGAATTGGCCGGCTTCATCGCGACAAGACCCGATCAAGCAAGGATAACAATGCAGCCCCCACGCCCGTCCCCGCCTGCGTCGGCGCCTCCGCAGGCGGCAGCGCAATCTGCGCCTTGCGCGGCGGCAAATAACGGTTGGTCGGCTGATACCCCAATTCGGGCATCAGCGCGACGCCGCCCCGTGCTGCGACCAATTTCGAAACCGCGCTGTCAGGGTCGCCCAAATCGCCAAAATGCCGTGCGCGTGATGGGCAGGTTGCGACGCAAGCCGGCTCACGCTCGGCTTCGGGTAACGAAGTGTTATATATCCGATCGATACAGAGCGTGCATTTCTTCATCACCCCCGCATCCTCATCGAATTCGCGTGCGCCATAGGGGCATGCCCAGGAGCATAGTTTGCAGCCAATACAAATATCAGTGTTAATCAGCACAATCCCGTCTTCCGCGCGCTTATAGGATGCACCGGTGGGGCAGACCGTTACGCATTGCGGCTGTTCGCAATGCAGGCAGGAACGCGGGAAATTGACGGTGCGCCCGCCGCAGCCGGGGGCTTGCGCCTCATAGGAATGGATCCGGTTGAACCATACCCCGTCCGGTTCGGCGCCGTAAGGCTGGTGATCGGGCAACGGCGCGTGATGGCCGCCCGTGTTCCATTCTTTGCAATTCACTGCGCAGGCATGACACCCGACACAGGTGTCCAAATCAATCACCAGCCCCAGCTTGGTCGCGCCGGGCAGGGGTTGTGGCAGACTGGTCATGCAGCGTGCTCCGGCGCGCCGTGGCGCAAAATAATCGGATGGTTAAGGGCAAAAGGCGCGCTGAGATCCGGCATGCTCGGCTCGGTAACCGCATCAGTATCCGCCGCGCATTTCTCCAAGCGCACCGTCAAGTCAAACCACGCTGCCTGACCAGTCACCGGATCGGAATTACTGGCGCGATGGCCGGCCTCGCTGGCGGGCAGGTATTCCGAGATCAAATGATTGAGCAAAAACCCGCGCTTGGCCTCTGGCGCGTCTTTTACTAACGCCCATGCCCCGGCGCGTTTGCCAATCGCATTCCAGGTCCAGACCGTGTTGGGGTTCAGCCCATCCATCAAGCGCACCTGACATTTCAACGTGCCATTGCGCGACGTGACTTGCACCCAATCCTCATCGACGAGCTGGTGTTTGGCGGCGAGGCTACGATGGAGATAAAGCCGATTTTCCGAAAGAATCTGGCGCAACCAAGCATTTTGCGATCCCCAGGAATGATACATCGCCATCGGCCGCTGCGTGATCGCGTGCAGCGGAAATTGCTGCGGATCACTCAGCGCCTCTTCGACCGGCGGATACCAAATCGGCAACGGGTCCATGAAGCGCACAATCGAGGCGCGCAGCCGCGCCGGGGGCACCCGGGTGCCATGATTTTCGCCGGCGAGACGAAATTTTTGCAGAATTTCACAATAGAGATTGAGCGTGATCGGCGCATCGGACTCAATGAACCCCATGGCCTTCGCGCCCTGCAAATAGGCTTGATTGTGATGCTTGTAGTAAAGCTGTTCGGCAGGAAGATGATGCTGCCAAAAGCCGCGATTCTCGATATATCTATTGATTTGCTCAGGGTTCGGCGCGCCGCGCCCCGGCGCATCGCCCGCGTCGCCGCGAAAGCCAGCGAGGGGGCCAAGACCGGGTTTGCGTTGATGGCGCACCATGTAATCGGCATAGCTCGCATAGAGCTTGTTGCCGTTTTCATCAACAAAGTTCGGGAGTCCGAGTCGACCGGCGAGGTCGATCAGCACATCCTGAAACGGCCTGACATCACGATCCGGCACCAGCACCGGCGTGCGGATGGCATCAGCCGGGCCATGGGCCGAGCCGATGGGCCGATCCAGCAACGAAATACAATCATGGCGCTCTAAATAGGTGGTATCAGGCAGCACCAAATCGGCATACGGAACGGTTTCCGAGAAGAACGCATCGGCATAAATCACAAATGGGATGCGATATTGACCCGTCTCATCGCAATCGGCGAGCATGCGCGTGGTCTCGCCGGGATTCATCGCTGAATTCCAGGCCATATTCGCCATGAACAAAAACAACGTGTCGATTTTTTCAGGCCCAGCCGCATGCGCTTCGGCAATCGCCATATGCATCAGGCCGTGAATCCCAAGCGGAGCGTCCCACGAGAATGCCCGATCCAGGCGCAAGGCTTCGCCGTGATCATCGACGAGTAAATCATCAGGGCCGGTGGGAAAGCCCAATGGCGCTGTGGTCAGGCTGCCATTTTCGTGCCGCTTGGCGCCGCCCGGCGGTGGTCCTGCGGGAATCGGTTTTGGATAGGGCGATTTATAGCGCCAGGAGCCGGGTGTATCGACCGCGCCGAGCAGCATTTGCAGCACATGGATCGCCCGGCAGGTGTGAAACCCGTTTGAATGGGCGGAGATGCCGCGCATCGCATGCATCGCAACCGGGCGTCCGGTCATGGTGGCGTGGCGGCGCCCGGCGCTATCCGTCCAGGGCTGATTGATCGAAATGGCTTGATTGAAGGCGATTTCAGCGATTTCTGCAGCAATCCGGCGGATCGTGGCCGCGTCAATGCCGCAGCGTTCCGCGACCCTCTCCGGTGCATAGGCGTCATCGGTATAGCGGGCGGCGAGCAGGGCAAAGGCAGGCTGCGCCATGCGGCCATCGGGCAAGGAAAATCGGCCCAGCAAAGCCGGATCAATCGCGATGCTGGTGGCCGGTGCAAGATGATTGCCGGTTCGGTCGTAAGCGAGGGGCACACCATTGTCATTGCGGGCGATCAAGCCATGATCGGCCATGCCGGGCGCATCGATCACGAGATGATGGGCGTTGGTGTAGCGCACCAGAAATTCAGTATCGATTTTTCCTGATTGCAGCAGGCAATAAATCAGGGAGAGCACAAACAACCCGTCAGTGCCGGGGGTGATGCCAACAAACTCATCGGCAATCGCCGAATAGCCAGTGCGCACCGGGTTGATGGTGATGATTTTGGCGCCGCGTTCCTTGAGTTTGGCTAATCCCAGTTTCATCGGGTTGGAATCATGATCCTCGGCGACGCCGAACAGAAGAAATAATTTCGCATGGTCCCAGTCAGGCTCGCCGAACTCCCAGAACGCGCCGCCCATGGAATACAGGCCCGCCGCCGCCATGTTCACGGAGCAGAAACCGCCATGGGCGGCAAAATTCATCGTGCCAAACATTTGCGCAAAATAGCCAGTGAGCGATTGCGACTGATCGCGCCCGGTGAATAGGGCAAGTTTGTTGGGGTCGGTCGCGCGAATATGGGCAAGGCGCGCGGTCGCAATCGCCATGGCCTCGTCCCATTCGATTTCGACGAATTCGCCCGCCCCACGCGGCCCCACACGCTTGAGCGGCTTGCGCAACCGCGCGGGCGACAAGGCGGTCATGATCCCGGCAGAGCCCTTGGCGCACAGCACCCCACGATTGATCGGGTGATCGCGATTGCCCTCGATATAGCGCAACTTGCCGTCGTTCAGATGAACTTTGATGCCGCAACGGCACGCGCACATATAGCAGGTGGTGTAGGCCACCTGATCGCCGATCGGCTTGTCATAATGGATTGAGTCTTCGGGCATGGTGGCTCCTCTATGCCGAATTATGCGGCATAGAGGACGCGCGGAGCGAGGGGCGTGGGCCGATTGATTTAATCGTCGCAGCCGATCAATCAAAACGGGTAGCAGAAGTTTAGCGCAGCGGACGCCCAAGATTGATGGTGTTCGGATTGGTCACCGCACCAGCGACGGCACCGAGCGCGCCGCCGATCAACGCACCGCCCGCCGGGCCGGTGCCGGTGACAGCGCCAATCACCGCGCCCGTGCCAGCGCCAATGGCGCCGCCGGACAAAGCGCGCTGGCCCGGCGTATAGCCACAGCCGGACAGGCCGAGCGTGATGCCGATCAAACCGGCGGCGAGAAGCGATTGACGCAGGATGCGGGGGGTGCGGGACATGACGGATCTCCACGATGATTTGAGCGATGAGGCCAGGATTGGCGGGCAGCGCTGCTCGCCGCCCGCCACATCGTCTATTCACCGATGAATATGATCAAAATAGGGCAGTGATCACGGCGTATGCACAGTGGCGCGCAACAGAGCAGCCGCTTGCACCATATGATCGAGGGCCGCGCGGACTTCCGGCCAATGCCGGGTCTTCAGCCCGCAATCAGGATTGACCCAAATGTGCTCGGCGGGCAGCCGGCGTGTCGCGGCCTTGAGCAAGCTGGCCATGGCTTCGATTGAGGGGATTGTGGGCGAATGAATATCATACACACCCGGCCCCAGTGCGGCGGGATAATGATAGGTGGCGAATGCGTCCAATAATTCCATGCGCGAGCGGGCGGTTTCGATTGAGATGACATCGGCATCCATTGCGCCAATCGCTTCGATAATGTCGTTGAACTCCGAATAGCACATATGGGTATGGATTTGCGTGGCATCAGCCACGCCGGACGCGCTGATCCGAAACGCCTCGATCGCCCAGGCCAGATAGGATGGCCAGTCGCGCCGACGCAGCGGCAACCCTTCGCGCAACGCCGCCTCGTCGATTTGGATGATCGCCGCGCCGGCTGCTTCTAAGTCGATAACCTCATCGCGGATCGCGAAGGCGATTTGGCGGCAGGTCTGCGCGCGGGGCTGATCATCGCGCACGAATGACCAGTTCAGGATCGTCACTGGCCCGGTCAACATGCCTTTCATTGGGCGGTGGGTGAGCGATTGGGCATAGCGCCACCAATCGATGGTCATTGGGTGCGGGCGCGCCACATCGCCGTAAATGATCGGCGGGCGCACGCAGCGCGAGCCGTAGGATTGCACCCAGCCATGGGCGGTGAAGGCGAAGCCATCAAGTTGTTCGCCAAAATACTGCACCATGTCATTGCGCTCGAATTCGCCATGCACCAGCACATCAAGGCCAATGGCGTCTTGCCACTGCACCGCGCGGGCAATTTCGTCTTGCAACTGCGCTTGATAGTGCGCGTGATCGATGCGGCCTTTGGTAAAATCGGCGCGGGCTTGGCGCACCGCGGCGGTTTGCGGAAATGAGCCGATGGTGGTGGTGGGGAAAGGGGGCAGGCGCAGCGT
>JAKBBY010000111.1 GCA_021808315.1 Pseudomonadota bacterium | reverse complement strand
CGGCTTCGTCGCAGGCTGCACCATCGCCGCCCGCGCCCACGCCCCGCATATGCACGTATTCGGCGTCGAGGTCGAAACCTATGCCGGTTTTGCTCAAGCCCTCGCCGGCCAACCAGTCGCCGTCGGTGGGGCCACCATCGCCGAAGGCATCGCCGTGCGCGATATCGGCAGCCTGCCCCTCGCCATCCTGCGCGAACACCAAGCCGAAATCCTGGTCGTCCCGGAAGCCGCTGTCGAGCAAGCCATCGCCATGCTGATCGAAGAGGGCAAACTCGTCGCCGAAGGTGCCGGCGCCGCCGGCCTCGCCGCCATTCTCACCTTCCCCGCGCGCTTCAAAGGCCAGCGCGTCGCCCTGCCCATTTGCGGCGGCAATATCGATTCGCGCATCCTCGCCAACACCCTGCTCCGCAACCTCCTGCGCGATGGCCGGCTGCTGCGCGTGCTGATGGAAATCCCTGATCGTCCCGGCGTCCTCGCGGACATCGCCACCCGCATCAGCGCCCAAGGCGGCAATATCCTCGAAGTCGTCCATCAGCGCCTGTTCGCCTCGCCCACCGTCCAAGCCGCCACCCTAGAAATCATGGTCGAAGCGCGGGACGCTGGCCACGGCAACGCCATCGCCAGCGCCTTGGAACAGGTCTACACGGTCAAACGCATGTGAGCACCCCGCCGAACCCTGGGTCGCTCCCTGGGCCGCTCCCTGGGTCGCACCCCGCGCCACCGACCACCGCCGATCACCCGATCACGGCGAAAACCCTCACTTTGATCACCCTACTCGGCTTCTCCTCCGGCCTGCCGCTCGCTCTCTCCGGCTTTACCCTCCGCCTCTGGCTCACCCGCGCCCATCTGCCGCTCGCCGAAATCGGCCTCACCGCCAATCTCGGCATCGCCTACTCGCTCAAATTCCTCTGGGCGCCCGCGCTCGATCATTTCCGCGCGCCACCCCCATTCCGCGCCCTGGGCCGTCGCCGAAGCTGGCTGCTGATCACCCAACTCAGCCTCGCCGCCGCCATTCTCGGCCTCGCTTTAAGCCATCCCGCCCACAACCTTCCCCTCACCCTCAGCCTCGGCGCCCTCGTCGCTTTTTGCTCCGCCAGCCAAGACATCATGATCGATACCTGGCGCATCGAATTTTTCGCCCTCCCCGCCATGGGCACCGCCATCGCCGGCTATGTCTGGGGTTATCGCGCCGCCATGCTCATCTCCGGTGCCGGGGTCATCGCCCTCTCCACCCTCATCGGCTGGCACCAAGCCCTGCTGCTCATGGTGCCGCTGCAACTCGCGGGCACCATCGCCACCCTGCTCGCGACCGAACCACCGCCACCCGCCGCCATCGCCCCACGCTCCATCACCGCGCAATTTCGCGCCGCCGTGATCGATCCGCTGGCCCAATTCCTCACCCGCCCCGGCGCGCCGCTGATCCTCGCCTTCATCATCCTGTTCTATCTGGGCGATGCCCTCGCCGGCGTCATGCTCGCCCCCTACTACACCCATCTCGGCTTCAACCGCGCCGCCATCGCCATCGCCACCGGCATCCCCGCCCTCGCCGCCACCCTCGCCGGCACCGCCCTCGGCGGCGCAGCGGTCGCGCGCCTCGGCACTGGCCGCGCCCTGCTCGCCGCAGGCATCTTTCAAACCGCCGCCCTCGCCATGTACCCGCTCCTCGGCCTGTACCCCCATTTCCCCCACATGCTGCTGATCACCACCATCACCGAATCCTTCGCCGAAGGCATCGCCGGCGCCGCCTTCCTCAGCTACCTCTCCAGCCTGTGCGACCGCCATTACACCGCCACCCAATACGCCCTACTCTCCTCCGCCGCCGCTCTGTCGCTCCGCACCATCGGCGGCGCCTCCGGCCTCATCGCCCACCGCCTCGGCTGGCTCCCCTTCTACGAATTTACAATCCTCGCCGCCCTCCCCGCCATGGCCCTCATGATTTTGCTCCTCCGCTATTTTCCTCCGCCCGACACCCATCGAGCGCGCACGGCGTAGCGGTATAGGCCGGTCTAATAACCGAGATTCGACATCGCAAAGACGTCATTTTATTTATCAGCCTGCATTCTCTAGAAACCTATGTTGAAATCGTTACAGAAAACCGTTGCAGCCGTTACAGGAAACAATGCGCTATCGTGAAAAATGTCGCTTTTTGTGGCGACAGCGGGTATCACATCCTTGAATTTTGTTTAGACGGATTGATTCATGAATAAAGAAACCTCGATTTATCTAGACGCCATTCGCTTCACCGCAGCAATGGCGGTTTTTTTCGGCCACATCTCCGGTGGTCGCTTCACAGCCGGTCTATTCTGGCAAATGGGGCCATACGGCCCTGAAGCGGTCGATGTCTTTTTCGTTCTGTCGGGCTTTGTCATCGCCTATGTGTATGACACGCGCGAAAATACCGTGCTCCGCTATGCCGTCAGCCGCTTTGCTCGAATTTATTCGGTCGCAATTCCCGCACTAGTCGTCACCTTCATCCTCGATGCCATTGGCCGCGCAACTAGACCCGGATTATACACGCAAGCTTGGCACTATGTCTGGCACGGACGTGTTTCGCAGATCGCACATGCTCTCACATTCACCAACCAAATATGGTTCAACAATTTGCCGCCGGGTTCCGATTTTCCGTTCTGGTCGCTCGGTTTCGAAGTCTGGTATTACGTTATATTTGCGGTCGCCGTGTTCGCCGTAAAACCTTGGCGAATACCGCTGGTCATGTTCCTGCTTATTTTTGTCGGCCCAAAAGTTGCGGCCATGTTTCCCATCTGGCTGATGGGCTTTGGTGCCTACCATCTCTGCAAACACGTGGTCATCCCAGTTCCCATCGCCGCCATCTTGTGCCTCGGCGCTATCGGCCTTTGGATTGGCTACGAGATCTACGCATGGCACGTTGGTCGCCCCATAGGTCCCAACTGGATTGGTCGACCTCCGATCATTCAAGACTACATCATCGGCACGCTCTTCGCGGTCCATTTGATCGGCTTTCGCTTCGTCTCCCACATTCCAGGACCAATCCTGCAATTTTTTGCTAGTCCAATCCGCTGGATCGCGGGGGCTACACTAACCCTCTACCTGTTTCATTTGCCTCTTTCACAATTCCTTGCCGCCGAAACTCCGTGGCCGCCGAGCGCCTGGCAAACGAGAGCGCTAATCTACATTGGTGTCCCAATCCTGGTGTTTGTAATCGCCGAATTCACTGAACGGCGCAAAAACATATGGCGGCAAGGCTTCGAAGCGCTGTTTGGTCGGTTTGGTTCATCAGTGATCTCATGATACGCAACGACATATTTCAGCCCGCTAAAAGTTTAAAAATTTCATAGCGCGCCCACCGCTGCCTAATCTCCGTATGTCAGTCGTGGGCAAAGCTCAAATCGATCATCACTGAATTTTTCTGAATGTTTATAGGAGCTTCATAATTTTGTTTCTTTTAACTGACTTAAACCAGGGATGCTTAATATGAATGAGGACGTGAAAATTCGAGCGATTGCACTGTACCTTCCACAATTTCACCCGATACCTGAAAACGATGAATGGTGGGGAAAAGGCTTTACGGAATGGACCAATACAGCAAAGGCTAAGCCGCTCTTCCGTGGGCACTATCAGCCACATATCCCCGCAGATCTTGGGTTTTACGATTTGCGTGTCCCTGAGGTTCGGGACAGTCAAGCGGCATTAGCGCGGAACGCAGGCATAGAAGGGTTCTGCTACTATCACTACTGGTTTGCTGGGCGACGCATTTTGGAGAGGCCATTCACTGAAGTGCTCATGAGCGGCAAGCCCGATTTTCCGTTCTGTCTATGCTGGGCGAATGAAACGTGGAGCGGCATATGGCATGGATCGCCCGGAAAAATCTTGATCGAACAGACCTACCCTGGAGAGGATGACCACAAAGCACATTTCAAAATTCTGTTGGAAGCTTTTACCGACCGCCGTTACATTAAGGTCGATGGTAAGCCTATGTTTCTAATATACAAGCCGCAACAGATCCCTAATTGTCGAGAAACCTTGTCCCTCTGGCGAACTCTTGCTCTCAGGGCCGGACTTTCTGGTCTGCATATCGTCGGATTTGGAAGCTCCGATTGGAATTCGCGGGATCATGGCTTCGATGCGAAGATTGTCTCGCCTCTCGTTCGAGAGCGGCCATGGGTATCCCGGCGCAGTCCGGTGAAGTGGTTAAAGCAGACACTTAACAAACGTCGTGGAATTCCCACAATCCACCAATACACAACCATAGTGGATGATCATATCGCATCGATACGAAATGCTCCTAGCAATAAAAACGACGATCATGCAACTTATCCGTGTATCGTCCATGCTTGGGATAATACACCGCGTTCGGGTGCGAATGGCGTTGTCTTAGTGGGGTCAACACCGACGAGATTTGTTGAGTATATGTCCCAGGCTGCTAAGCTAATGCGAACCGCTGACAGCGATAGGCGAATTCTATTCCTAAAATCTTGGAATGAGTGGGCAGAGGGCAATCACCTTGAGCCCGACTTGAAATACGGACACGCCTACCTCAACGGCATTCGGAAATTGCTACAAAGCACTCGAACCTGAATGGAGACCGCATCACGATGCTCCGCAACGGAAATATTTCGATATCGGTAGTAATACCCACATTCAACCGCGCTCCGATCATAGCAGAAACGCTAGAAAGAATTTTGTGTCAAACACGAAAAGCTGAAGAGATCATCGTTGTAAATGATGGCTCGACTGATAACACACTCTCCGTCTTGGGTCAGTATGGCGAGCGCATAAAAATTATTTCAATTGTCAATTCTGGTGATATGGTTGCACGAAATACAGGACTCCGCACGGCAAAAGGGGATTTGATCGCCTTCTGCGACGATGACGATTTGTGGGAGGACCATTTCATCAGCTCTATGTCAAAATTTTGGGAAAACTATTCTAAGCCAATATGCGCCTTCTCGAATTTCAGAGAGGTCGTGAATGGTCAATGGAGCAACCATTCTAAGTTCGAAACATCACCGACTCAATATTGGACCAAACTAGATTTGATTGATGGAGATTATGCTCAATTTTGCAAGCCTATAATCCGCGAGTTAATCAATTTTCAACCATTTTTTCCATCTTGTATGATGGTCGACCGCGAGAGATTCATAAAGATCGGCGGATGGGACGAGGGCGTGAGTCGAATGGTCGGATGCGATTTTGCAACAGCCTTGCGGATTGCTGAACACCCGCCAATTGGGGTGCTGCGACGGCCATTAGTCGGCATTCGCAAGCACGGTGGCAATATTTCTGGTGACGTCCAGCGCATGAATCTCGGCGACGCCGACGTCCTAACCCACGTCCTGTCAACGCGCCCAAGTCTAGCCGAGTATGCGAACGAGATTAAGCGATCTATCGAAGTCCGGCGGCTGGCAGCGTTCGATACAGCATTTGCACGAGGCGACTTCGCTGCGGCAGAACGTATCATGGCAATGCTGTCAGATCGACCAAACAATCTGCGACATAATATCAAGCGCATAATTACGAAATCTCCGGCCTATCTACGCAATCCCGCTTGGCGGATTTTGTCTCGCAGATAAAAGGGGGGTGCGATACGCAAAGATCGAGGTTCAAATATGAACCAATAAGGCTAAATTAACAAAATGAATACGATATTGTTCCAATTTGATCGTCCAAGCTGGGCTTATCAACGCCATCCCCCACGCCCCATCACCATCCATTTACCATCCGGCTCCGCCAGCCGAAACCCGAACCGCTCATACAAACCATGCGCATCCGCCGTCGCCAGCGTCCAAGCCTCGACCGAGGCGAGTGCGGGATGCGCCAAAATGCTGGCCATCAGCGCCTTGCCAAGCCCCAAGCCGCGCTGCGCCGGGTGGAGAAAAACATCGCCTATATGCGCACGCAACGCATAATCGGTCAGCACCCGGCCAAACCCAACCTGCCCGCCATCGCGCTGATAAAGCCCAAAACCCAAGCAATGCGCCCAGCTTCGCTCGGTCAGCGCCGCCGGGCGGTCCGCCGCCCAATAGGTGCTGGCCAAGGACGCCTGGATAAACCCCATATCCAGCCGCGCCCGATCATCACTCACCGGATACCCACCCTCAAGCGCCACCTGATACACCATCACCCCTCCAAAATTGCCCTTGCGCACCCACACTCACTTATGCAATGTTAGTTTTTATGCACACGAGCGAACCCCACCAACCTTTGGTCGTCCGCTTCACCCGGATCATGCACCAACTGCTGCGCGCCATCACCAGCGATGGCTATGAGGTCCGCCTGTTTGGTCGCCTGCTCGTGATGGTCTGGAACCGGGTTCACCGCATTGGCTGGCGCTTTACCGCGCGCAACGCTGCCGGCACGCCTCCACGCCCATCCTCGCAACCAAATCCGCCAACACGCGCCAACCCCGCCGATCCGCGAATCACGCCGCATCAAGCCACCAAAATTCTGATCACCTACACATTCACCCGCCCGATCCTGTTCCCGCGTGGCCATGGCTGGCTGCCCAAAATCATCCCGCGCCCCGGCATCGCCGCCGCCTCGGACCGGTTGCACCGCCTGATCGGCGAACCCGAATTTTCGCGCCTGCTCAATCACAATCCCGGCCTCGCGCGCATCCTGCGCCCACTCTGCCACATGCTCGGCCTGACGCTCCCAGCACCGCACCACACCCCACCGCGCATCCGCCACCGCCGCAAACCACGCCGCAGCAGGGCGCACCCCGCTCCACCCCCGAACCGGATCAATTTTGCCCAACGCCACCCCAGTTTTAATCAAAAATCGGCATCATAACGCCTTATCGCGCCGTTTTCGTTACGATATAACAACATATAATCCCATAAAACAGCGGCCCGTCGCATCACGGGCCGCCGGTTAGCCCCTCAGCCGAGCAAATGCGCCACCGCGTCGCGCTCTTCCTTGAGCTCATTCAGCGTAATCGCAAAGCGCTCCTTGGCAAAATCATCCATCGCGAGCCCGGTCACCCGCGTCACCACGCCACCCGACGTGGTCACCGGCACACCAAACATGATGCCCTCCGGCACGCCATAGCTGCCATCCGAAGCAATCGCCATCGAGACCCATTTGCCCTGCGATCCCAACACCCAATCCCGCACCTGATCGATCGCCGCATTCGCCGCCGAAGCCGCCGATGACGCGCCCCGCGCCTCAATCACCGCAGCACCGCGCTTGCCCACGGTCGGGATAAACACATCGCGATTCCAAGCCTCATCGCCAATCAACGCCGATAATGCGCGCCCACCCGCCGTCGCAAACCGGTAATCCGGATACATGGTCGGCGAATGATTGCCCCACACCACCATTTTCTCCACATCGGCAATCGCCACACCCGCCTTGCTGGCCAGCATCGAAACCGCCCGATTATGATCGAGCCGGATCATCGCCGAGAAGCAATCGGGCGATAAATCAGGCGCTGATTTCATCGCAATATACGCGTTGGTATTGGCCGGATTGCCCACCACCAAAACCCGCGCGCTGCGCTTGGCCACCGCATTCAGCGCCCGGCCCTGCACCGTGAAAATCTCGGCATTGGCGCCCAACAAATCTTTCCGCTCCATGCCCTTGCCGCGCGGGCGGGCCCCCACCAAAAACCCGATATCAATATCCTTGAACGCAACCATCGGATCATCCGTCGCCACCATCCCCGCCAGCGCCGGGAACGCGCAATCCTCAAGCTCCATCATCACGCCCTTGAGCGCACCTTGCATCGGCGTCAGATCCAGGAGATGCAAAATAACCGGCTGATCAGGGCCGAGCAGCGCGCCACTGGCAATGCGAAAAATCAACGCATACGCAATCTGGCCGGCAGCGCCGGTCACCGCGATACGAACGGGGGATTTGGCCATCGGAAATTCTCCTTGAATGATCCGTGTGCGATCCCCTGGC
>JAKBBY010000110.1 GCA_021808315.1 Pseudomonadota bacterium | reverse complement strand
CCAACGGCATGGCCATGCCCAAGCTTGGCCTTGGCACCTGGAAATTGTCAGGCGCGTCCTGCACCGATGCCGTTCACCGCGCCCTCGCCCTTGGCTATCGGCATATCGATACGGCGGAAATGTACGGCAATGAGGCCGAGATCGGCGCCGCACTCGCCCAATCGGGCGTGGCGCGGGGCGAGATATTTCTGACCAGCAAAGTTTGGTATGAACATCTGGCGCCCACCGCCTTGCAAACCGCGCTCGATGCCAGTCTTCAGCGCCTGCGCTGCGATTATCTCGATCTCTACCTGATCCACTGGCCAGCCCCGAACATGGATTTGGCCGCATCGTTAGCAACCATGATGCGCGCTCAGGACGCGGGGAAAATTCGCCATATCGGCGTTTCAAATTTCCCGGTTTCGCTCCTGCGCCAAGCAGTCGAGACCATCGGTGCGCCGATTGCGTGCAATCAAGTCGAATATCATGTGCTGTTGGGCCAGCGCGCGGTTTTGGAGTATGCGCGCGCGCATGGCATCGTCATCAGCGCCTATTGCCCGTTAGCCCAAGGGCGTTTGGGCGAGCATCCGGTGCTCGATCAAATCGCGGCCAAGCATCAGGTCAGCGCTGCCCAAGTGGCCTTGGCCTGGCTGTTCGCGCAAGATGGCGTCGCCGCGATTCCCAAAGCCGCACGCGCCGAAAGCCAGCAAGCCAATCTGGCGGCGCTTGCGGTGCGTCTCGATGCCGCAGACCACGCCGCCATCGCAGCCCTCCCCAAGGATCAGCGATTTGTTAATCCAGGATTTGCCCCGGTATGGGACGCGCCCTGATCAAGCAACACCAAATCATCGCGGTGAATAATTTCATCGCGGCCCCGCCAGCCGAGCAGCGCTTCAATATCATCGGTGCGGTGCCCCGCGATAATCGCGGCATCCGCACTCGAATAGGCGCACAAACCCCGCGCTAAAATCGCCCCATCGGGGGCGATCAGCTCAACCGGATCACCGCGCTCAAACTGCCCTTCGATCCGGGTAATCCCTGCCGGCAGCAGTGAGGAACCGCGCATAATCGCCCGCACCGCGCCCGCATCCAGCGTGATCCGGCCCAGCGGCGCGAGCGACCCGGCAATCCAGCGTTTGCGCGCGGAGCGCCCGCCCGGTTGCGGCAAAAACCAGGTGCAGCGCGCCCCTGCGCGCAGCGCGGCCAGCGGATGCGTCACGCCGCCTAACGCAATCGCCATCGCACAACCCGCTTGCGTCGCAATCCGCGCTGCCACCAATTTGGTGCGCATCCCGCCCGATGAATAACCCGGCGGCGGCGCGCCACCCATCGCTTCGATCTCGGCGGTGAGCGTCGGCACCAACTCAATATGCTGCGCTTGCGGATTACGCTTCGGATCATCCGTGTATAGGCCATCAATGTCCGAGAGCAGGATCAGTTGATCGGCCTCGATCATCTCGGCCACGCGGCCAGCAAGCCGGTCATTATCGCCAAAGCGAATTTCACCGGTCGCCACCGAATCATTCTCGTTAATCACCGGCACGCAGCCCAATTCAAGCAACGTATGCAACGTCGCCCGCGCATTCAAATAGCGGCGCCGATCTTCCGTGTCACCCAGCGTCAGTAACAACTGTGCCGCCGTTAGTCCGTGGCTCGATAACGCCGCACTCCAAGCCCCGGCCAGCCGAATTTGCCCCACCGAAGCGGCGGCTTGCTTTTCTTCCAAGCGCAATCGCTTTTGCGTCAGCCCCAACCGGCGGCGCGCCAGCGCAATCGCACCGGAGGACACCACGACAACACCAATCCCGCGCTCGCGAAAATCCGCAATATCCGCAGCCACACTCGCGAGCCAGCCGGTGCGCGGCTCCGCCGCCTCCGGATCAACAATCAGCGCGCTGCCAATTTTCACCACCACCAGCCGGGCCTGATCCAGCCTGGGTGCGGGGGGCAGGCTCATGCGCGTTCGGCGCGGATCATCGCCAGCGCCGCGCGCAGCACCTCATCCACCCCGGTATGCCCGGCAGCCGACGCCATCATCACCGGCGCGCCACTCGCCCGCTCCAGCGCCGCCCGCCGCGCCGAAGCCCCGCGCGGGCTCATCGCGTCGGCCTTGTTCAGCACAATCAATTCACGCTTCTGATCCAACCCGCCGCCATAAGCGCGCAATTCCTCACGCACCGTGCGCCACGCTTTAACCACCTGCCCCGCCGCGCCATCCACCAGATGGATCAGCACCGCGCAGCGCTCGACATGGCCGAGAAAACGGTCACCAAGCCCCGCCCCTTCATGCGCGCCCTCAATCAACCCCGGAATATCGGCCAGCACGAATTCCTCCGTCATCGAAAGCCGCACAACGCCAAGTTGCGGATGCAGCGTGGTGAACGGGTAATCGGCAATCTTCGGTCGTGCCGCCGAGGCCGCCGCCAAAAATGTCGATTTCCCGGCATTGGGCAGGCCGATCAGCCCGGCATCCGCGATCAATTTCAGCCGTAACCAAACCCAGCGCTCCTCGCCCGGCCAGCCCGGATCGGCCCGGCGCGGCGCCCGATTGGTCGAGGTTTTGAACATCGCATTGCCATGCCCGCCATCACCGCCGCGCAGCAGCACCACTTCCATATCCGGCTTATCGAGGTCCGCGAGCAAGGTTTCCCGGTCATCGGCAAAAATCTGTGTGCCAATCGGCACCTTGATCAGCAAACTCGGCGCCGCCGCACCGGTGCAATCGCGCCCAGCGCCATTGCCGCCTTTGCGCGCGCGAAAATGCTGGGTGTAGCGAAAATCGATCAAGGTATTCAGATTTTCCACCGCGCGAAACACAATATCGCCGCCGCGCCCGCCATTACCGCCGTCCGGGCCGCCAAATTCGATATATTTCTCGCGCCGGAACGCCACAACGCCGTTGCCGCCATCGCCGGAGCGCAGATAGATTTTCGCCTGATCGAGGAATTTCATCGGACTACAACAAAAAAGGCCGGCACGGGCCGGCCTTCTGGCGCGTGCCGGACGGGACGATTATTCGGCAGCGATTTGGTGCGCGTCAACCGAAACATGCACCCGGCCCTCGGCCCGGCGATCAAACTTCACATGACCATCGACCAACGCGAAAATCGTATGGTCGCGGCCAATACCCACATTGCGGCCCGGATGCACCTTGGTGCCGCGCTGGCGAATGATGATGTTGCCGGCAACCACTTCCTGCCCACCGGATTTCTTGACGCCCAAACGGCGACCCGCAGAATCGCGCCCGTTGCGCGATGAACCGCCTGCTTTCTTATGTGCCATGAAACAATCCTCCGATTCAGGCGGCGTTGATGGATGCGACGCGCAGCACCGTTACATGCTGGCGATGACCATTCTTGCGGCGGCTATTCTGCCGACGGCGCTTCTTGAAAATGATCACCTTATCGAGACGGTCCTGAGCAATCACCGTCGCCGTCACCGAAGCCCCCGCAACCACCGGCTTACCCAGCACAACGCCGGCCTCACTGCCCATCGCGAGAATATCGGTAAAGGTGACCGTGCTGCCAGCCTCGGCCTCCAGTTTCTCGACCTTGAGCACCATTTCCGGTGCGACGCGATATTGTTTGCCGCCGGTGCGGATCACTGCGAACATCGATTTGGTCCAATTCTCTCGAAAGCGGCCGATCAGCCGGCCAAAACAAAACGCGCGAGCCTAAGCAGACTCGCGATACGCAGCGTATAAGGCGGGCCATTGCCATAAGTCAATCATCACCCTCAGCCCGCATGCGGGGGCTGGGCTGCTTGCGCGGTATAGGCGGGCGGCGTGGTATAGCCCAGCGCATATAGCTTTCGCAAAATCGCAAACATTAAGGGCTGCACGCCAAACCAGGTCAAATGCACCTGATCGGCAACGACATAATTATCCTTGCCCGCACTCAGCCGGTTCCACGCCACCACATGCACATTCGGATCATGGGCTTGCGCCCAGCGATATTGCCGCGCCACCTCGCTCTGCCACGGGCGCGGCACCGCCGGAATGATCAGCAGCACTTGGCGCTGCCCCACCAGCGCCAATAACTGCACCAAATTGGCGCGATCAACCGGACCATTACTACCCAGTTCGATCACGATATATTTGATATTATGATAAAATTTGTGCTTCTTCAGCGCCGCGATGATCCCGATGCTGCGCACGAAGGAGCGGCCCACATGGCCATCCAAATACCCATCCGGCACCTCATGCAGCACATAACCCGACCAGCCGAGCAGGATCGAATCGGTCAAAAACAACACTGTCTTGTCCGGATAGAGCGGGTTCTGCGCAATCCGCCGATTATCGAAATAAACAAAGCTTTTGCGCGGTTCCGGCACCCAGGTGAGCAAGCGCTGTTTCAGCGCCTGCGCCGCCGCGATGGTCGCTTGCGCCCGCGCCGCTTGCCGCGCCTGATGCGCCGCAATCGCGCGTTGATCCGCCGCCAGCGCGGCCCGGGTGCTGCGCAATTGATCGGTCAGATAGTGCGCTTTGGCGTTGAGATTATCGATGTGCCCGACCAGCCGCGCCACCTGCTGCTGCCCGGTCGCCGCGCGATACCAGCCATAAGCGCCAAAGCAGAGCAGCAGGCTCGCCACCATAGCCGGCATCACGCCCAGCACCACCCGTGGCTGCTTGGCGACCAGCCTTTGCAAACTAACCTCGATCCATTGATAGGTCAGCAGCGACAGCGCAAAAATCAACGCGAGCGCCAATAAAAGCTGATCGAGCACCGGCGCGTCATAGAGAAAATGATGCACCACCGCGATCACCGGCACATTCCACAAATAGAGCGAGAACGCCATTTCGCCGATCACGCTGCCAAGACTCGGCTTGACCCGGCACAACCACCGGCTGCGCTTGGCGCTGAACAAAAACAGGCCGGTCAATAAGGCGGTCGTCGCCGAATAGATCACGTAATCATGATACCGGCCAAAAATCATCACCAAGAGCAGGAGCAGAACCGCCCCCGAGCCGAGCGCATCATAGCGCCACAGCGGCGCACGATCCGAGGGGCGCTCCGCCGCGCGCTGCTCAAACCCGGCATATAAACTGCCCAGCAAATACGGAAATCCATGCCAAGGCAGCACATAGGCCTGGTTGGCATGATCGCGCAGCACCAAAATCACCGCCCCCGCCAGCATGGTCACCGCGATCACCGCGATGGACGCGAAAAAATACCGATCCCGGCGGAACAAAATCCGTAGCAAAAAATGCAACAGATAAAGCTGCACCAGCAGCGACAGGTACCACATGCCCAGAAACAAATGCGGCATGCTATCATTCTGAAAATACGGGATATGTCGAACAATAAGATAAAAATTATAGCAAAACGCCATCGACCATAAAGCCGGGCGCCAGGTGCCAATCCCGCTCAGCACAGCAAAACCGGCAACCAGCAGCGTGATCACAATGGTCGGCACCATGATCCGCGCTAGGCGCCGATACAGGAAATCCGCACTGCCCGCCGCGAGGCTGGTCTGGCGCACCCGGCGAAGCGACTGGGTGATCAGAAAGCCCGAGAGAAACAAAAACACATCAACGCCAACATAGCCGCCCGCGAAAAATGGGCTCTGATAGGTGATGTTCTCGTGCAGATGAAAAAATAGAACCGCGATAATCGATAGAAACCGCAAATAATCGATAGTGACCATCAAACCCGTCCCAGCACCCCGCTCAATAGCCCCGATTAACCGGCGGCGGGTATTTCGCCACCTCCTGCGCCATCGCATGGACCATCACTTGAATGCCCGCCCAGGTCGGATGCACATGATCAGACCAGAAATAAGTCGGATGATCCGCACTCAGCAAATCCCACCGCACCAGATGCGCATTGGGGTAGCGGCGCGGCAGTTGGAAATATAAATTCTGCACCTCCGGCTCCCAGGAGCGCGGCACCACCGGCACCACGAAAAATACTTGCCGATGCCCCACCATCGACATGAATTGCGCCACCTGCGCCGGATCGACATAGCCATTGGTGCCCAGCTCAACCACCACATACCCAACGCCATCGGTCTCATGGTTCGCATGCATCATCGCCCAAATATGCAGCGCACTGGAAAATTGCCGCCCGACTCGGCCATTGATCAGCGCATTGGGAAACACATGCGCCACATAGCCCGACCAGCCGGTGATGATACTATCGCCAATAATAATCACCCCCGTCGGCGTCACCGTCGGGAGCCGGTTGACCGCATCGGCATCGAGCACATAGCCCGGGCGCGGCGATTGGGTGAAATCCTGATGCGCGTCAATCAACGCCGCCTGATCGAGCGTGGTCGCCGCATGCGCCGCCGGGCGGGGCACAGCGCAGCTTGAGAGTGACAGGGAAACAAGCAGGGGCAGAATTAACCGAACATCATAACGCGGCACGCGGGGCACTCCATTGATCCAAATCATTGTGCCAGAATCGCCGAACACCGCAAGAGAACAGGGAGATTTCAGCCGTGCCGCGATTGCACTTGCCCAGCACGCGGCGCGGTCTGGTCAAATCAGCGCGGCGGGCCACATCGGCAAGGAGGATCAATTCAACGCGGTGGGCAAAATCAACGAGGAGGAATTGCCAGAAACGGCGAATAGGTGCAGAGGCATGCGGGTGAGTGCATCACCGTGTGGACGTGGCGAAATCGGTAGACGCAGCAGACTTTGACATTGGAGTGCCCACGGGGAAATCCGTGGTGCAGAACCGCCCAAATTCGGGGAACGCTACCGGCCTGCGGGCCTAAGCCAATCCCGAGCCAAGCAAAGCCAGGGTCTCCGGCTTTGAAGGTGTAGAGACTAGACGGGTGGCGCCTAAGGCCGAGCGCATGACGCTCAGCGATGGCGAAGGGATAGTCCAGACCACGAACGCCCAGCGGGTGCTCAGCGGGTACCCAGCGCGGCGGCGGCGAAAGTCGAAGTGGTATGAAAATCTGTTTCTCGTATGAGAGTGCGGGTTCAAGTCCCGCCGTCCGCACCATTTTTTCGCGCCGCCCCAACGCGCCACACCTGCGTTTGCCCCTCTTTTAGCACGTCCTGGACCGATGCTCCCGCTCGGTTTCAGGCTCGGTTGACAGGACCACACAGGTCCGGTATTCACTTGACCATCAATTGCGAATAGTTCTCATTCGCATTACCAGGAGCGATTCATGCAGTCCAGCGTCGTCGAAACCAAAAGCCGCAGCTCCTGGCTTCGCATCCTGGCGGTGTTCGGCCCTGGCCTCGTCGTCATGCTGGCCGATACCGATGTCGGCAGCATCATCACCGCCGCCCAATCCGGCGTCGCCTGGGGCTATCGGCTGCTGGTGCTGCAATTTCTGCTGATGCCGATCCTCTATGTGGTGCAAGAACTCACCGTGCGGCTCGGCATCTTTACCGGCAAAGGCCATGGCGAGCTGATCCGTGACACGTTCGGCACCGGCTGGGCGTGGCTCTCGGCGGCGGGCCTCACCGTCGCCACCATCGGCGCGCTGCTCACCGAATTTTCCGGCGTCGCCGGCGTCGGCGCGCTCTACGGGGTGCCGCGCCTCGTCTCGGTCACCCTTGCCGCTGGATTTCTCCTGATCGTCGCCTTCACCGGCTCCTATCGGCGCGTCGAGCGCATCGCCATCGCCCTCGGCCTGTTCGAATTCGTGTTTTTCGCCGTCGCCTATCTCGCCCATCCGGACGGGCAAGCCATGGCCGCGCAAGCGCTGCAACCCGCCCTTGGCAATCCGGCCTATCTCTATCTGGTCGCCGCCAATATCGGCGCGGTGATCATGCCCTGGATGATTTTCTATCAACAATCCGCCGTCGCCGACAAAAAACTGACCCCAGCCGATTTCAAATATTCCCGCTGGGATACCGCCGTCGGCGCGGTGGTCACCCAATTGGTGATGGCCGCCGTGCTGATCGCCGCCGCGGCCACCATCGGGCTGCGCAATCATCAAGCCAATCTTAACAGCGTCGGTGACATCGCCGACGCACTGACGCCGTTCCTGGGCGATACTGTCGGCAAATTAGTGTTCGGCATC
>JAKBBY010000109.1 GCA_021808315.1 Pseudomonadota bacterium | reverse complement strand
TCATCCGCATGGAAGTCGGCCAGCCGGCACGCGGCGCACCGGCCCACGCGCTGAGCGTTGCGCAACACGCCATGGGTCAGCACGCGCTTGGCTATACCGAGGCGTTGGGCCTGCCCGCCTTGCGTGCGCGCATCGCCACCCATTATGGCGAATGGTATGGTCTTGAGGTGCCCGCCAGCCGCATCGCCGTGGTCGCTGGTGCCTCAGCCGGGTTTCCCCTCGGCTTCCTCGCCGCCTTCGCGCCGGGCGATCGCATCGCCCTCACCACACCCTGCTACCCGCCTTATCTAAATATTATGACCGCACTCGGCCTGCACCCGGTCCGGCTGCCGAGCGACGCGTCAACCGGCTTTCAGCCGACCATCGCCATGCTCGAGGCGCTCGACCCCGCGCCCGATGGGCTGCTCATCGCCTCACCCGCCAACCCGACCGGCTCGATGCTCAGCGCCGATGATCTTGCCGCTTTGGCGCGCGCCTGCCACGCCAAAGGTATTCGCCTGATTAGCGATGAGATTTATCACGGCCTTACCTATGGCAAACCTATCGCAACGGCGGCGGCTTATAGTCCTTCAGCCATTGTAATCAATTCGTTCTCGAAATATTTCTCGATGACCGGCTGGCGCGTTGGCTGGATGGTATTGCCCGATGATTTAATCCGCCCGGTCGAGCGGCTGGCGCAAAACATGTTCATTTGTGCGCCGCATATTTCCCAAGTTGCGGCCCTCGCCGCGTTCGATTGCCACGCTGAACTGCAAGCACGGCGTGATCGCTATGCCCAATCGCGCGACATTCTGCTCGCCACCTTGCCGCAAGCCGGGCTCGGCACCATCGCCCCGCCCGATGGGGCATTCTATCTCTACGCCGATATCAGCGCCGCCGGTCAGGACAGCACCGATTTTTGCAGCGCGCTGCTCGCCGATTGGCATATTGCCGCAACGCCCGGCCATGATTTCGACAGCGAACGCGGCGGCCACTTCATCCGCCTGTCCTATTGCGCTGACCCTGCCGATATCGAAATCGCCGCTCAGCGCTTCATCGCGCGCGCCGCAAAATCCTCAATCGCCTAATCCGATCAAAACCAGCCGCGCTAGCCAATCATGGTCTAACTGCGGAACGCCATGCTCTGCCCAACCGGCGCACCCAAAACCGCCCCATCGCGCATCACCACCGCGCCGCGCACAATGGTCATCATCGGCCAGCCCGTCATGCTCTCGCCCATGAATGGTGACCATCCGCACGGGCTAACCAGCCATTCGGGTTCAATCCGGCGCTGTGCCTGCAAATCCACCAAGGTAAAATCGGCATCATACCCCGCCGCGATCCGCCCCTTGCCCACGGCGCCATAAATCCGCGCCGGCCCCGCCGCCATCAAATCAACCAAACGGGGAAGCGATAATCGGCCCTGATGCACCTGCTCCAGCATCACCGGCACCAGCGTTTGCACCCCGGTTAGTCCGGCGGCGGTCTCGGGCCAGGGCCGCTCCTTGGCGCTGCGCGGATGCGGGGCATGATCGGAGCCAATCGTATCAACCAGCCCATCCGCCACCGCCCGCCACGCCGCCTCGACATGGCGGCGATCACGGATTGGCGGGTTCATCACCGCATAAGCGCCCAGCCGATCATAGGCGTCCGGCGCCATCTGCGTCAGGTGATTGACCAGCACCTCGACGCTTGCGACGTCCCGATAATCGGCGAGGACTGAAAACTCCTCCTCGGTCGAGACATGCAAGATATGGGCGGGCCGTCCGGTCTTGCGCGCCAACGCCATGATCCGCCTCGTGCCGAGGGCTGCACATTCCGGATCGCGCCATTGCGCATGATTGGCAAAACCATCGCCGAGCGCAAAAAGCTGGCGCCGCGCCTGCAGCCGATATTCATCCTCCGAATGAAACGCAATCCGCCGCCGCCCCGCACGCATCACCGCCTCGATTGAGGCATCATCTTCCACTAACAATGTGCCGGTTGATGAACCCGCGAACAGCTTGATCGCGCAAATCCCTGGCATCGCCTCCAAGGTTGCGAGCGTGCCGATATTCTGCTTGGTCGCGCCAACATAAAGCCCGACATCACACCAAGCGCGCCCGGTAATCGAGGCGCGCTTGATCGCAAGTGCTGCGTCATCAATGGCAGGCCTGCCGGTATTGGGCATATCGAACACGGCGGTGATGCCGCCGAGCACCGCGCCGCGCGTGCCGGTCTCTAGCGTTTCCACCGTGGATAGTTCGCCCGAACCCGAATCGCGAAAATGCACATGGGGATCGATCAGGCCCGGCAAAATATGCAGCCCGCTGGCATCGATGCGCTGCGCCGCCTCACCTTGCGCGGCCAGTGTCACGATCCGCCCGGCCCGCACCCCGATGCGCGCCTCAGCCATCCCCCACGGCAGGACCGCCACGCCCTTCTCGATGATCAAATCAAACCGCTCAACCATGACTCACCCCGCTAAAACCTCGAACACATCGCCATCGACCGCACCGCCCAGCCCGTGCCGGTGATGCCACAACGCCAAAAACAACAACCGCCAACACGCCATACCGGCCCGGCGATCATGCGCCCGGGCAAAGAGGTGCCGCACCGCATCCGGCTCCGCCAATTCAGTGATGATTGGCGCGCGCGCCACCAAAGCGCCGAGCCGCTCGCCCTGACCAGCAATCCATGCCGCCACCGGCACGTCAAACCCTTGCTTGCGGGCAAAGGGCCGCGCTGCCGGTAAATGATGCGCGAGCCAGCGCCTGAGTAAATATTTACCAAACCCGCCTTGCACCCGCAGCCGATCCGGCAATGAGAACGCAAATCGCGCAACCTCTTTGTCCACAAAGGGCGTGCGCCCTTCAACCCCATGCGCCATCAAGCATCGGTCCAATTTCAACAGCAAATCATTCGGCAGCCATTCCGCAATATCCGCCTGCTGCGCGCGCGCCAACCGCGATCCCGGCAAGCCCTCAGCGCTCGCCGCAATCCCGGCGCGCCACGCGGTCCCGGTCTCGCGCAAAACACCAAGCCGATCAAACGCGCCGCGCGCGCGCATCGGTCGGCCCAACGGCCAAGGCCGCATCGCGGCACGATATCGCCCATACCCGGCAAACATTTCATCGCCGCCCTCACCCGAGAGCACCACTTTCACCGATCCCGCCGCATGGCGCGCCAAAAACCATGTCGGGATGATCGCATAATCCGCGACCGGATCATCCATCGCCGCAACGATGTGCGGCAAATGCCGCCACATCATCGCTTCACTAATCTCAATCCGCTCATGGCGCGCCCCCACCGCACGCGCTGTCGCCGCCGCCGCATCGCGCTCATCCGCGACCGATGCGGAATCAAACCCGGCGGTAAAAGCCAGCACCTTCGCGGCATTCAGCCGCGCCATCAATGCCAAAATCGTGGCACTATCGATGCCGCCGGAGAGAAACATGCCATAGGGCACATCGCTGCGCTGATGCAGCTCGACACTGTCTTGCAAAACCCGATCCAGCATCGCGAGGGCGGCATCCTCGCCCGATGGCGCGTCCCCCGCGATAATCGCCGGATGCGCCGAACGCGCCACGATCTGCCCATCGCGCAGCGTCAGAACATCGCCCGGGCGCACCCGGTCAATCCCGGCAAACACCGTCTCGGTGCCGGTGGTAAATTGCACCTGCAGCAGCTCCACCAGCCGGTTCAGGCGCAGAGTGGCGGATGCCAACCCCGCACCGATCAGCGCTTGCGGTTCGGACGCAAAGCCCATGCCCTGATCGCTCATCGCGGTATAAAGCGGCTTGATCCCAAACGGATCGCGCGCCAGCAAAACATCACCCGCGACCGCCCGATCAAGGGCCAGAGCATACATGCCGCGCAATGGCGCGATCAGGTCGGGCTCATCCCGCGCCAAATAGAGCGGCGGCTCACAATCACTGCCACTGGTCCAAGCGATATCGGGCATGGCTGCGCGCAATTCGCGATGATTGTAAATTTCGCCATTGCCGATCAGCACCGAATCCGCACCCAATAATGGCTGATCGCCGGTTGCCAGATCGATAATCGCGAGCCGCGTTTGCACCAAGGCCGCCCGCGCACTGATATGCGCCCCGCTGCCATCCGGCCCCCGATGCGCCAAGCCACGCGCCAAAGCCACCATGATTTCCGGGGGGATCCGCCCGCCTGGCTTCAACGCCATGCCCGCAATGCCGCACATCAGCGCACCAGCCCGCTCAGCGCATGCTGCCAAACGCGCAGCACCGCCTTGCGCTCAAACTCCGCCTCGAACCGGGCGCGCCCCGCCGCCGCCAGCGCAGAACCCCCGTGCCGATCATGCAGCACCGCCCTGATTGCTCCGGCCAATGCGTGCGGATCATCGATCGGCACCAACAGCCCATCCTGCCCATTCCGGATCAGCTCGGACGGGCCTTCCGCCGCCGCCGCCACCACCGGTGTTGCCGCCGAAAACGCCTCCAGCACCATATTACCGAGCGGCTCATGGCGCGACGAGGAGACAAACAGATCGGCCGCCTTGAGCAAGGCTCCGGCATCGCCGCGCCAACCGGGCAGATGCACGCGATCACCCACGCCGCACGCAGCCACCAATCGCTCCAGCGCCGCCCGCTCCGGCCCCGCTCCGGCGATCACCGCATGCGCCTCGGGCACCTGCGCCATCGCGCGGATCAACACATCAAAACCCTTCACATGATGCAACCGCCCGAGCGCCAAAACCAACGGCACCGCATCCGGCACACCCAATGGCGCGCGCGGCGCTGCTGGCGTCGCTGCGAAATCATCGACGAAATTGGGCCAATAATGCACGCGAGCGGCGGGCCAGCCTTGACCCGCGATCCACTGAACAATCCCTCTGGTATTGCCCACCAAATGATCGCAACGGCGAAAATATTTCAAATCATAATAGCCACCAAGCCGCCCTACCAAGGTCCAATCACCTTGCGGCGCGTGCATCGCCGCCCGGCTCATCCAGGCTATCGCAATCTCTGCGCGAAAATCGCGTAACGCGGCGGCAATCACCGATTTTGAGCGCCGATCCAGCACGCCGCCGTAACGGGTGGTGATCGGCGCCAGCCCCAGCGCCGTCAACCGCGCAACGCGCTCAGGCTCGCCGCGAATGACCGGCAATACGTCATTGCCGGACTGCGCCAGCGCCAGCGTCATCCGCTCGTAAAATAATTCGGCACCACCCTGCGCGGCACCGGCCATGAGCTGGGCGATCCTCATGCGGGCGCCAGCACGCCGAGCAAATCCCGCGCTGCCCGCGCCACATCCTCCACCCGCAACCCCTCCATCGCCGCCTCGCCCTCTGGCCCCGGCGCGGCCACATACGCCACATGCTTGCCTGCGGGCGCGTATTCTGACGCGCGCGAGCGGCCAAACAGCCCGAGCGTCGGGGTGCCCGCGGCTGCCGATAAATGCATCAACCCCGAATCATTACCGACAAACAGCGCACAGCGCGCGAGGCAGGCGGCGGCTTCGGCCACGCTCAACGCCCCGACCAAATCAATCGCCCCCGGCAATCCGGCGAGCACTGGCGCAGCCCGCGCCCGCTCAGCATCGCCAGGGCCACCAAATATCGCGATGCGCGGCAGCGCCAAATCCTGCGCCAGTGCGACAAATCGCTCAGGCGGCCAAATTTTTCCATCCCAATTCGCGGTCGGCCCCAGCCCCAACAGCGCAGGCCCGTCAAGCAAAGCAGCCGCTCGCGCCCGATCTTGCGGGGCGGTCCACACCACCGGCAAAGGCGGCGGCGACAAATGTAATGCGTCGGCAATTTGCTGGTAGCGCCGTCCCGGTCGCCGCCCACCGCGCACAATCAGGCGGCGCTTGGCCGGCAGCGCATAGGCCAAGGCGGAGCCACGAAAATCCACCACCAAATCCCAACGCTGCACCACCAGCCGCGACCATAGCGACAACCAATGCCGATCGAGGCTTTGTTTCTCAAAGATAATCAACCGCTCCAAGCCGGGCAGCCGGGCAAACACCCCAGCCGCCGCCGCGCCGCACGCCACCGTCAATTTGGCCCCCGGATACCTGGCACGAATACGCTCAATCGCGCCCGACGCAATGACTGCATCGCCCAGCCGGGACGAGGTAATGAATAAGATCGCCATCAACCCGGCTTAGCACGCCTTGCCGTCGTCAAGCCAAGGGGCCACATCTTGACCATGAGCCAGCTTGCCACCCTGCCCGATCGCGGCGTCATCGCGATCAATGGTCCTGATCGTGTCGGTTTTCTCCAAGGGCTGGTGTCCAACGACGTCAGCCGCCCTGCGCCAGATCACGCTGTCTGGTCGGCCCTGCTGACCCCGCAAGGCCGCTATCTCGCCGAGTTCTTTATCCTTACCGATGGCGCGTCCCTCCTGCTTGATGCGCCGAGCAGCGCCGTTCCCGATCTGATCAAGCGCCTGTCACGGTTTCGTCTGCGCAGTCAGGTCGAGATCACCGATCGCTCCAGCGCGTTCGCGATCCACGCCGCCTGGGGGGATGATTTTGCACCGCCCGCCAATAGCATCGCCGCCCGCGATCCCCGCCTGCCGCAAGCCGGTTGGCGTATTTTGGCGCCCATGCCATTGCCGGGCGCACAGGAGCCCCAGACCTACCTCGCCCACCGGCTGGCTCTGGGTCTGCCCGATCATGCCGATCTGGAGCCGGAAAAAACATTGCTGATGGAAGCCGGTTTCGGCGAACTCAACGGCATCGATTGGGAAAAGGGCTGCTATATGGGCCAGGAATTGACGGCGCGCACCCGCTATCGCGGCCTGGTCAAGCGCCGCCTGATCCCGGTCAATGGCGCGCAAACTCTGCCCACCGCCGGCCCGATCACTGCGGCAGACCGCGAGGTTGGCGAAATTCGCACAGCCCTCGGCCAGCGCGCCCTCGCGATGCTGCGGCTCGATGCGCTGGATCAACCCTTGCTCGCAGGCCTGATTGCCCTCAAACCCGACATACCAAGCTGGATGCAACTGCCCGCCACCCCTTGATCTGCCCAACCATAACGGAGCGCCCGATGATTACTGTCCACCACCTTGAAGCCTCGCGCTCGCAACGGATTCTCTGGCTCCTCGAAGAGCTAGGCCTGGATTATGATGTCAAGCTCTATAAGCGTGATCCGAAAACCATGCTCGCACCGCCAAGCCTGCGGGCGATCCATCCGCTCGGCAAATCCCCGGTGATCACCGATGGCGATCTGACCATCGCCGAAACCGGCGCGATCATCGAGTATCTGATTGATAAATATGGCGCCAACCGGCTGATCCCGCCAGCCGGCAGCGATGAGCGGCGCCTCTACACCTATTGGCTGCATTACGCCGAAGGCTCAGCCATGCCCTTTCTGGTGATGAAGCTGATTTTCACCGAAATGCCCAACCAAGGCCCCCGCCTTGCAGCACCCTTGCTGCGCATGATCGGCAAACAGGTCGGCGATAAATTCCTCGACCCCAATATCGCGACCAGTATTCGGTTTTGGGAGGATAGCCTCGCCAATTCGACCTGGTTTGCTGGCAATGAATTGACCGGCGCCGATATCATGATGAGCTTCCCCATCGAAGCGGCACGCTCGCGCGGCCTGCTCCATGGCAGCTTTCCGCGCCTGAACGCTTTCCTCGCCGCCGCCCATGCCCGCCCGGCCTATCAGCGCGCACTGGCCAAAGGCGGACCCTACCCTTACGCCTGACGGGTCGCTGACCGCGCTGACCCAAACCCCACCGATAACGCGGCGCCGCCCACGATCAACAAAGCGGCGCCGATGATCGGCAGCGTCAATGCGGCGCGACCCGCGAGGATCAGCAAACCGGTTGAGAGCAGTGGGGCGGCATAAGATAACGTCCCCAACAGCGCCAAATCGCCACGCTTGGTGGCAAAATCCCAAAAGAAGAAAGCAAGCCCAACCGGCCCCAAACCCAGCGCGATCATGGCCAAAAACTGGCCCTCACTCGGCAGCACCGTCGGCTCGGCGGCCGCGTGGACCAGCAAGGCGGCCAGCGATACGGCACCACAAATCCCGGCGATCAATTCGCTCGGCACCTCGCTGATCCAGCGATTGGCGACCGAATAACCCGCCCACACGAAAGCGGCGG
>JAKBBY010000108.1 GCA_021808315.1 Pseudomonadota bacterium | reverse complement strand
CATCCAATCACGGGTGACCGACGAGACGGGCTATGTCCAACCGACGATTGTGCAAAAACATAAATTCTGGGGTCATGACCCGGTTTATGAGAATAATTCGATCCAGACTTGGCAAATTCTGGCCAATGGGAAGGTGAATAATGTCCAGCTTTCTTAATCGCGCTGTTGGCGCCGCTATTCTGATTGGGCTTGGTGTTGGTGTGGCGGTTGCGGCACCACCGTTCAAACCGGCGCCGATCCCGGCCAATTATCTGAGCACTTGGAAAGCCGAAGCCACCGATTTCGGCAAGCACCCGATGAAAAAACCCTTGCATCCGCCGGGTTTCTACAAGATCGGGACGACACCAACGCCGGCGCAGGTCGCCGGATGGACGATCACGGTTTATCCGAACGGCGTGGGATTACCGCCGGGGCAGGGGACGGTTTCTCAGGGCGAGAAACTTTACGGCCAGGATTGCGCAATGTGTCATGGCACGTTCGCTGAGGGTAAAAATGGTTATCCGCAACTCGTTGGTGGCGTTGGTTCACTCAAGACTGCAACGCAAACCAAAACGCTCGGCAGTTACTGGCCGTTTAGCAACACGGTTTGGGATTACATTAATCGGGCCATGCCATTCTACGCGCCCCATACGTTAAAGCCCGATCAGGTCTATGCATTGACCGCCTATCTGCTAAATATGAATGGGATTGTGCATTCGAACTTCGTGGCCAACGCGCAAAGTGTGGCCGATGTGAAAATGCCCAATCGCAATGGGTGGAATTGGAAAGATCCGAGGCCGGTGACGCATAACGTGGCTTGCATGAATAATTGTGTGAAGTCGGGCACGCCGAAGATCACGTCCAATGCCGTCACGATGAATTTGACGCCGCATCTGACGGGTCCGGTGGACCATATGAAGAACGGCAAATGAGGGGGGACGTTATGAATTTGCGCGCATCCTTGTTCAGTCTGTCGCTGTTGGCGGGCCTCAGTGCGGTTGGCGTCAGTCAAGCCGCAACGCCGGCGCAAATTGCGGCAGGGCAGGAAATTGCCGAGACGACGACGCTGGGTAATTGTGACGCATGCCACATGTTTACGGGCGCAACCGAGGCGGGCAATGTTGGACCAGCGTTGAAAGACGTGAAATCGATGGTGCCGAACCGTAAAGAATTCTATGCGATCATCTATGATGAGGAAGCGCGCAATCCTCAAACCGTGATGCCGGCGTTTGGCAAAAATCATATTTTGTCGCCGGAGCAGATCAACGACGTTATCGACTTCATGTACACCAAGTAAGCGAGGAAACAGTGACACATATTCCAACTATGACGAAATTTTCGCCACGTCGGCGCGAATTATTGCTGGGTGCGGCGGCGGGGGCTGCGGCTCTTGCGGTGGCGCCTGGGGTTTTGACGGGGACCGCGCAGGCAGCAGATGTTGCCGATGCGGCTTCTTATCCCGCCAAAGCTTTCGCGCAGACCACCGAAACGGCGGCCTTGAAGATGATGTATGGCGCTGCGCCGACTCATTCCGCCGATGTTAAAATGGGCGCGCCCGATATCGCTGAAAATGGCGCGGTAGTGCCAGTAACAGTTGATTCGAGCTTGCCCAATGTAACCGCAGTGGCGCTGCTCGCGATCGATAATCCATTTACCATGGCGGCAGCCTATAAAATCCCGGCGGGCACCAACCCCGGCATTTCCAGCCGGTTAAAGCTTGCCAAGACCACGAAAGTGGTTGCGGTCGCGCAGTCGGGCGGGAAATTATATAGCACATCCAAGCCGGTTAAAGTCACTCTCGGCGGTTGCGGTTAAGGAGCAGATCAATGGCACATCAAATTCTTATTCATGCGTCCACCGCAGGCGGCGTTACCACGGTTGAAGCGTTGGTGAAGCACCCGATGGATTCGGGCTTCGTGAAAGACAAGGCGGGCAAGATCATCCCGGCGCATTATATCGAAGTGATTGAGTTCACCCATGCGGGTAAAGTGGTGCTGACGGGCTATTGGGGGCCGGCGGTTTCCAAAAATCCGTTCATCAAATTCTCCTTCAAGGGCGGCAAATCGGGCGATCCGATCGGCGTGTCCTGGGTCGACAACAAAGGCGAGAAAGCCAACGTCAGCTCGAATATTATGTAAGTTCACGCCGCCTGATATTGGGGCGGTTTGGGCGATAGGGAGGGAGCAAAGATGAAATCCATCATAATGGCACTGATGGGGGCCTCGCTCGCGCTGTTTGGGCCTCTGGCCTCGGCGCGTGCGGCGGCGCCGATTAATCCGCAGGCGGACTTGAAGGCGTTTCAGGGTTATTTCTTGAAGCGTTTTCCCAATGTGCCGTTGGCGGCCTATGTGAATGGGCCGTATAATTTTAGTAAGTCGGAAGCCGATCAGTGGAAGCAGATCATGGAGTTTCCGCCCTATCAATTTGCGCTCGATACCGGCAAATCCCTGTTCAATGCCAAATTCCCGAATGGCAAGGACTATGCCTCGTGTTTTCCGAACGGTGGCATCGGCATTGCGCAAAATTACCCGATGTTTGATGCAAAAACCGGGCGCGTGGTTACGCTAGGGATTGCGGTCAACCGTTGCCGTGTTGCGAATGGTTTGAAGAAGCTGAAACTGACCACCGGGCCGATGGCTGATATTTTGGCCTACATGACGTCGACGTCTGATGGTAAGAAGATTAATGTTGTCGTGCCGAATAATCCGAAGGCATTGGCGGCCTATCAAGCGGGCAAAGAATATTTTTACTCGCGGCGTGGCCAGTTGAACTTCTCTTGTGCCAGCTGCCACGTGCAAGAGGCAGGGATGCATTTACGGGGCAACGTGTTGGCACCGGCTTTGGGTATGACCGCCTCGTTTCCGCTCTATCGGTCGAAATGGGGCAATATGGGCACGTTGGTCCGGCGCTTCATTGGTTGCAACAAGAAGGTTCATTCGGCGCCGGCGAAACCTGATAGCGCGGCTTATCGCGATCTCGCCTATTTCTTGACTTATATGGATAATGGGTTGCCGGTTTCCGGCCCGGGAGCGCGGCCATGAGAAAAACACTGATCGCAGTTAGTGCGATGATGGTCCTGGTGCCGTTCCTGGCTCAAGCGGGTGGGCCGAGCAAGGCTGTCGCGGCCAAGGCGATTTCCAATGCCGCTGCGCGGATCAAAATTGCCGAAGGCATGAATGATCAATGGCTGGCGACGTTGGCCGCATTCAAAGCAGCGAAGGCGGCTGAGGCTAAGGGTGATTTTGCCCTGGCGCAGTCCAAGGCGATGACGGCGGAAACGCTTGCTAATTTGTCGATCCAGCAGGCGACGGTGCAAAAGAAGCTTTGGGTCAACGAAGTCGTCAAGTAAGTTTGATTAAATCATGAGGCCGGGACCTATCCGGCCTCGTTGCCAAGGAATGGCTCGATGAAGGCTACAAGACGCGCGGTTATGGTTGCTGCGGGCAGCGCCGCTCTGTTGCCCCGGTTCGCATTTTCAGCGTCTGATCCGTATGACGTGCCGATGCAGGGCAGCGTGCGGATCATTCATCAGACCGATACCCATGCCCAAGCACGGCCCGTGCAGTTTCGTGAGCCTTCGCAAAATATCGGCGTGGGTACTGCGGAAGGGCATGCCCCGCATTTTGTTGGGCATGCGTTTCTCAAACATTACGATATGAAGCCGGGCACCCGCGATGCGCACGCTTATACCTTCCTCGATTTTGCTAAGCTAGCGCATCAATATGGCCCACTCGGCGGTTTTGCTCATCTCAAGACCGTGATCGATCAGCTGCGTGCGGGGGCTGGTCCTGGTAAATCGTTGCTGCTCGATGGTGGCGATCTGTGCCAAGGCACCGGGGTCGCTAATCTCACCAAGGGGCTGAGCATGGTTGAGCTGGGCAATATGCTCGGCATTGATGCGATGACCGGCCATTGGGAGTTCACCTATGGCGAATCGGGGATCGAGAACATTATCAAGGCGTTTCATGGCAAGTTCATTGCTCAAAACGTTTTTCTCTCCGCTGAAGCCGGGATGACGGGCAAACCGGCCTTTAATACGCAAACCGGGCAAGTGTTTGAGCCGTATATTATTCGCGAGCTCGGTGCGTATCGGGTCGGTGTGATTGGTCAGGCCTTCCCCTACGTGCCGATTGCGCATCCGCGTCGGTTCGTGCCCGATTGGCGGTTCGGCATCCACGAATCCCACATGCAAAAAATGATCGACGAGCTTCGGCAGGTCCATAAGGTCGATGCCGTCTTGTTGCTATCGCATAATGGCATGGAGGTTGATCTTAAGCTGGCATCCCGCGTGACCGGGCTTGATATTATTTTGGGCGGTCACACGCATGATGCGGTGCCACACCCGGTTTTGGTGAAAAACCCCGGCGGAACCACCATTGTTACTAATGCTGGCACGGCGGGTAAGTTTGTCGCGGTGCTCGATCTTGATTTGGCCAAGGGTAAATTGCGCGATTTACACTATAAATTGCTGCCGATTTATACCGACGTGATCAAACCCGACGCCGCGATTACCGCTGCGATTGAGAAATCTGAAGCGCCTTATCAAAAAATGTTGTCCGAAAAACTCGCTGATACCGAGTTGCTATTGTATCGGCGTAATAATTTCTACGGTTCGGTTGATCAGGTGATTATGAATGCCGCGCGCGAGGAAATGGATGCTGAAATCGCCTTCTCCCCTGGATTTCGCTGGGGAAATTCGTTCTTGCCCGGCACGCCTTTCACGATGGGCGATTTGTTGAGCGAAACCGCGATCACCTATCCGATGGCCTATACGTCAATGATGACGGGCAGTGCCATTAAAGCGATGATGGAAGATGTTTGCGATAATTTGTTCAACCCCGATCCCTATTACCAGCAAGGCGGCGATATGATCCGGGTTGGCGGGATGAATTATGCCTGCGCGCCCGCCAAGCTCATTGGCCATCGGATCTCGGACATGGTGCTCGATAACGGCAAGGCGATTGAGGCAAACAAATCCTATAAAACGGTGAGTTGGGCGTCGGTCAGCCTGCCGCAGAATGGCAAGCCGATTTGGGACGTGGTCGCCGATAACCTGCGCCGTCAAAAAGTGGTGAAGGTGGCCAACCCAAATCAGGTGAAGCTTGTTGGCATCGGGAACAATCCCGGCTACGAAGCCTAATGGATCGTCGTTCGGCAATTTTCGGTAGCGTCGCGCTCGCCCTCACACCCGTCGGTGCTTGGGCGGGTAAAAATCCGTTTGCGACCCATAAATTGGTGTTGCAGCTTTCCGACGCAACGCCGGCCAAACAAAAGGAAGTGCTGAACAACGCGAATGCGGTGTTAAAAGCCTATCCGGACACGGTGTCGATTGTGGTGGTGGCCTTCGGGCCGGGCGTGTCGCTGTTATTTGCGGACAGCCCCCTGCGTGTGCGGGTCAATAGTTTGGCCGCACAGGGCGTTCAGTTCGATGTTTGTATGAACACAATCAACACCATCACCCGCAAAACAGGCAAAACGCCAGCGCTAAACCCGGTCGCTAAAAAAGTGCCATTCGGGGTTGTGCGCCTCATGCAGCTGGTTAAGCGCGGCTATATTCTGGTCCGCCCCTAAAGATTGCCGCGTGCTTAAAGAGTCGTCGCGAACCTTGTCTAGCCATCAACCTCATTATTCTAATCCGCCAGGGGGTTAATACGTTGCCCCCCGGCGGTGAGGTGCGAAAAGCCGATTAGCGTTTCACGGCCAGCTTGGTGAGCGGAATCGCCTGCAGGTAACCGGCATTCGTGCCGATGAAGTAGGTGTCACCCACCACATCGCCATTTTGCGGACCGTAGCCACCCTGCTTGAAATTGACATTATTCAAGATTTTGCCGGTCTTTTTATCGAGGGTGATAATTGCCCCTTTGGCTGTGGGTTGAATGATGTCAGCGCCAACAATCGTCGGTGCCGCTTTCATGCCGACCTTCAGCGGCGTGTGCCAGAGGATCTTGCCGGTTTTGGCGTCAATCGCGTATTCCTGATGCGTCACCGGACTGCCCGTATAAACGATGCCGCCTGCAATCGCCGGAACCGCATCTTTGTTACGCGGCGGTGATTTACCGGTGCCCAGATTGACTGACCAAAGAATTTTGCCGGTGGCGATATCAATCGCTAATTCCTCGGAGGACGAATTTTTGGTCTCGGTCGCGGTGCGGGTTTCAATTTGTCCGATTGTTTCGGTGCCGGTGACGGCCCAGGTGCCATCACCGCCGCTGCTGGAGAAGATGTTTTTCGGATGCACACGCCAAAGTAATTTACCGGTTGCAGCATCAACGGCCATGATGTCGCTGGGATGGGTGCCGCCCATGATCACAATATTTTGTTTAGGATCGAATGCGGCGGAGGACATACTGACAAAAGACTTGATCGGCGTTTTCCATTTCAGAGCGCCGGTTGCGGCATTTAGTGCATAGACATGGCCATCACCATTGCCAAACAACAATAAGCCCCGATCAAACACGGCGCTGGGCATATCTTCGCCCTTGGTTTCAAAACGCCAGACGAGCGCGCCGGTTTGTGCATCGATTGCATCGATGGCTGAAACGTCCGTGCCTCTGATGACCTGAGCGCCTTTGGTTGCGAATTTCTTCGCGTGGCTGAAGGCAAACACTGAATTGCCTACGCCAACGAAAACCAGCTCTTTACCGGCCACGGTGGCGACCACAGGCACCGTCATCAATTGGTTATAGGCATTGAATGACCAGAGCAATTTTCCTGTTGTCGCATCCAGTTTGTAGAGATAGCCATTATCATTGGGTGCATAAACCGCCCCGTTCGCCACCGCGACGCCGATGGGGAAGCCAACCAAGTCACGGATGATCGTATTATTATGCACGGCTTTGCGGGCTGCAGCAGCGCCTGGCGCCTGAAAAGTCCAGGAAACAGCAGGAAAGTCCGACGTGAAGGTCGCATTATGGCTGGGTTGCAGCGCATACATCGGCCATGATGCGGGCGTGTTGCCCGCGAACGCCGTGGTGGTGAGTGTTGCCACAAGGGCGGCACTGGCGAGCAACGTTTTTTTGACTGTCATGATCTGTTTCCTGGACAACGCGGCTGATTTACTTCGCGTAATGATAGCCAGCAAGCTGCAATTGCGGGATCGTGCCGACAACGCCAGGCGTTAGCACGGCGCCTGGGATAAGATGGTTGGTGAATTCTGCGGCAAGCTCGGGGTGGCTCAGCTTGTCGGGGTTGATGCCCTTTTTCAGCACACCCATGGTGAGTTCCCAAACTTCGTTGTGGCATGCACAGAAAACGGCACCACGGCGCTGAAGCACGGCAATGCTGTTATCGAGCGGTGAGAAAACGCCGGTCGGATCGTTATAGTCGGCCGGGTTCGCTTTGGCGGCCGCCGGTGTTTCGATCCAGCTATTGGCTTTAATCTTGCCGCCCGTGAAAGCTGTGAGATATTTCCCCCAAATATAGGCATCATACAAAGCAAGATGCGCTGTGCCGTGGGTTGCGGAAACGGCGATAAAATCGGGGTGTTTCCAGGACCAAATTTGTGCATTCATCGAATTGCGCATCAAATTGAGCCACGGGCTTTCGAGGGCTGTGTTGTCCCAAACCTGTTTCGGCCCACCCTCATAGCTGAACAACAAATGCAGCGCTTCGCTGTCATACTGATCAGCGCTGGTCAAAATCATCGGCACAGTCTTGAAGTTTCGCCGACGGGGTGCTTTGGCTAAGGCGGCAGCCAGAGCGCGAAGCTTGGTGCCCTGCGCAGGGATCAGCGTGTCGTTGGTGGCGGCGGCTTGCGCCACGCCAATCGGCGACAACGCAGTCGCGACCGCCGCAATGCCTACGCCAGCCGCCGGCAGTGCCATCGCGGCACGGCGCGAGATTTCAGGAGCGTCAATCATGGAACATCCTTTTTCGTTTGAGGGAATTATGGCTTAGCGCCGAGTAATTTTCCGTTGACGGTCTCGCCGTACATCGAAAATTTGTTGTTGTGGAACTTCGTGCGCGTCTCCGCGATTGACCCGACGAATCGCGGATCTTGGGGGCGATTATGGCTATCGATATAGGCCGCGACATCCCAGGCTTGTTGGGGCGTCAAGGTGCCAACAGCGCCAAAGGGCATATTGGCGTGAATAAATTCGGCAGCGTTTTTAATGCTGCCCATACCAGCTCCCCAATTGAAGGAT
>JAKBBY010000107.1 GCA_021808315.1 Pseudomonadota bacterium | reverse complement strand
CGCCCGATGAACTGCAAGACCGGCTCGATCGCGGTCATGCCCGCGCGGTGATCACCACCCCAGAGCATCTCAAAAAATTCGAGCATCTGGCGGGCGATTATCAAAAAATTATCGTGAGTGATGATCGCGTCGATGGCACTACACGCTACAATATCGCACCCCATAGCCCGGCTTTTACCCCATCAGCCCCCACCGCGCCGGATGATGATCTGCTGCTTTATTTTACCTCCGGTACCACCGCCAAACCAAAACTGGTGCTGCACACCCACCGCTCCTATCCGGTGGGCAGCCTATCCACGATGTATTGGATCGGCCTGCAGCCAGGCGATATTCATTTGAACATCTCCTCACCCGGCTGGGCCAAACATGCCTGGAGTTGCTTCTTCGCGCCCTGGAATGCGGGTGCGTGCGTGTTCATCCTCAACCAGCCCCGGTTCGAGCCAAAGACCCTGCTCGATCACATCGTCCGGTGCAACGTCACCACCCTCTGCGCCCCCCCGACTGTCTGGCGGCATCTGATCCAGCTCGATCTCAAACAATGGCCAGTGCGTTTGCGCGAAATCGTCGGCGCAGGTGAACCGTTGAACCCAGAAATCATCGATCATGTGCGTCAATGCTGGAACATCACCATCCGTGATGGTTATGGTCAAACCGAAACCACGGCACAAATCGGCAATCCGCCCGGCCAAATCGTCAAGCCCGGTGCCATGGGTCGGCCATTGCCCGGCTATCATATCACCCTTCTTGATGCCGCCAATGACGCCGCAGTCGAAGGCGAAGTTGCGATTGATTGCCGCAGCATCCGGCCCGCCGCCTTGATGCGCGGCTATATCGATGCACAAACCGGCACGCCGCGCGGCGCGGATCAACCATTTTACCGCACCGGCGATGTCGCACAGATCGATGAAGACGGTTATTATATTTTCGTTGGCCGCGCCGATGATGTTTTCAAATCCTCCGATTACCGCATCAGCCCGTTCGAGCTGGAAAGCGTGTTGATCGAACATCCCGCCATCGCCGAAGCCGCCGTCGTCCCCCGGCCAGACCCGGTTCGCCTCGCAATCCCCGTCGCCTATATCACGCTCATCGAAGGGGCTACGCCGGATCGCGCGACTGCCCACTCGATTTTCCAACATCTCAACGCTCGGCTGGCACCGTTCAAACGCATTCGCATCCTGCGCTTCACCCCAGATTTGCCCAAAACCATCTCCGGCAAAATCCGCCGCGTGCAGCTGCGTCAAGCCGAAGCCGCGCCGAGCTTGCCCACCGACTATGTCCAATTCGCCGAGACCGACTTTCCCGATCTGCGCGATCAATCACCGCGCTAACAATAAGGATCACGCCATGAAATTCAGCGAAAATACCTTTCTAGTCACCGGCGGTGGCTCCGGCCTTGGTGGTGCCACAGCCCGCGCCCTGATCCGGCGCGGCGCGAACGTGGTGATCGCCGATGTGAATGATGAGGCGGCGAGCGCCCTGGCCGCTGATCTCGGCGCGCAAGCACGCTTCATCCATACCGATGTCACGAGCGAGGCGGATGGCACCCAGGCGGTCAAAGCCGCCATTGAGCAATTCGGCGCGTTGCATGGCTTGATCAATTGCGCGGGCATCGGCATCGCCGCCAAGGTGGTGGGCCGAGATGGCCCGCACGCGCTTGATCGTTTCACACGGGTGATCAATGTCAATCTGATCGGCACCTTCAACATGATCCGCCTCGCCGCCGCCGCCATGGCCAAGGCGGAGCCAAACATTCAAGGCGAACGCGGCGTGATTATCAACACCGCCTCAATCGCCGCCTATGATGGGCAAATCGGCCAAGCGGCTTATGCCGCCTCGAAAAGCGGCGTGGTCGGCCTCACGCTACCGATCGCGCGTGAACTCGCAAGCTCCGGCATCCGCGTCGTCACCATCGCACCGGGTATTTTCGCCACCCCGATGATGGCGGGCCTGCCCGAAGCCGCGCAACTCTCGCTCGGTGCCTCGGTGCCATTCCCCGCCCGGCTCGGTCAGCCGGACGAGTTTGCATCGCTGGTCTGCCATATTTGCGAAAACGTCATGCTCAATGGCGAAACCATCCGCCTCGATGGCGCGCTGCGCATGGCGCCCCGCTAACATGAGCACCCTCACCCAGCCCGATCCGGTCGTGATCGTCAGCGCCGCCCGCACCCCGATGGGCGGCTTTCAAGGCGTCTTTAAAGACGTCTCCGCCGCAACCCTCGGCGCCACCGCCATCGCCGCGAGCCTGCAACGCAGTGGCCTGTCCGCCGAAACCATCGATGAAGTGATCTTCGGCTGCGTCTTGCCCGCGGGCCAAGGCCAAGCCCCCGCCCGTCAAGCCGCCCTCGGCGCCAAATTACCGCTCGCCACCGGCGCCACGACCGTCAATAAAATGTGCGGCTCGGGCATGAAAGCAACTATGCTCGGCCATGACGCCCTGCTCGCGGGCAGTGCCGACATCGTGGTGACCGGCGGCATGGAAAGCATGTCCAACGCCCCGTATTTGCTTGATCGCGCCCGCGCCGGCTACCGCCTCGGCCATGGCCGCGTGATCGATCATATGTTTCTCGATGGGCTGGAAGACGCCTATGATAAAGGCCGCCTGATGGGCAGCTTCGCCGAAGAATGCGCGCAAACCTACCAATTCACCCGCGCAGCGCAGGATGAGTTCGCCCTCGCCTCGCTCGCCCGCGCCCGTGCCGCGCAAAATTCGGGTGCCTTTGCCGCCGAAATCGTCCCGGTCGAGACCCCGTCCGGCCCGATCAGCGCCGATGAACAGCCCCCCAAAGCCAAACCCGAGCGCATCCCCACCCTGAAACCCGCCTTCCGCGAGGGCGGCACCGTCACCGCCGCCAATTCCAGCTCAATCTCCGATGGTGCCGCCGCTTTGGTGCTGATGCGCCGTTCACAAGCTGATCGTCGCGGCCTCACCCCGCTCGCCACCATCATCGGCCACGCCACCCACGCCCAAGCGCCCAGCCTGTTCACCACCGCACCAATCGGTGCGATCAACCGGCTGTTCGAGCGCACCGGCTGGACCCGCGATCAGGTCGATCTGTTCGAAATCAACGAAGCCTTCGCCGTGGTCACCATGGCGGCCATGCATGATTTGTCGCTGCCGCACAGCATCGTCAACATTAACGGCGGTGCTTGCGCCCTCGGCCACCCGATCGGTGCGTCCGGTGCGCGAATTCTGGTCACCCTCCTCGCCGCCCTGGCCCATCACGGCCTGAAACGCGGCGTTGCCGCCCTGTGCATCGGCGGCGGCGAAGCCACCGCCATGGCCATCGAACGTGTCGTCTGACGCCCCATCTTGCCAGGGCGCGCCGCCCCGGCTAAACCCCGCCTACCGGGCGCGTAGCTCAGCGGGAGAGCACTGCCTTGACATGGCAGGGGTCACAGGTTCAATCCCTGTCGCGCCCACCACCATCCGCCAGGATCGTGGTTTTGACGGTTCAGTAACAACCTGAATATTTGGAAATGTCGGCGGCAACCCCCCTTGCGCCCGCGCCCTCAGAACCGCTCAACCCAGGGCCGTAGTTCGATTTCCCAACTCCAGGCGCTCCGGTCTTGTTGCAGTAATTGCCAATAAGCCTGCGCAATCGCATCCGGGTCGAGCAAACTGTCTGGCGCCTCCGCGGGGGCTTGGCGCGCGGCTGAGGCAATGCCGCCATCAATCACAATATGCCCCACATGAATGCCTTGCGGGGCCAGTTCACGCGCCATGCTCTGCGCCAATCCCCGCAGCGCGAATTTCCCCATCGCGAATGAGGCTGATTGCGCGTAGCCCTTGATGCTGGCCGAGGCGCCGGTGAATAAAATCGCCCCATGACGCTGCGGCACCATGCGCTGTGCGGCCTGCTGCCCCACCAAAAACCCGCCAAACGCCGAAATATTCAGCGCCGCCGCCACATCCGCCGGGTCCAGCGTGGCAATCGGCCCCCGCACCCGGCCCGACGCGTTATACACCACAATATCCGGCGGGCCGATTGCGGCATCCATATCAGCAAATAACCGCGCCACCGGCTCAATCTGGCTGGCATCGCACGCAAAGGCCCTTGCGCCCGTCTCCGCGCAAATCCCCGCCAATTTATCAGGGGAGCGCGCCGCCAACGCCACCTGTATGCCATGCCGCGCCAATAGCCGCGCCAGCGCCGCACTCAGCCCCGCCCCCGCGCCAACAATCAGCGCCCGGCGATACGCAATCGGTGCGGTCCCAGTCATGGTCTCATCCTCCAATGTTTTGCCGTTCAAACAATAATCGGGCTGGTCGCGCCATCCATGGTGATATTGACCCCGGTGACATAACGCGCCCGGTCCGAGGCTAAAAACAGCACCATATCGGCAATCTCCGCCGGCGTCGCCATGCGCCCGAGCGGGATCCGCGCAATCCCGCGCGCCCGCGCCTCATCGAGGCTAATTCCCGCCAGCCGCGCATCCGAGGCCAGCCCCTCATTGACCCGATCCGTCTCCGTCAGCCCCGGATTAACCCCCACCACCCGCACGCCGCGTGGCGCATAGGCGGTGGCAAGCCCCGCCGTTGCCAGCATCAAAGCCGCATTCGCCGCCCCACCGGCAAGATGCACCGGCGACGCAACTTTGCCGCCCGCACCAATCACATTGACAATCACCCCATGCCCGCGCGCCGCCATACGCTTCATCACCGGGTCAATCACATTGATATAGCTGAAATATTTCGCATCCATCGCCGCCCGCCAATGCGCAGGGGTCAATTCATCCGGCGGCGTGCGCCGCGCCGCTCCCGCGCTATTGACCAGAATATCAATCGGCCCGAGCTGCGCCTCCACCGCATCAACCATCGCGGCTGCCGCGTCTGGATCGGTCAAATCCGCAGCAAATCCCAAAACCGAGGGCAAACGCGCTTGCGCCGCATCCAAATTGGCGGCGCTGCGCGAACAAATCGCAACCCGCGCTGCCTCCGCCACAAACCCAACCGCACAGGCCAAGCCAATCCCCTTGGACCCGCCGGTAATCAGCACATTTTTAGCACCGAGTGAAAGTTCCATCCTGCCCCGTCATCCTCGAAAGGCGCGGGCCAACCGCCAGCCCGCCGCCCTCCTCAGATGGGGCACTCAGCGCGCATTTCCAGCGCCGCCGATCACGGAAACCGCTTCTTGGTATAGCGCCAAGCCGCGAGATACAGCCCAAGATAAACCAGCGGAATAAAAATAATCAGCCCTTCGAGTCCACCAAGCATGACATGCCCTCCTTAAGAATCGCGGTTCGCAACGCGCGCCGCTTCCTGGGTTTCAAACAACACCGCACCGCTCGCCGCAATCAGCACAATCATCGTGGTGCCCACCAGCCAAGCAAAATACCAAGGCCCGTAATCCCCCGCGATCACCGCGAGCAGCAGGGCGGCAATCACCACGCCAGCCAACCCCGCAAACTTGAACAAATTCGTCATGACCAACCCCCTCAATATGAATGTTCGTCGGCAATCACCGTCTCGGTATGCACGGTGCCGCGCATCACCCGGAACGCCCAGCCGGTATACGACAAAATGATGGGCACGAATACTAACGCAAAGGCCAGCATCCAGCCAAGATTATAGGCGCTGCCTGATGAATTCCACACCGTCAGGCTCTGCGCCGGCGCGGTGGTGGAGGGCATCAGGAACGGGAACATCGCAGCCCCGGCGGTGAAAATCGTGCTGATCCACGCCACCGCCCCCAGCCACCAGCCAATTATCGGCTTGCGCAGCATCGCGGCAAACGCGCCGCCAAACATGCCCACAAGGCCCAGCACCGGCAGCAGCCACAGCACCGGATAATGCTGGAAATTACCCATCCAGGCCCCTGCGCGCATCACCACCGCCGGACCCCCTAACGGTGTCGCCGGCATCGCCGCATTGACCGCACCGGTGAAGGCAAATCCTTTGATAAACTGGATCCACACCGCACCCATCGCAAATAAGGCACCCGCCAACACACCGCCCGCCATGGCGAAGCGCCGCGCCCGGGCCGCAATCGGCCCTTCACCACGGATCATCAGCATCACTCCGCCTTGATACACCGCCAGCGCGAGGGACATCACCCCACACAGCAAGGCAAACGGGTTGAGCAAATACCAGATGAAGCTCTCATCCTGATAATATTGCCCATCCCAGCTAAAGTGAAAACCAACACCTTGCAAAACATTGCCAAATGCGGCGCCGAATATAATCATCGGCACGGCGCCCGAAACCAGGAACGCCCAGTCCCAGGTGCCGCGCCACCGGCGCGCATCCACTTTCGAGCGATACTCAAACGCAACGGGCCGCAAAATCATGCTGAACAGCAGCAAAATCATCACGACATAAAACGTCGAGAACGATGTCGCATACAACGTCGGGAACGCCGCAAAAATCGCCCCGCCGCCCAGAATGAACCAAACCTGATTGCCATCCCAATGCGGCCCGATAATCGCGAGTGCTGTGCGCCGCTCGCCATCATTGCGTCCAACAAAGCGCAACAGCGCGCCCACCCCCATATCCATGCCCACCATCACGCCAAGGCCAGAGAGCAACACCCCGAGCAACACCGCCCAGATGATTTTTAACGCGATATAGATTTCCATGACGATGATCCTATTGCCATTGTTTGTCAGCAAAGCCGGGCTGGCCGTAGATCGACTGCACAGGTGCGGTCATCGGTTTCACCGGCGCCGCATGCACACCCGGCCCTAACCGTGCGAACTTGAACATCAGGTAAAGCTCAGCCGCAATGAACACGCTATAGAGCAGCACAAATCCAACCAGCGAGAAGATCATATAACCAACGCCGTGCGATGAAGCTGATTGGAAGGTCGGCAACCACCCATAAACCGTCCAAGGCTGCCGGCCATTTTCCGCCGTAATCCAGCCAAACTCGCAGGCAAGGATTGGCAAGGGTATCGCCCACATCGAGGCTTTCATCACCAAAGGATGTTTTTCCAGCTCATTCTTGAGGCTGTAATAAGCACCAAACGCAAACACCACCAGAAATGCCAGCCCCAGCCCGACCATCAACCGGAAAGACCAGAATTCAACAAACTCATTGGGTATCGTCGCCCGCGCTGTCTTATCGAGCACGCTCGGCATTTCAGCCGGTGTGATCGCCGCCAAATTCTGCCCCGGCGCATAACGCTGGGCCAAAAATCCGTAGCCCATATCGTCTTCGTGCTTGCGAAATTCTGCTAACGCCGCCGGGTCTTTGGTCGCGCCATAGGCTTTGAGTGCGATAATCGCCTTGATCCCATCAACAGTCTTGGCCTTGGCGTCACGCTCCAGCGCAAACACGCCCGGAATCGTGGTGTTCCAGCCATGCGCCACTAACGGCGTCAACACATAAGGCAGTCCAATTGAAAAATCATCGCGCTGCGTCGCATCATTGGGCAGCGCAATCACTTTCCACGGCGCGGACGGCCCCCTGGCGCTATGCCAAAGCCCTTCCATCGCCGCGAGCTTGGTTGGCTGCACCAAATAATCCATCCGCCCCAGCGCATCGCCAAGCGTCACCACCGCCAAGGTCGAGATCAGCCCGAACAAGGCCGCAATCCGAAAACTCCGTGCTGCGAAGTCACGATGTTGCTTGCGTAGCAAATAATAAGAGCTCACCCCCATCACAAACATCGCACCGGTCACATAACCCGCGATCGAGGTATGCACGAATTTCGCCTGCGCATCCGGGCTAAACACCAGCGCGCCAAAGCTCTTGAACTGCATGCGCATCGTGGTCGGGTCGAATTTGGCGCCCGCCGGGTCTTGCATGAAGCCATTCGCGATCAAAATCCACAAAGCCGACAGGTTCGAGCCGAGCGCGACGATATAGGTCACCGCCAAATGCGCCGGTCGGCTCAACCGGTCCCAGCCGAAAAACATAAGCCCGACAAAGGTTGATTCCATAAAGAACGCCATCAAGCCCTCAATCGCCAAGGGCGTGCCGAACACATCGCCAACGAAGTGCGAATACATCGACCAGTTGGTGCCGAATTCAAACTCCATCGTCAGCCCGGTGGCAACGCCAATGGCAAAATTAATGCCAAACAGCTTGCCCCAAAACTGGGTCATATCCTTATAAACTTGCTTGCCGGTGACAACATACACCGTCTCCATCGCCGCCAAAATGAACGTCATGCCCAACGTCATCGGCACAAACAAAAAATGGTATAAAGCAGTGAGCGCAAACTGCATGCGCGAG
>JAKBBY010000106.1 GCA_021808315.1 Pseudomonadota bacterium | reverse complement strand
TCCATTGGCAATCAAGGGATCAAGTGCCATGTCCGGTCAATGGACCCGCGATCACAAAATCAGCCACCCGGCCCGCAATCGGCCACCACCAACCCGCAAACCCCCATGGAAGCCCGGGGGCAAACGGTCGAAATCGCGCGCACCCGCAATAGTTGGCAAACCGTGCGCGCCTTGCTGCCCTATCTCTGGCCCAAGCGCGAATGGGGGTTGCGGGTGCGCATGGTGCTCGCCATCGCCGCCTTGATCGCCGCCAAACTCGCGATCGTGCTGATTCCAATCCTCTATGCCCGCGCAGTCAACGATCTTTCGCCGAAAGCGGGTGCTTTGCTCCTGCCGGTTGCCTTGATCATCGCCTACGGGTTGGTGCGGGTGATGTCATCGGGTTTTGGCGAACTGCGCGATGGCCTGTTTGCCGCCGTGCAGCAGCGCGCCGCGCGCGCCGTGTCGCGCGAAACCTTCGAGCATCTGCACCTTCTGTCGATGCGCTTTCACCTCGATCGGCAAACCGGCGGCCTCTCGCGGGTGATTTTGCGCGGCGCCACCGGCATCCAAACCGTGCTGCGCCTTGCCACGTTCCAGGTCTTGCCGACCATCCTCGAACTGATCTTGACCATCGGTATTCTCTGGCATTTGTTCGGCTGGCTCTATGCAGCGGTCACCTTGTTCACTGTCGCGACCTATATGGTCTTCACCCTGTCCTTCACCGCATGGCGGATCAAGTTTCGTCGGCAGATGAACGAGACCGATAACGCCGCCCAAACCAAAGCGATTGATTCGCTCCTCAATTTCGAAACCGTCAAATATTTCGGCAACGAAACCCACGAATCCCGCCGGTTCGATGAAAGCCTGACCTCCTACGAGAAAGCCGCCGTGCGCTCACAAGTCACGCTCAGCATGCTGAATTTCGGCCAAGCGGTGATCATCGCCACCGGTGCGGTCTCGCTGATGCTGATGGCCGCATCCGGTGTCGTCGCCGGGCGGATGAATGTCGGGCAGTTCGTGCTGGTCAACGCCTATTTACTGCAATTATACCAGCCGCTAAATTTAATGGGTTTTGTCTATCGCGAATTGAAACAAGGGCTGGTCGATATGGAGCAAATGTTCGCGCTCCTGCGCACCGAGGAAGAAATTGCGGACCGGCCCGGCGCCAAAATCCTGCCCACCCATGGCGCGCCGGTGGCCGTGCAGTTCGATCACGTGCGCTTTGGCTATAATGCGAACCGCGAAATTCTGCACGGGGTCAGCTTCACCGCCGCCCCTGGCCGCAAAATCGCCCTCGTCGGCCCCACCGGCTCCGGCAAATCCACCATTTCGCGTCTGCTGTTCCGCTTTTATGACGTCACCGGCGGCGCTGTGCGTATCGATGGCGTGGATGTGCGTGACATCACCCAAACCAGCCTGCGCGCGGTGATCGGCGTGGTGCCGCAAGACACGGTGCTGTTCAACGATACCATTCGCTATAACATCGCCTATGGCCGCCCCGGCGCGACCGAGGCCGAGGTGGAACAAGCCGCCCGCCTCGCGCAAATCCATGATTTCGTCCTCTCGCTCCCCGAAGGCTACGCGACCCGGGTGGGCGAGCGCGGCCTCAAACTCTCCGGCGGCGAAAAACAGCGCGTCGCCATCGCCCGCACCATCCTGAAAAATCCACGCCTGCTGATCCTCGATGAAGCAACCAGCGCGCTCGACACGGCGACCGAGCAAGATATCGGCACAGCGCTGCGCCAGATCGCGCGTGATCGCACCACCCTGGTGATTGCCCATCGCCTGTCCACCGTGATCGATGCCGATGAAATTTTGGTGCTGCGTGAGGGCGAAATCGTCGAGCGCGGCACCCATATCTCGCTTCTCGCCGCCGGCGGCGTCTATGCCAGCATGTGGCAAGCGCAGTCCGAGGCCATCGAGGCCGCACCTGCCGTGCGCGCCGCAGAATAAATCCCGCCTATTGTAACAATTGGAGCGAAACGACATGGAAGATCAAATGGATGACCCGATCGATCACGACATGGTGATGAAAGCCGGGGTCATCGTCGATCGCCTGATCGAGAGCATGGTCAAACAGGATATTCCTCAAATTGCCATCGCCTCCGCCCTGCTCGGCGGCGCGCTCAACGTGCTCTCGGCCAATTTACCCGATGAGGCGGTGCTGCGCATTTTGCAAAGTGCGATGGATAGCGTCGCCAAGGGCGAGCTGCGCGAAATCGACGAGCCTCGGCAATAAAATACCGCGCCGCCGGGGGCTTGCGTAACCGGCCCGTCCAGCGCAGGCTTGGCGATGAAGCATCGGATAAGGAGCAGAAAATCATGCGTATCAGCACGATACAAATGGCCCCCGGATCGGACAAAGCGCAAAATATCGCGCAGGCGCGCCGCCTGATCGAGCAAGCGGTGGCGGCAGATCGGCCCGACATGGTGGCGCTGCCCGAAATCTGGACCTGCCTCGGCGGTGACCGCGCGACCAAATTCGCCGCCGCCGAAACCCTGCCGCCCCCCGGCTCGGCCCAATCCGGTGGGGTCGCCCCCGGCGGCGAAGCCTACGAGTTTCTGCGCATGATGGCCCGCACCCACAATATCCATGTGCATGGCGGCTCGATGGGCGAGTTGAGCGGCGATCATTTGTTCAATACCAATCTGATCTTTGCCCCCGATGGGCGCGAGATTGCGCGCTACCGCAAAATCCATCTCTTCGATATCGTCACCCCTGACGGCCAGGGCTACCGCGAAAGCGCCATTTATGGCGCGGGCGATCACGTCGTGACCGTGCCCATCGGCGGCTATCGCGTGGGCCTCAGCATTTGTTATGATGTGCGCTTCCCCGAGCTCTATCGCGCGCTGCGCGAAGCGGGAGCCGATATTATTTTCGTCCCCGCCGCCTTCACCCTGCAAACCGGCAAAGACCATTGGGAGGTGCTGCTGCGCGCCCGCGCCATCGAAACCCAATGCTATATCGTCGCCCCCGCCTGCACCGGCACCCATTATGATGGCTCGAACGAGCCGCGCGTGACCTTCGGCAACAGCCTGATCGCCGATCCCTGGGGGGCAGTGATCGCCCGCGTCTCCGATGGGCCGGGCTTTGCCACCGCCCGCATCGATCCCGCGATGATCGCCCGCATCCGCCGCGATATGCCAATTCTGGAGCATCGCGTGCTCGGCATGCCGGCCCCCGATCACCGAAAACGCGCTTGATCGCCCTGCATTTCGCCGCCGCGCCGACCGATGTTGCGCGCGCCGCGTTTGACCGGCTGACCGCGCGCTACGGCCAAGCCCCCGTCGAAGCCGCCGAAATCATCGTCGCCCTCGGTGGTGACGGGCTGATGCTGGAAACGATCCACGCCACCCTCGCGCGCGGCGTGCCGGTCTATGGCATGAATTGCGGCTCGGTCGGGTTTTTGATGAATGATTATGCCGAAGCCGGCCTGATCGAGCGGGTGGGTCGCGCCCTCGGCAATGATATTTTTCCGCTGCGCATGCATGTGGTCACCATGTCCGGCGCGGTCGAAGAGGCGCTGGCCTTCAACGAAGTCAGCCTGCTGCGCCAACTCCGCCAAGCCGCAAAAATCCGCATCGCCATCGATGGCACGGTGCGCCTGCCCGAACTGATTTGCGATGGCGTGCTGCTCGCCACCCCCGCCGGCTCCACCGCCTATAATCTCTCGGCCCACGGCCCGATCGTGCCGCTCTCGGCCAATTTGCTGCCCCTCACGCCGATCTCAGCCTTCCGCCCGCGGCGCTGGCGCGGCGCGCTGCTCGCCAGCAATAGCGATGTGTTATTCGAAATCCTGGAGCCCGAAAAACGCCCGGTCGCCGCCGTCGCCGATTTTACCGAAGTGCGCGATATTCTCACCGTCGCCGTCAGCGAAGACCGCTCCGTGCGCGCCAGAATTCTCTCCGACCCCGACCGCGCTCTCTCCGAACGGATCATCCGCGAGCAATTCACAGTGTAATACCGGTCAGCGGACGCGCTGACCGGTACGCACGCAGGGTTGGCGTGGCGGCTGCGTGCCAAAATGAAAGTTAATACCAGTCAGCGGTTACGCTGGCTGGTATAAGGCGGAGAAAAACTGCTTTTTTGAAAAAAAAGCAGCAAAAAACTTTCATGAGTTGATGCGTGGGCATCGAAACCGGCACGGACCCAGAAGAGCGAAGTTTTTTTTGCTTCTTTTTTGTTCACAAAAAAGAAGGGTTTTCGCTACTTTGATTTGCATAACCCCGTTCCTTACTTTACGGCGCGGCCCCCATCAGCCGCGTCACCGTCGGGGCCAAATTCTGCGCAATCAAGGTCATGCCGCGCCGGTTCGGGTGCAGGGCCGGTTCCGGTTTGGCGAAAAACGGGTCGATGAACAAATTCCGATCCGCCCGGCCATGCCGCAGCAATACCACCCCCGGATTACGAAACGTCACCAGCCTGCTCTGCCGATAAATCCGCGCAAGTGCTGCATTGATCTGCGTTGTTTGCGCATCTACCCAGGCGGACCGGATCGAGGGCAGCACCCCCAAGAGCAAAATTTTTGCTCCCGGCGCATGACGATGCACATCATTCACCACCGCCTCGATCCCCGGCACCGTTCGCCGTGCGCCCCAATGCGGCAAGCCAAGATTATTCGCCCCAATCAAAATCACGATCAATTTGGGGTGCAGCCCCGCCAACTGCCCATGATCCACCCGCCAGATCACACTCGCCGTGGTGTCGCCAATAAAGCCGAAATCCAGCGCATTATACGGCGCGTAGTAATGCTGCCATACCGGCAAAATCGTCTCTGCCGCTACAAGGGACGTGCGGGTCCAATATTGGGTGATACTATCGCCCAGCCAGATCAGTTTGGCACCCGGATCGGCCCGTGCTTGATCCAAGGTCTGCGCAAAGCGCGCTCGCCACCACGGCAAATCCATCCGCCCGATCGGCACCGCCGCCAAATTCACCGGTGCGCGTGGTGAAGCCTGTGCAGCACCCCCCATCCCCAGCAGGGCCAGGAGCAAAATCACGATGCGCAAATGGGTCATGATGGCCTCGATTGATCATGGTTGGAAAAAGCCAGCGGATACAGCACTAAATACGCCCCCTGAAACAGTCCAGCGATCAAAAACGGGGCCACCAACGCCCCCTCGGCGAACAACGCCCCGGCAAAAGCTGGCGCAATGCCGCGCGGGCCCATCGTCGAGAGCGTATTAATGCTCGCGGCCAGCCCGCGCCGCTGGCCGCGCACCAGCCCCAGCGCCACCGCTTGGCGCGCCCCCGCCGTGCCGCGATTCAACGCCGACCGCAGCGTATAGAGCAGCACCGCCGCCGCAAAACTCGGCATGAATGGCATCGTGACCAAACTCGCCAAACCGAGTGCGCGCATCACCACCACCGTGCGCACCGTGCCATAACGGCGTGTCAGCCGCCCCGCGATCAACGAGGCACTACCCGCCGCAACGAACCCCACCGCAAAAGACGGCCCGATCGCCCCAGCCCCAACCCCAAAACGCGCGGCAAACCACCAGGACATGAACGGCCCCACCATGCCAATCCCCGCCCCGTTGAGCAAATTCAACCCCGCCAGACGCCAAAGCAGCCCGCGCTCCACCCGCGCCGTCGCCGCCTCTTCCTGCTGGGCGGGCCCGGTGAAACGCGCCACAAGACGTTGCGGGTCTGGGCTCAGCCATAAGAGCGAAAAAGCGATCAACCCCGCCCCAAGCGGCAGCCAAAACACCGCTCGCACCGGGCCGATCACCCCGGCCACCACCGCGCCCACCGCCATGCCGAAAAATCCAAGGCTGGCATTTAATGACAGCACCGCGCCTAATTGCTTGGGCGCAATCAATACCGACATCCAAGATTGCTCCGTCGGCGCAAACGGCCCCGCCGCACCATTCGCCCCTCGGCCAAACCCGCCAATGATCGCGGCCACCGCCAGCGGCAAAAACGCTGTTCGCTCCAGCGCGATGATCGAAGTTGCCACCGAGAGAATTTCATAGACCAGTAAAAACTGCCGCCGCCCGAACCGGTCACTCGCCGGCCCCACGCCCGCCGTCAGCACCACGGAAAACCCAATCGCCAGCGCAAACACCAAACCCAGCCGCGTCGCACTCCACCCCAGTGTGCGCGTATAGAGCGCAAAATCGGTCACCAGCGCCCCCTGCGCTAGGCTGCGTGCGAGCCGCGCCGCCATCAGCCGCAGCACCGTCGGCGAAAAATCCTGGATCACATCCCAGCAGACAGCAGCACGAGGCTCAACACCCCCATGGCCGCGCAATAGACCGCAAACGGGCCCAGCGCCCAGCGTTCATGATCACGAAAATAGCGCATCAAAAACGCGGTGGAGAGAAACGCGACAATCCCGGCCACGACGGCAGCGATCACCGACAAGCCGAGTATCCCACCCCCCAAGAGCTGATGATGATGCAGCAATTTCGGCACCTCCACCACCGTCGCCCCAGCAATCACCGGGGTTGCCATCAAAAACGCAAACCGCGCCGCCCCGCCATGATCCACGCCGCGCGCCAACCCGCCCACCATCGCCGCCCCTGAGCGCGACAGGCCCGGCAGAAACGCCAAACATTGGAACAAGCCAATCACCAGCGCATCCAGCGCCGTCAGCCCCTCCACCGTCTTGCCGCTCACCCGCCGCCGCAGCCGATCTCCCGCCAACAGCAACCCCGCATTCACGATCAAAAACCCCGCCGCAATCATCGGCGAGGCAAATAAATGCTGGATCGGCTTTTTCAGTTCAAAACCAATCACCACGGCGGGCAGCGTGGCGATCACCAAATTCACCAGCAAACCGCGCTGCGCTTTCGCCCCCGGGCTTTGATGTCGGCTCACCAGCGCCAGCGCCATCTCCCACCAATCGCGCCAGAAATAAGCAAGCAACGCCGTCGCCGTGCCCACATGCAGCATCACCACGAACGGCAAAAATGAGGGCGCATGTTGGTTCACGCGCCAATGCAGCAAGCTCGGCACAATCACCGCATGGCCCAGGCTGGAGACTGGAAAAAGTTCAGTCGTCCCTTGCATAATCGCAAAGAGGATTGCAGCAATCAGGGTCATAAAGGCTCCATCGATCAGACGAATCGCCCCAGCCGGGGCAGTCAGTTGGGTTTATACCCGATTTGCGTCACCAGGATACCAACCAGGATCAAGGCCACCCCCACCCAAAACCACGGCCCTACCCGCTCGTGGAACAATTTGATCGAGAGCATTGGCACCAGCGCAATCCCCACCGCCACCCACGGATAGGCCCGGCTGAGCGGCACGCGCGAGAGGATCCAAATCCACAGCACCGTCGCCACGCCATAAAGCAAGCCCGCGGCATAAATCGAAGGCTGGCTCAGCACCGTGCTCAACGCCTCCAAAGGCGGGCGTCCACGCAGCGACAACCCAACTTTCTTGAATAAAAGCTGCCCGCTCGCCAGGATGATGGTAAAGAGCAGCAAGGCGATTGTGTTAACCATCCCCATCACCCTCCTGCCGCGCCGGCAGCGTTGGAAAAATCGCCCGGCTTGGCACGCTCGCAATATCATAGCCCATAAACGATAATATCAGTTGCAAACCTAAAATAATCGGCAGCGCCGCCAGCATCACCGTGCCCGAACTGGTGGTGATATTGAGCAAACTATTATGAACCCAGAAATACAGCCCGGTCAGGGTGCCAAATCCCATCAGCAGCAAGCCGGCCAGAAGCTCCAGCGAGGCGAGCGAAAAATCCCGTAAAAAATAATTATACACCAGCCGCTTGCCAAAATTGCGCGCATGGCCGCGCAGAAATTCCGGGATCACGGCTTTGATGTTTAAATTACTCACCTCAGCGCCATACACCGCCGCCATCGGAATATCGATCACACAAGCGCGCAGCGTGCCCAAGCGAAACAGCATGTCCGATTCAAAGAAATAGCGGCGGGGCAGGGCGTCCAAGGGGATGAAATCGATCAAGGAGGCATGGATCGCGGTATAGCCGTTGGTCGGATCAAACAAATTCCAATAACCAGACGATAATTTCGTCAAAAACGACAATATCGCATTGCCCAACACCCGTGCCGGTGGCATCGGCTTGAGCGCGTTCACATCAAAAAACCGATTGCCCTTGGTGTAATCGGCCCGCCCGGCAATAATCGGCGCGGTGAAATGATCGAGCAAGCGCGGGTCCATCTGCCCATCGCCATCGATTTTCACAATAATATCCGCCCCATCCGCCCGCGCCCGCCGATAGCCGGTGACCATCGCCCCGCCTACGCCTTGATTTTCCGCATGGCGCAGCACCACCACCCGTGGATCGGCGCAT
>JAKBBY010000105.1 GCA_021808315.1 Pseudomonadota bacterium | reverse complement strand
AGCGACAATGAATCGCAACGGGTGCACGCGTCCAAAACCCAAAACGGCAATCTTCACACCACACGATGAATAAGATCGGCTAGACCCTGATGATTGTTCTATTTTGAAAGGAAAAAATGGCGATGTTTCACATTCAGCTCCATCCGGATGATGTGCAGAACGGTTTTAATTATGCGCAATAGGCCCTGGCAAATAATTCGCTGAATGAGTTGGAATAAGAGGTAATCTGATGACAACTGATATTGTAAAATGTAAGCTTAGAGCAGCACTTGAGGGTGTCCATGGAGCCGTTCTGAACCAGATTCAGCAAGGTGAAGCTCCTTGGACCGCTGCCGTCAAGGAGGCGATTTTCACGGTAGGAAGGTGCCTCGATTATTCGGTGGCGGCATCCGGCATACCCGGCGCCGATCCAGAATGGCTATATGACATCGTCTGGTATAAAAATGTTGCAGACAATGATAAGCAATATCTGAGCGAAGTTCCGCTTGTTGCTGAATGCGAATGGGGCAAATTGAAGGACATAAGGTATGATTTCGAAAAAATGCTCATGGCGCAGTCTCGATATAAATTACTGGTATTTCAGGCAAAGAGCGATCAATGTGTTGAAGGTATAATTAATGAAATGATAAGAAATATCGAATTATTTGATCAAGGTCGATTTCATGGTGAGTATTTATTTGCGGGGTGGGCGCTCAATCATTGGAGGTTTGCGAGCTATGGCCGGAACTTGGTGGTGGTATAGTGTGCCAACGGCGGATCAAGACCAGACCAGCGTGGCGGCGTTAAAACCAGCCACTGGATGGTGACGTGACGGATATGAGAAGAGCCCCTGCAGGGGCCGCTCTCATATTCGCTCAGACTGCTGACAAACCCCGTCAAATTTTGGCAGGGTTTGTTTTTTGGCGATGGTGGTGGCGAGCAGGTGCATGGTGGAGCCATGGGTGATACAAAAGATACCATGGGGAGGAGAATAGCGACCGACGCTCTGGCAGAGTGAGGTTGCTCACCCACTCACTCATCTGGAGGTCATCATGCAAGTTTTAACTTCCAAACAGCAACCGCCGGCCGTTATCCGCACTGATCTGGCTGCAATTTTTGTGTCTTTGGAACTCAGCCAAAAGACGTGGCTGATCACCTCGCTGTCACCGGGGAACGGCGAGAAGATGTCAAAATATTCAATGCTGGCCGGCGATCTTGCCGGGTTGCTGTCGCGCTTTACGCAACTGCAGGACAAGGCGTCTGCACGGGCAGGACGGCGCTTTCCGATTATTGTGAAGCACTGTCGCTCTGCATATCGAATTATCGATAAGACAGTTGTTCCAATCGCATCAGAATCCGTATCCGGTGGGGAGGTGAGAGTGGGCAAAAGCTCCGCTATTTTGTGAGACCCAAGCGGGACCCGGAAATGACAAGACTCTGTGAGTCGAACGCCTAAAAACACAATAAATCCCTGATAATTATTGATAAAATAAAATCGTTCGCGCCGTTCGCTTAGGATTCCTAATCCTGGGGCCGTGGGTTCGAATCCCGCCGGGGACGCCAATAAAATCAATCGCTCTTGTTCCGGAGCCAGCGGAACTTTATCAGCCTAATTTTTGCACCGCCCGTTCTGGTCAGAGTGTCCCACAGGCGGCCCGATCAGAGAAACAACGCTAACGATTTAAGAGCGATTCGAGACAGAATCATTTTAATCTTTACATTGAACAGGAAAATTCTTATTTTTCAGACTAAATTTGGCAATTTTCGACCATTTCGGGTCTTGATCATCGGCGGACCCGGACCAGATGACCGATGAATTTGGCTGCAAAACGAGCGCGATGGACAGTGCGCTGATAGGATCGGAACAAGCGGGGCGCGCAAAGGCGCCGATTTACTCATAACAGCAGGGGATCAATGGGCCTGATCGAGCCAACAAGGGGGCGTGGCGCAGAACGGCGTCAACTGACGGTGCAGTTTTGCGACTTGGTTGATTCAACGCGGATCGCAACGTCATTAGACCCCGAAGATATGAGCGATTTGCTCGACAGGTTTTTTGCGGCCTGCGCCAAGGCGGTTGAGAGTTTTGGCGGCGTGGTGGGAAATTATCTGGGCGATGGATTGCTCGCTTATTTTGGCTATCCCGTTGCGCATGAAGATGACGCCGAACGCAGCGTTCGTGCAGCCCGTGCCATTGTCGAGGCGGTTGGGCAGGTGCGCACCCCAGCCGGGGAAGCGCTGCAAGTGCGTATCGGTATTGCGACCGGCCTCGTGTTGATCAACGAGGCGAAGCATTTGGATCGGCCCGAGCGCGGCGTGGTTGGCGAGACCCTCAACCTCGCTTCCCGCTTGCAGGCTGCCGGAGCGCCCGGTGAAATCGTCGTGTCTGACGCAACCCGGCGCTTGCTCGGACAGACATTCGGCGTGCGCGCTTTGGCGGCACAATCGCTGAGAGGCTTCGCCGTTCCGGTGCCGGCTTGGGTGGTCGAAAGCGAGGATATGGCGATGCTCCGCTTCGCATCGCGTCTTCGGCGCCATCGGGTGATGGTTGGCCGTGATGCCGAATTGGCGAGGCTGCAGGCTGAACTGGACGCCGCTTGGCGTGGCGCTGGACGGATGATCCTGATGAGTGGCGAGGCGGGGATTGGCAAATCGCGCCTGGGTGCTGCTCTCGCGGATCGTCAGCGATTGATCGCCCATCGACGGCTTTCCTATCAATGCTCACCCTATCATCGCGAGACCGCTTTACACCCATTTTTGGCGCAATTCCGCCGGGCGATCCGGTTGAACGGGGACGCCCCCCTCGATGTCCAGCGCGCAACCATCGAATCCGCGCTGCAGGAATTAATGCCGGGTCGCCCCGATATTTTATCATTATTTTCGGCTTTGCTCGGGTTGCCGGTCGCGCTCCCCGGCACGCCCGCCGAGCAGCGCGAACAGGTTTTCAATGCGATCATCGAGACCATCGAATCCGCCGCGCGAAATGCGCCGCTCCTCATCTTGTTTGAAGACGCCCATTGGGCCGATGAAAGCTCGCTCGCGTTGATCAACCGGTTGGCAGCAGCGGCGGAACATCGATCAATATTGATCTTGGTCACGGCGCGGCCGGAATTTGACCCAAATCGATTAACCATATCCGACGCACGGCATCTGATCCTTGGTCATCTCGACGCCGAAAGCATCGGGGCGATCATCCAAGGTCAAGTCGAGGCGGTAACGCAGGCCAACGCGATCGTGCGGGCCGCGCTGTCCGAGCAAATGGCACAGCGCATTGTGGAGAAGGCGGATGGCATTCCATTATTCGCCGAGGAAATGACCCAAATGGTGTTGGATACCAACACCGATCCGGTTTTGTTCGGTAAGGACATCGTTATTCCCGCGACATTGCAAGACTCGCTGATGGCGCGGCTTGACCGGCTGGGATCGGCTAAATCCGTCGCACAGATCGCATCGGTAATCGGCCGGGAGTTTCCGCACGATGTGCTGGCGCGCATTTGCGATGGTGCCGCCACGGCGCTGGATGCGTCGTTGGCACAGCTCGAAAAAGCGGGGTTGATCTCGCCAGCGATTATCGGCGCTCACCCGGGATATATCTTCAAGCACGCGCTGCTGCGTGACGCGGCCTACGAGACGCTGCCGCTCGCACGCCGACGCGCGATTCACCAATCCATTGCCGAATCGCTGCAGCGTGATTTCGGGGGGCGGGCCGAAGCCGAGCCCGAGATTGTGGCGCGGCATTACGCCGAAGCAAAGCACTATCGCGAGGCGGCTGAATGGTGGCTCAAAGCCGGTGAACTTGGCGTTCGCCGCGTCGCCTATGGTGAGGCGATCCGGCATTTCGAACGCGCCATCAACCAAGTCGAGCGCATCGCCGATGATGATGCCGGGCAGTTGCTCCGGCTGAAACTGCAAATTGCCTATGGTCAGGCGTTAATGACCCAGACCGGCTATAATGATGGGCGGGCCATGGCCGCCTTCGAGCGTGCGGTGACGATCGCAGGCGGCATTGGCGAACCGGCGTTGCGGCACCCAGCGCTGCATGGGCTTTGGCTCGGGGCCTATATGCGCCTCGATATTCCCACGCTGGATCACATCACGCCTTTATTCTGGGCCAGCGCCAAGCAGATGCCGGGCAGTTCTGATGCATTGCTCGCGGAAACCGACACCGGGATGGTCGCATTCCTGAAAGGGGATTTCGCCGAAGCAACCCGCATTTTCGAGCGTAATTGGGCGAACTGCCCGGTGAACCCCGATTTGGCCGGCGGTTTGCGGTTCGGCATGGAGCCGGGGGTCAATGCGCTGGCCTATCTTGGCTTGTGCGCTTGGATGCGCTGTGACATGGCGGCGTCGGATCGGTATTTTAATCTTGCGGCCGTGCGCGCTGAAGCGTCCGAGTTCCCCCCGGCCTTACCTTATGTCCAATTATATCGCGCGCATGTGGCCCTTGCGGTCGGGCGAATCGCGCTGGCAGAATCGATCACCGCTCAAATGATCGAACTGACCAAGGCGCAAGGGCTTGAGTTTTACAATGCTTGGGCGCGGCTGCTGTGTGGTGTCGCGCGGACATTCCTCGGCGACCCGCCCAGCCTGTTGCTGGCCGATCCCGCACGGCGCTATTTCGCGAGTAGCGGTGTTTTGATTGCCCAGATGAATAATGATGGGGTCTACGCGATGGCGTTGGCGGGCAGCGATCCCTCGTCGGCCTGTGCGATCAGCGCGGCGACGCTGGATTTGGCTGAGACCACGGGGTGCGGCATGGCGCAGGCGGGCGCCTATTGGGTGCATGGCGAGGTTTTGCAGCGTCTTGACAAACCGGACCCGAGGTTGGCCGAGCGCATGTGGCGCACCGGCCTCAAACGGGCGCGCCAGCAATCAGCCCGGTTTTTTGAGGTCTGCCTCACTCTATCGCTCGCCACATTGCTGCACAGCCAAGGTCGCGACGCCGAGGCCCTCCCCATGATCGATGCCACACTGGCGAATTTTGGGAACGAGGCCACGGACCTACCACAACTCACCGCCCTGCGCTCCCTACGACAAACTGCACCCGCCGAGCCATCCCCACCGCTCGATCGCAGCGATTAAAGGCTCAATCGCCGAGCATAGCGCCAAGAGGCAGCGTGAAATCCAAATCGGCCCATAAGATCGGCCAACAATCCTGCGCGCCGATTGCGAGGCCCAGATCGGCGGCGATCGGCTGGCTGGCATAATCGTTAAGAACGAATGCATATTTATCTTGGTTGAAAGTGCCAATTGCCTGCGGCAGGCCAGGATGCGGCATAACAGTGATCACGCTACGCTCAGACGCAGCAAGGCTGCTGGCTGGATCACGGAACTGCCGGAGCAGCGCAAATCCGCCAAGGTCAGGCAGCATGGACGCCGCACGCTGCATGACCACGCGCACTTGTTCGACCAACGCCAGATTATCGGCTTGCCGTTCCAGCACGTCGGTCGCGCCCTGCGTCAATGTTTCACCACTGTCGGTCAGGATAGGTCCGGCCTGCTCGGGTCGTGGCATCAGTTGAAACAGTGCCGATGGCCGCCAAACCGCATCTGACGCATAGGTTTTGACCGCGAGCGTCGTTAACACCAGGGCGGGAGCTTGGTCGTCGATGGCCGCAAATGTCTTTGGGAACCCATAAACCTCTCGTCCCGCCGCGAGCGCCAACCAATTATCGACGAACAAATAGGTTGGGTACAGATAAAGCCGATTCGCCACAGTGTCGCGCACCGGCAGCCAGAGACCGATATCAGTTTCTGCCATGGTGCCATACCCATCATACGGTACAACGGTCGATGTCAGTGATGAGGCCCGAATTTGCAATAACAGAACCGCATTGCCGAGCACGGGCACGAACCGGCCCGGTTTCGTTGCCGCATTTAAGGTTCGATCAAGAAACGACCTGATCCGCGCCTCATCGCCAAACAACAGAAAACTCCATAATGTGGAGCCAGTGAATTTATACGGCGGCGCAGGGATGCCGCTACCGCCAAAATAGAGATAATTGGTTTCACTCACGTATTGCTGTCCTCAATTGGCGCTACTGGCCGCGCGGGCTCCGTGATCTGTCGGCCAATCCTGCTTGTGATCGCGGATGCGGCGTCGAACCCGGCCATCACAGCAACCTCCATACAACCGGCGTTGATTGCCGATACCCGAACCCAATCGCCGGCAAGATACAGGTTTTCGAATTCATCCGGCGCCGCCGGAAGTCTGGTTTGCAGCAATCCAGGCGGGCTTAATACATATCGCTCGGTGCCGGTGATGTTGGCGCGGATATATTGACTGTTGAGCCGCTGTTCGCCCGATTCGCCTGCATCGTCATGCAAAATATTCCAGCGAAAGCCTGCCCCTGTGACCAAGTTCGGCCAGATATACTGGATCGTTTTAGTTAACATCGTCACCACATTCGCCCGGACCATCGCATTCGCCGCAGGCTGAGGATCAGGCTCGTTGGGATGCGAATTTTGCAAATCCGACAACACCGCACAGAAATAGGCGATATTCTGCGGCTCGGGTTGCGTCCAATGTTCGAATTTCAACAGATGCGACATATCGGACCACGTATCGAATGGCGGCTCGAAGGCCGTCAAAATTGGCCCTACCGGATCAGGCTTTGGTGGTGGTTTGGTGAAGTCGCCACCGAAGGTGGAGAGCGGGGCATCAAGCCAGAGCTGTAACGCTTGGGTGGCAACGGTTCGGGTCGCATTCAGCATCGCCTGCCATCGTGGCCCGACGGCCGCGAGTTGCGGCGTGAGGGAAGCCAGTGCCCCTGCCGGAATCCCAAGCACAACCATGTCAAAATCGATGCCATAATGGAGCGTCTTGGTTCCAATCTGATAATTCTCAAACGTGTTCTCGAGGTCGATATGCCGGGCCCGCAACTCATCGCCGTTAGTCAATTGATCAAATAACGGGTTCTCTGGCCAGCACGGCAAGCCGCTAACGGTGCGCAGTGGATGATAGGGGGCCATCAATGGCTCAGCTTGGATAGCAATCTGAATGGCGCCGATCCGGCCCTGGTCGGGGATCAGCTCAGTAACCCGATTGAAGAATTCAAATTGCACGCCCGCTGCGCTCAACACCTCATAGAGCGGTGCGAAGATAATTTCGCCAGCACCGGCGGCCATTTTATAAAATAACGAGCCTTTATACGTGAAAAGCAAGCGTAACGACCCTTCGAAGGCGGAGGCCGCAGACAGGCATGGTGTCTGACGATTGCCATCTTGATAAGCGAAGGCATAATCATAGAGCGCGACCACAGCCGGCGCTGTTAATGTTTCCGGCCACGCGCCATATTTTCCGAGTAATTCGGTCAAATCATACTGATCGAGCACCCCAAAACCGCGGGTAAGCACGTCTTCATTGACGATAGCAGCCGCCGCCGCGAGCGCCAGATCAAACGTCAGAACAAGGTTACGCAGGTCAGCGACAAATTTCGTGATATCGTTATATAAATCGTTAAGCGCCGTGCGCAGGTAATCGAGCAGTGCCGCCAAGCCAGAGATGTCCCCCTCATTGGCAATGTGAGGTGACGAGGGATGATCCAGTTGTGCGATGGCACGGCGGAGGAGTGCGTCGGCTCGCGGCAGGGTCGCCCCTTCGAGCGCTGGAGGCGGCAGAGACGAAGCCATGACGCTTTGTTGCGCTGGCGGGATCTGGTTGTGCAAATGCAGGAGATATTCCAGAATCTTCAGAAGATAGCCGCGTATCCCAGGTAATTTCAGCTTTGTGCCATCACCAGGCTCACCCGGTTGAGGCGCAAAATAAATATGCCATGGCTGCCAACCCGCACGATCAGGCAAGCCTAGCATCACATTATTTTCCGGCAGGAACGCCTCATTGATCGTCCGGATCGGACCTGATTGCCGGTCGAGCGCATCATAGGCAGCGCGCATGAGCGCAAAGGCATTTTGATAGAACCCTGCCCAGACATGCAGGCCGTGCTCCTCGATGCGATCGCCAAACGCCTCATTGCGTGAGCTAGCCCCCTTGCCGCCGAGGCGCCAACCGAGCTGATACACTGTAATTTGATAATGATGTTGCCAATCTGGTGTTTCAATGAGCCGGAACGCAGCGGCCAGCGCGCCAATGCCCCCACCAAGAATCGCAATTTTCCGAGGTGAATGTTCGGACATAGCTATGTCTCCCGCCGTTTCTATTTTGATACTCGCCAGGAGCGTCAACAGCAAGCGTCATTGCTTCGAGATCGATGAAATCAAAAAATCCACGCGCCAATATTCGCTTGCGTGATCCCATGATCATTGGCAAATCATGGTTCCCTCGCGCCCCCAATTCGCCAAATAGCACTATTGGCTCGCGTTGATCGGACTGCGCAGCCCCGCAACGTCAGAGACACGCCGCCCGCGCAACACAGCGCTCGCGAATATCAAGCAGCTGCGGCAAATACCAAACCTCATCATAATCGCGCGCAACG
>JAKBBY010000104.1 GCA_021808315.1 Pseudomonadota bacterium | reverse complement strand
TAACCCGATCGACATTCAGGAATTCATGATCCAGCCGGTCGGTGCGGCGGATGTGCATGATGCAGTGCGGATGGGCGCGGAAGTGTTTCACGCGCTAAAATCGTTGCTGCACAAAGCGGGGCATAATACCAATATCGGCGATGAGGGCGGCTTTGCGCCGGGCTTGCGCTCGGCTGAGGACGCCCTGGGCTTTATGATGCGCGCGATTGAAGCCGCAGGCTATGAGCCGGGCGCGGATATCGCCTTCGCGCTCGATTGCGCCGCCACCGAATTTTTCAAAGAGGGCCGCTATCACCTCGAAGGCGAGGGCAAAATTCTCGATGCGGGCGGCATGACCGATTATATCGGCCAACTGGCGAAAAACTTCCCGATCATCTCGGTTGAAGACCCGCTGGCCGAAGATGATTGGGCCGGCTGGGCGCATTTCACCAAAACCCTCGGCCACACGCTGCAAGTCGTGGGCGATGATCTGTTCGTCACCAACCCCGAGCGCTTGCGCCGGGGCATTGCCGAACGCTCCGCCAACGCGATTTTGGTCAAGCTCAATCAAATCGGCACCCTCACCGAAACGCTCGAAGCCATGGAGCTTGCGCATCGTGCGGGCATGGCCTGCGTGGTCAGCCATCGCTCTGGTGAAACCGAAGACGCAACGATTGCCGATATCGCGGTCGCGGTGAATGCCGGGCAAATCAAAACCGGCAGCCTTGCGCGCTCGGATCGCACCGCCAAATACAATCAATTGATGCGCATTGAAGATGATCTGGGCCAAGCCGCGCGCTTTGCCGGACGCACGATTTTGCGCACGTCGCGTTAAATCAAAAAGGCCGCAGGCCGAATCGAACAGGAGTTTTGATGGATGCAGCGCTGAGCGCCCCGCTTGCCGAGGCGCTGGATCTTGGCAAGGTTTACGGTGCGAAAACCGCGCTGCAAAACGTCACCTTATCGGTCGGGCGCGGCGAAATCGTCGGTCTGCTCGGCCCTAACGGTGCGGGTAAAACCACGCTGATCGGCTGTCTGCTCGGGTTTTTACTGCCGACTTCCGGTCGTGTGCGGCTGTTTGGCGAAACCGCCAGCGACTTGAGCCCCCGCTTGCGGGCGCGCACCGGTTTCGTGCCGCAAACCATGACCGGCTTCACCTGGTATCGCGTTGGCGAGCTGATCAAATATCTGGGCCGGTTCTACGCGGACGCGCCGGGCGAGGTGCCCGCTTGGCTGCTGGAATGGGCGGATTTGGATTTGCGCGCCCGGGTCAAATCGCTCTCGGGTGGGCAAAAACAGCGCCTCGCCATTGTGCTGGGCATGCGCCACTTGCCTGATTTATTGATTTTGGATGAGCCGGTGGCGAGCCTAGACCCGCAGGCGCGGCTCGATTTTATCGCCCTGTTGACTGATTATTGCCGGGCGTCGGAGCGCAGCGTCATTATCTCGTCGCACATCCTGTCCGATCTCGAAAAATTAGCGACCCGCGCTGTGTTTATGCGGCGCGGCAGCATCGTCCATGACGTGCCGATGCAGCGTTTTCGCACCGCCACCCGTTGGATCGCACGCAGCGATGGCGGTTCCTTACACGGCCTGCTGCCCGCGCGCCTTAGCGTGTTAGGGGCCGCGCGCGATGAGGGGGCCTTGTTGGTCGATGGCTGGGACGAGGCGGCGGAGGCGGATTTGCGGGCGCGCGGCAGTGGCGATTTGCAGGTGCGCAGCCCCGATTTGGAAGCCGCGTTCCTGGAAATGACCCGATGATCGCGGCTTTGCGCAATTACGTCTCGATGGTGTTCCTGCGCGAAAATCCGCTGGTGATTGCGGCCATCTGGATTATCCTTTCTTCGGCTCTAACGGCGGCGTTTCAGCACGGCAACCCGATTGCGCTGCTCGATCATGATCGCGCCACGGTCTATTTGCTCTGGGGGGCGTGTTGGATTTTGCCCAGCGTGGTGCTCGCCCAATATTGGCGTCAGGTTCTCGCCGCGCACGCGCCCGCCGTGCCGGGGTTGCTGGTTGCAGAATTACGGGCGGCTTTGGTTATGCTCGCGCTCGTGGTTGCGATCATCGATGCGCCGCTGGCGCGGCTCGGCGCGCCGATCACTGGGCTAATCGCCCTCACCCTCGTGGGCGTCGTGATCAGCGGCAGCATGGTCCCGCCGCTCGTCTCAGCGCGCGGTATGCCAGGACCGCTCTGGCTCTGGGCCACCCGCCTGCGCCTTGCTCTGCTCGCGGGCGTGGTGTTGTTCGGCTTTGAAAATCACTGGTTCGGCGGGCTGGTCGCAGCCAAGCCGATCGTGACAATTCCTCTGATTATGCTGATGATTGCGGTGATCATCGGCGTATTATGGCGCGTGCCAAGCGTGATCCGCCAGCTCAATGCCCGCAACACCACCCGCCCTGAATTACGACAATCGCGCCCCACGCTTGCCCGCCTGATCGATGTTATCCATTGGCGGCCCCGTTTTTGGCCGGATGCGCCGGTGCCCGCGCAATTCGCACTGGCGACCGGGCCGCTCGGCCTGTTGATCAATATCACTGTGCAATACGGCATTGTGTTCGGTGTCGATTACGTTGTTTATCATAACATGGCGGGCACCAGCGCGACTGGACTGCACATGGCCGCCGAGCAATCGATGGCCCTGGTGGCGGGCCTCACCGTCGCACAGCTTTCGCAATCGCTGCTCAACCGGTCCGGATTTGCATTGACCTTCCTCGCCGGGCGCTATGGCGGGCGGATGAATTATAGCCAATCGGTGTTCCGGGTGTTTCTGATCAATGGGTTCATCCGCTGTGCGCTGGTCGCCATTATCGGCATGTCGGTTGCCGCCGCACTGCATATGGTCAGCATCGAGGTCGCGATCATCGATGGTGTGTTGATTTTAGCGACCATGCTGGGCAGCAGCCTGTTCGGCGCCTTGCCGTTGCTCTGGCATGATTTCGGCGGCATTGGCGTCGCCGCCTTCTGCGCCATGAGCGGCTATTTATTTTGTTATAGCGGCGTTTTTGCCGCTCTCACCGCATCAGGCATGTTCGTCATCGCCGTCCCCGCCGTGATCGCGACTATCGCCGTGATCGGCGGCACCATCATTTGGATTTTCGCACCGGGCCGATTGGCCACCATGGATTGGCCAGTCGATACCGAAGCGGTTTGAGCACCGGTTTCAGAATTTTTCTCGGCAAGCTTCCAATTTTTTGTCTGGCCTTACGCCGACCAGTCAAAGCAAACGCGGAGCTCCACTCAATGAGCCATCAGTTTCGCTTTTATGGACAGAAGCCGTCAGGTCGTTGGGTGGGACCGACGACGAAAATGATGATATAACAAGAAAATCACGGCACCGAGAACAAAAACATAAGACGCTGAGCCAATAAAATGCCCAATCTCATAGCCGACCTGATAAGCATGCGTATGATGCATCGAACTCTCCGCCGTTGACATGCACTAACATAAGATTGCCATGAGTTGACGGTTTGTCAAGAAATTTTTCTCCAGCAACAGTCGGTTGTCGCACCGTGACCAGGGAAACAAGGGCCGAGATTTTCGAACGAAAATCTCGGCCCCGCGCATCAGACCCGATCGAACCGATCGAGTTCCATCACTTTATTCCAAGCGGCGATAAAATCATGGACGAATTTCGCGTGCCCATCCTCGCTGGCATAGACTTCGCTGATGGCGCGCAATTGTGAATTGGAGCCGAACAGCAAATCAACGCCGGTCCCGGTCCAACGCACCGCGCCGGTTTTGCGGTCGCGCCCTTCGAACACGCCCTCACCGGCGCCGTGCCAAACCGTGCCCATATCCAACAAATTGACGAAGAAATCATTGGTCAATTGCTCAGGCCGGTGCGTGAACACGCCATGCTGGCTCTGACCGAACGTCGCCTGCAGCACCCGCATCCCCCCGATCAGCACCGTCATTTCCGGGGCCGAAAGCGTCAGCAGATTGGCCTTATCCACCAGCGCATCTTCGGCCTGGCGCACCGTGCCTTTGCGCTGATAATTGCGGAAACCATCCTGCATCGGCTCCAGCACCGCGAATGAGGCGGTATCGGTTTGCTCCTGCGTCGCATCGGTCCGGCCCGGCGTGAACGGCACCTGCACCGCATGCCCGGCTGCCTTGGCGGCATGCTCAATCGCCGCAGCACCGCCCAGCACGATCAAATCAGCGAGCGAAACCCGCTTGCCGCCCGATTGCGCGCCGTTGAACGCTGCCTGGATCCCTTCAAGCACCGCAAGGATTTTCGCCAATTCCGCCGGCTGATTAGCCTCCCAATATTTCTGCGGGGCGAGGCGAATGCGCGCGCCATTGGCGCCGCCGCGCTTATCGCTGCCACGGAACGTCGACGCGGAGGCCCAGGCCGTGGTCACTAATTGCGAAACCGTAAGCCCGGAGGCCAAGATTTTCGCCTTCAGCGCGGCAATATCAGCGTCATCGATCAGCGGATGATCGACCGGCGGCACCGGGTCTTGCCACAATTGCGGCGGCGGCACTTCCGGCCCGAGGCAGCGCGCATGCGGCCCCATATCGCGATGCGTCAGCTTATACCAAGCCGCCGCAAACACTTTGGCGAATTCCGCCGGATTTTCATGGAACCGCTTGGAGATTTTCGCATAAATCGGATCCACGCGCAGGGCGATATCCGTGGTTGCCATCATCGGCGCATGGCGCTTGGTCGGATCATGCGCGTCGGGCACTGTGCCATCCGCAGCGCCACCCTTGGGCGTCCATTGATGCGCACCGGCGGGACTCTTGGTCAGTTCCCACTCATAGCCAAACAGATTATCAAAATACCCATTATCCCAAAGGATCGGGTTTTTGGTCCATGCCCCTTCGAGGCCGCTGGAGATCGTGTGAACGCCCTTGCCATCGCCAAAACGGTTCTTCCAGCCCAGGCCTTGATCTTCCAACCCAGCGCCTTCGGGTTCCGGCCCGACATAGTGGCTCGGGTCCGCCGCACCATGGCACTTGCCGAATGTGTGCCCGCCCGCCACCAAGGCGACGGTCTCTTCATCATTCATCGCCATGCGGGCGAAGGTTTCGCGAATATCGCGCGCCGAGGCCATCGGGTCAGGATTGCCGTTCGGCCCTTCAGGATTGACGTAAATCAGCCCCATCTGCACCGCGGCCAGCGGGTTCTCCAACTCCCGATCACCCGTATAGCGCTTATCGCCAAGCCAGGTGGTCTCCGGCCCCCAATACGTGTCTTCCTCAGGCTCCCAAATATCGTCACGACCACCCGCAAAGCCGAATGTCTCAAAACCCATCGATTCCAGCGCGCAATTACCCGCGAGAATCATCAAATCGGCCCAGGAAATTTTCTGACCGTATTTTTGCTTGATCGGCCACAGCAACCGGCGCGCTTTGTCCAAATTCACATTGTCAGGCCAGCTATTGATCGGCGCAAAACGCTGCGCCCCCGATCCGGCACCGCCGCGCCCATCACCAATTCGGTAGGTGCCCGCGCTATGCCAGGCCATGCGAATGAAAAACGGCCCGTAATGGCCATAATCTGCGGGCCACCATTCTTGCGAATCGGTCATCAGCGCCACCAGATCGCGCTTCAGGGCCGCCAAATCGAGCGATTTAAACGCTTCAGCATAGTTGAATTTTGGCCCGAGCGGGTTGGTCGCGGGCGCATGCTGATGCAGCATTTTCAAATTAAGTTGATTGGGCCACCATTGTTGGGTGGATAGCGAGGTCGAGGTCATGCGCCTGTGCGCGCTGCCCATGACGGGGCATTTGCTTTCGTCGTCCATGATCGCTCCGTTCGGATTGGGTTGGTTGTGCCGCGGGTTCTACAGCACCCAATATATAGGTCAAATAGATTTTATATGACATCATAATAGGAATTTCCGATTTTTAATCGCCCTTAACCCTGGCCGTGATTGCCCTGAGCACGCGCGCACTGCTAGCAGGCATTATGATCGTGAACGGCGTGGCAGGCTGGATCGAAGGGCAGGGATCAATGCTGCGCTGGGGCTTGCTGGCCCCTGTGGCGCTGGTCGCACTCGCCGTGCTGATCGCCGCCCCCCGCAGCGCCCGGCTCCAATTATCCGGCATCACTGGCGGGATCATTCTCGGTTTTTGGGCGCCAGACCCGCTCATTGCAGGGTTCGGATTATTATTGGCCATTATGCTCGCGGCCTTCTGCGCCGCTGCAAAACCCCTCGCGCTGAGTGCCGCTCCCGCGCTGATCCTTGCCGCAATCTGGGCGCTGATCACCGCACAACCCGCCCCGCTTGCCGCGATCAGCCTAATTGTCGCGGCCCTGCTCGCGCCGCTCGGCGCGCTGTTTGCGCTGCGCGCTCCCGATTTTACCGGCTTGGCGCAGGGATTTGGCTTGGGCCTGTTTGGTGTCGCGCTCGGCGGCGCGGGGCTGGGTCTTGCCCCAGTCACGCTCATCGCCTCGGCGGGTGCGGCCTTCAGCATCGGCGGCTTGCTGCTGATCGAACAGCGTTTGAGCGAAGAAGCTGGCCATGTCGCGCTCGATTGGCTCGGCGGGCTGGCGCGTGGCATGCCGGATTTAAGCTTCGTGCTGCTCGCTTTGATGCTCGGCGTCTCCGCCCTGCCGCCCGGCCCGGCTTTCGCAGCACTGGTGTTGATCGCAAGCGGGCTTGGCCCTGCGCCATCGCTCAGTGCCGGCGCATTTTTTCTAGGCGCTGCCCTCTGGGCCGGGCTCTCGGCGGTTGCGGCGTTGCGCGGTTTTGCGCTGGTTGCGCTCGGGCGACCGCGCAGCCTGCGCGCCGCCGCCGCCGAAGATGCGCGCGACCGGATTTTCGCGGCCATGGCCGGGCTTGCTGCCGCTATGGTGCTGCTCGGGCTGATCGCCCTGCCAAGCACCCTGACCCTCATCGGCGTTATTGGCGGGCTGGGCGGCTTGGTTGCCCTGCTCCTGGCTCTGGTGCACCAGCGCCGCCGCCTCGAACAGCCGCATTGGACCGAAGGCTTCGCCAAGCCGCCGCTCTGGCTGCCCTTCGATGACCCAAAAACCCAAATGACCGCCACCGGTTTTGCCGCGATCACGCTGGGTGCCGGATTTTTGCTCCCCGCCTGGCTCAACGATCATAGCAAAAAGCTGCGGCGATGGCTGGCCACGGTGCTCGCGCCATGACCGTGCTCAGCGCCCTGTTCGCCGAATTCATTGGCCTTGCCTTGATTGTCCTCGCCATCCTGATCCCGCCCGCCCTCATCACCGTCTGGTCGGGCTGGGGCGCCGGGCTGGGCTGGCGCGGCTTCGCCCAGCCTTGGCGCGATTGGCGCAGCCTCTGGCAGCAACCACGGCTGGAGCCGGATTTCGCCTCACCCTTGGCGCGCCTATGGCCGGCCATCGCGCTCGCCGCCACCATCATGGCCGGGGTGCTGGTGCCGAGCTTTGCCCGAAATATCTGGACCGGCGTGCCCGGTCTGGCGCTCTGGATCATCGGCCTGCTCGCTTTGGCCCGGATGGCACGGCTGCTCGCCACGCTGGATGCCGGGCAGGGTGCGCGCGGCCTCGCGGCGGCGCTGGCCGCGCGCAGCTTCTGGATGGTGCAAACCATTTTGCTGATCGGCACGCTCGCGGCGGCCAGTGCGGTTGGCTCAGCATCGCTCGGTGTCGGGCTGCCCTTGGGCGGGGCCGGGCTGAACCGGCTGGTGCTGCTGCTCGCCCTCGCCGCCGCCATCGTCGGTCTGGCGAATGATCAAACCGCGCCCGGCACCGCCCCCGAGGGCGATTTGGCCGGCCCTGATCTCGCGATGCTGCGCCTCGAAGCCCAGCTCCGGCCCGTGATCATCCTGCTTCTGGTGTTCGCCTTATTCGCGCCGCTCTGGCTCGCCACGGCCAACCAACTCTCAAGCTGGCCGCTTGGTTTGCTTGGCTTCTGGCTGCGCTGGGGGCTGGGCATGATCGCCATGGCCGTCGCCCCGCGCGGCGCTTGGCGCGTCGGCCTGATCGCGATGCTCCTGATCGGCTTGGCGTTGGTGATGGTGCTGCCGCGATGACGCTATCGAGCGCGGCACACCAAATCGCCCGCCCCTTTACCATCGCAACCACCATCATCGCCGCGCTCCTCGCCCTGGCGCTGGCCCCCAGCCGGGATTTGGTGCTGCCCTTGGGCGCGCTCGCGGCAGGGCTGGTGCTGCTCTGGACCGGGTCAATCAACGGTCTGCGCCTCGCCGCCCTTGCCAGTATCACCATTTTGCTCCTGCATTTTCGCGTCGGCAGCGCCACCTTACTAATCGTGATCGCCGCCCTGACCCTTAACCCTCCCCTCACCGCGCCGCGCGGGGCGCTGCCCGAGGCGGTCTGGCGCGTCATCGCCTACGCCGCCGCCATTGCTGCCATCGCCGCGCCAACCGCCAGTCTCGGCACCGCCCTGCTTGGTGTCACGCTGCTGAGCCTCGGCGCGCAATCGTCTGCGCGCGCCACCCTGCGTGCCGGCGGCGGCGTGATGCTGATGGCCATCGCCCCTGATATCGCTACTCATAT
>JAKBBY010000103.1 GCA_021808315.1 Pseudomonadota bacterium | reverse complement strand
GGACCGCCATACCACCGCTGCTTCGGACTTGGGAGACCGCCGCTCGTCATGCTGTATTTTACCCGACTGAAATCTCTTTTGATCGTGCTGGTGTGCGCGCTCGGCGTCGCTTTGGCGATTCCCAACCTGTTCACCCGCCCCGCCGCCTGGATACCCTGGCCGCAAATCCATCTCGGTCTCGATTTGCGCGGCGGCTCCTATTTGCTGATGCAGGTCGATATGCAGGCCGTGGTCAAGCAAGATTTGACCGACCTGACCGATGAGGTGCGCTCCACCCTGTTCAAAGCGCATATCGGCTATACCAATCTCGGCGCCAATCCGGCCAGCAAACAGGTCAGTTTTACCCTCCTCGACCCGAAAGACGCCCCCCAGGTCAAAACCCTGCTCGATAAATTAATCACCCCGGTTACCGCCGCCAATGGCGCGCCGGATCTGGTGGTCGCCATCGCCCCTTCCGGCGCCGCCACCCTGACCCTCTCGCGCCCCGCCTTGATCGCCAAAGCCAGCCAAGCCGTCGCCCAATCGATCACCATCATCGGTCGGCGCATCGATGGTACCGGCGTCGTTGATCCGCAAATCGCCCGCCAAGGCTCGGATCAAATCGTGATCCAGCTCCCCGGCGTGTCCGATCCCGACCGGATCAAGCGGCTAATCGGCAAAACCGCCCATATGACCTTCCATTTGGTGCCCCAAGGCATCGCCGCCGCCAGCAAAACCCTGCCCCCCGGCGTCGAAGTCCTGCCGGTGCTGAACCAACCCGGCGAAGCCCAGGCCATCTTTTCGCGCGTCGCGGTCGATGGCGCGGATCTGACCAACGCCCAAGCCGGCCAGGACCCGCAATCCGGCCAATGGGTGGTGAATTTCTCCTTCAACGGCGAAGGGGCGCGCAAATTCGCGAAAATCACCACCGCGAATATTGGCAAACCCTTCGCCATCGTGCTCGATCATAAAATCATCGAAGCGCCGGTGATCCAATCGCCGATCATCACCGGCCAAGGCCAAATTTCCGGCCAATTCACCGCCAAATCCGCAACCGACCTTGCGCTCCTGCTGCGCGCCGGCGCCCTGCCCGCGCCGCTGAAAGTCGTCGAACAGCAAAGCGTCGGCCCCGAATTGGGCACGGATGCGATTCGCGCCGGCGTGATCTCCCTGGCCGTCGGCTTCGTGCTGGTCATCGCCTTCATGGCCAGCTTCTATGGTCTGTTCGGCTGGTTCGCCAATCTCGCTCTGGTCCTCAATTTGGTGATGATGCTCGGCGTGCTGTCGCTGATGGGGGCCACCCTGACCCTGCCCGGCATGGCGGGCATTTTGCTCACCCTCGGCATGGCGGTGGACGCCAACGTGTTGATCAATGAGCGCGTGCGCGAAGAGGTCAAACTCGGGCGCAAACCCCTCGCCGCGCTGGAAGCCGGCTATAAGCGCGCCTACGGCACCATCATCGATTCCAACGTCACCACCCTGCTCGCGCACGTCACTTTGTTCATTTTCGGCTCACCGCCGGTGCGCGGCTTCGCGGTCACGATTTGCGTCGGTATCATCACCACCTTATTCACCGCCACCGTGGTGACCCGCCTGATCACCGCACGCTGGTTCGTGGCGCGGCGGCCCGCCGAATTGCCCGTGTTCTGAGAACCCCCGTGTTCTGAGAACCAATGTTCTGAGAGAAATGCCATGAAATTCATCACCCGCCCCGCCTTCCGTCTGGTGCCGGATGGCACCCGCATCCGCTTCATGAATGGCCGTTTCGCCGGGTTGATCGTCTCGGCGGTGCTCTCCACCGCCTCGCTGATCCTGTTTTTCCATCCGGGGCTGAATCTGGGCCTTGATTTCAAAGGCGGCGTGGTGATGCAGGTCGGCACGCCCAGCAAACCCGATTTCGCCAAATTACGCGCCGCCCTCGATGCCAACCACCTGCCCGGCGCGTCGCTGCAAAGCTTCGGCCATGATAAAGGCGTGTTGATCAGCCTGGAATCGCAAAGCAACGCCAAAGCCACCCAGCAAGCGCTGAATGAGGCCCAAGCGGCGGTCAAACAATCCCTGCCCAACGCCAAAATCCTCGGCACCCAAGCCATCGGGGCCTCGGTCTCCGCCCAACTCTTCGATCAGGGCCTCACCGCGCTCGGGCTCAGCCTGCTGATGATCCTCGGCTATATCTGGTTCCGCTTCGAATGGCAGTTCGCCGTCGGTGCCGTCACCACCCTGGTGCTGGATGCGACCAAAACCATCGGCTTCATGGTGATCACCCGCATCCCGTTCGATCTGGTGACCATCGCCGCCATCCTCACCGTGATCGGCTACTCCACCAACGACAAGGTGGTGGTCTATGACCGGGTGCGCGAAAATCTGCGCAAATATAAAACCATGCCCCTGCGCGATTTGATCGATTTATCGATCAACGAAACACTGAACCGCACCTTGGGCACCTCCGGCACCGTGTTCCTCGCCGCCCTGCCGCTCGCGCTGTTCGGCGGCGCGTCGCTCTCGGGTTTTGCCTGGGTGATGCTGTTCGGCATCGTGGTCGGCACCTCATCGTCGATCTTCATCGCCGCGCCGATCCTGCTGCTGCTCGGCGATAATAAGCTGCGGCGCGGCACGGCCAAACCCACCGACGATCCCACCGTCGCAAAATCGAGGGCATAATCTAAAAAATGCGTAATTGTTATGCATTAATCGTCTAGAATTATTGCCAAAATTTTGTTAATTATTCGTAAAACCATTGCGCTCCGTAACAATGCGACTCTATTAGGCTTATGGATGGATTGATCGACTCGGCTTACCTCTCAACCTACGATGCGCCTGATATCGAGGCCGCACCGTTTGGAGCCGCCGATGTCGCCTGCCTCTACCAGCCCATTGTCCGCCTGACCGATGGCAGCCCCGCCTCCGCCGAAATATTAGTCCGCCGCCGCGATCAGCATGGCGTGCTGCAAGGGGCCGCCGAATTTGCCGATGCCTTGCACGTCGGCGACCCGGCCCGCCGCCTCACCGGCCTTGTTGTCCGCTCGGTCATCAGCGATGTCGCCACCGGCTTGCTCACCGGCTTGCCGTTTTTGTACATGCTCAATCTGCCTTTGCATATTTTGCTCGATCCCTCGCTTCCCGCCTGGATCGATCGCGCTTTGTCCGAGGCCAATATCGCTCCGCACCGGCTCGGCTTCGAGCTGACCGAAACCCGCCCGGTGGAAAATTTCGCCGAAGCCGCCGCCGCCATCACCGCGCTGCGCGCCCAAGGCCATCACGTGGCGCTGGATGACATCACCGAAACCACCGCCGACCTTGATCGGCTGTTTCAGCTCGATTTCAACACCATCAAGCTCGATTGCCGGGTCGTCGCCGCCCTCGATCATTCATGGAAAGCCCATGATTTCGTCCGCCGCATTGTCACCGCCTGCGCCGCCACCGGCAAACATCTGATCGCCGAGGGCGCGGAAGACCCCTCAATGCTCGCCCGTCTGCGCGATCTCGGCGTCGGCTACGCCCAAGGCTTCATCATCGCCCGGCCCCTCTCCGCGACAGCGCTGCGCCAATGGTTCGAAGGCTGGGCGCATAACGCCCTATTTCCAGTCGCCCTTTAACCCTCATACACCCGATCATAGAGCGCGATAATCATCGCCGCATCCGGCACCGCCGGATTATTCGCCGGGCTGCCCGAGGCCAAAGCCTGATCCGCCATCACCGCCCGGCGCGCGCGCCACGCTTGCGCCTCAATGCCAAAATCAGCGGGCGTCGGCACGGCCAAATCGCGATTAATCGCCGCCAATTCAGCCACCAAAGCCGCCCCCGCAACCTGATCCGCGGCCTCTTGCGGCGCAAAACCGGCCAGCCGCGCCGCCTCGGCATAGCGCGGCAACGCCGCATGGAGCGAATAGGCGGTCACGGCGGGCAGCAACATCGCGTTGGACATGCCATGCGGCACATGAAAATGCGCGCCAATCGGTCGTGACATGCCATGCACCAAGGCGACCGAGGCATTGGAGAAGGCCAGCCCTGCGAGCATCGCCCCCAGCATCATCGCCTCGCGCGCCGCCCGATCATCCGGCGCCTGATACACACGGCGCAAATTCGGGCCAATCAAGCCCAGCGCCGCGCGCGCATACCCATCCGAAATCGGCCCGGCGCGCCGCGATACATAGGCTTCCAGCGCATGGGTAAACGCATCAATGCCGGTATCCGCCGTGGTGCGCGCCGGCACGCTCAGCGTCAGCTCATAATCCACCAAAGCCGCCACCGGCAGCGCGCCGAGGCCACCAATCAACATTTTCTCGTCGGTCTCGGTATCGGTAATCACGGTAAAGCGCGTCGCCTCCGAGCCAGTGCCCGCCGTGGTCGGCACCGCAATCAACGGATAGGCCGCATGATCGGCACTCACCGGCACTTTCAGGCTGCGCAGCCGCGTGCCCGGTGCCGCCGCGAGCAGAATATTCATCGCCTTGGCGGTGTCGATTGGCGAGCCACCGCCAAACCCGATGATACAATCAATCGCCGCACGGCGCGCCACCGCCACCCCGGCATCGATCACCTGGTCAACCGGCTCGGGCACAGTATCCGCAAACAGCGTATAGCGAATTCCCGCCGCCGCCAACGGATCGGTCAATTGCGTGATCAAACCAAGCTTGACCATCACCGGATCGGTCACGATCAATGGCGCGCTGACACCCAGCCGCGCGAGCAAGGGCGCAATCCGGCTCACCGCCCCGCCCCCAATATCGATAAAACGCGGCGCAAAAAACGGGATAGTCATTCCGCTCACCCCTCCCAAGGCGGCACCGACCCGGTCAATCGAGCGGCGTCACCTGCCAAATTTGGCCCACCGGCGCACAATGCAGCGGTCGGGCATTGCCGGAAATAACATTCAACTCCAACCGCATCAAAGCGCGCACCGCCCGGAAAAACGCGCCGTGCGACACAATCAGCAACGGCCCCGGATGCGCCAGCACCCGCGCCATCGCCGTCGCCGCCCGGCGGGTCAGCGCCTCGAAACTTTCCGCCCCCTCCGGCGTCGCGATGCCATCGAGCCAGTCGGTAAACCACGATGCGAGCGGCTTGCCCTCCTGCCCGCCAAAAATCACCTCGCGCAAATCCGGCTCAACCATCATGGGCAAATTCAGCGTCTCATTGATGATGCAGGCCGTCTCATGCGCCCGTTTCATCGGCGAGGTGGCAATGCCGACAATGCCGCGCTCGGCCAAAATCGGTGCCGCCGCCGCCGCCTGGGCGCGCCCCATGGCATTGAGCGAAATATCAATCGCCCCTTGCGATAGGCCCTGGGCATTAAAATCGGTCTGGCCGTGGCGCAAAAAATAAAACGGGCGCTGCGCCAAACCGATCATCGTCAAACCAACCCCTCCGCCGCCATCGCCCGTTGCACCGCAGGCCGCGCCAGCATCCGTTGATAATGCGCCGCCACATGCGGCGGCAGCGCACAGGTTTTGCGCCCCTCCGCCCAGTAGGACACATAAAACAGCGCCGCATCCGCAATCGAGAAATCACCCAGCAGATAGTCACGCCCGGCCAAAGCCTGATCGATCAGCGCGAAACCCTCGCTGAACAGCCGCAAGCCCTCCGCGCGCACCTTATTCAACATCGCCTCATCCGCCTCCGGCGCAAACCGCTCGGGCCGGAACATCCGCGCAAAACCCTGACCATGCATGAAGCTGTTGATATAGGCCATGACCTCGGTCACCCGCGCCGCCGCCAACGGATCGGCGGGCACCAGCTGCGCCTGCGGGTTGGTCGCCGCCAGATACCCCGCAATCGCCAGCCATTCGGTGAGAATTTCGCCATGATCGAGCAAAATTGCCGGCACTTTGGCTTTCGGGTTGATCGCCAGAAACTCCGGCTTGAAATGATCGCCCGCCCGCAAATTCACCGCCTGCATCTCATAAGGCGTGCCGATTTCCTCGAAAATCACATGAATGCCCAGCGAACAGGCACCCGGCGCAAAATAGAGTTTCATTTTTTCGCTCCCTTTGGGTCTGTGGCGATCAGTCGAACAATGAGCTGACCGAGGTTTCATCTGAAATATTGCGCATCGCCGCCGCCAAGAGCGGGGCAATGCTCAACACCCGCAAATTGGCGGGCTTGGGCCGCAATGTCGTCAAGCGAATACTATCGGTAATGGTCAAGGTCTCAATCGGGCTGGCCTCGATGCGATCAAGCGCACGGCCCGACAACACGCCATGCGTCACATAAGCCGAGGCCGAGGCCGCGCCATGCTTCAGCAACGCCTCGGCGGCATTCACGAATGTGCCGCCAGAATCAACAATGTCATCAATCAGGATGCAGTTACGCCCCTCGACATCGCCAATCACATTCATCACCTCCGACACCCCGGCCCGCTCGCGCCTTTTGTCAATAATCGCCAAATCAACATCCAGCCGGCTGGCAATCGCCCGCGCGCGCGCCACCCCGCCCACATCCGGCGACACCATCATAATATCGCGCTGAGCAAACCGCTCTTTGATGTCGCGGGCAAACAGCGGCGCGCCATATAAATTATCCACCGGAATATCGAAAAACCCCTGAATTTGCCCCGCATGCAAATCAACCGTGAGCACCCGATTAGCCCCCGCCTCGGTGATCAAATTAGCCACCAGCTTGGCCGAAATCGGCGTGCGCGCACTGGTGCGCCGGTCTTGCCGCGCATAGCCGAAATACGGGATCACAGCGGTAATCCGCCGCGCCGAACTGCGCCGCAGCGCATCCAGCGTAATCAGCAACTCCATCAAATTATCATTGGCCGGAAACGAGGTCGATTGGATCACGAACACATCCTCGCCGCGCACATTTTCCTGCACCTCGACATGGATTTCCATATCGGCGAACCGGCGGATCATTGCGTTGGTTAATGTCATGTCGAGGGCGGCGGCCACTGCCTCGGCCAAGGGAGGATTGCTGTTGCAAGCGACAATTTTCATCAGGCAGTTTCCAGCATAAGGGGGAAAGCAGCGCGTCAGCGCTTGCTGCGCGCCGGATGTAGCAACCCGGCTCCGCCCTGTCCATGACAACAGCCCCCTATCACCCATGACGCCCCCATGAATCTCCCATGCCGCGCACGCCAACGCCGCCGCCAGCGATTGGCGCAACGCCGCTTCGATGCTAGGAGCGCCGCATGACCGCGATCTCGCAAATCCAGCCCGCTTCTGACACGCAAACCAATTCCCTCGTGCTGGCCCTGCCCAAAGGCCGCCTGCTCGATGAATGCGCCCCCCTGCTCACCGCCGCCGACATCACACCCGATCCTGATTACGTCCGCGAATCATCGCGCCGCCTGCGCTTTCCCACCAATCATCCGGGCCTTGATGTCATCCGCGTCCGCAGTTTCGACGTGGCAACCTTCGTCGCCTTCGGTGCCGCCCAAATCGGCATTTGCGGCGCCGATGTGCTGATGGAATTCGACTATCCCGAAATCTACGCCCCGCTCGATCTGGATATCGGCCATTGCCGCATCTCGGTCGCCGAACCCAAAGATTCCCAATACCGCACCGATCTGTCGCGCCTATCGCGGGTGCGCGTCGCCAGCAAATACCCCAACATCACCCGCAAACATTTCGCCGCCCGGGGCATCCAAGCCGAAATCGTCGCCCTCAACGGTGCCATGGAACTTGCCCCCGGCCTTGGCCTGTCGCGCCTGATCGTCGATCTGGTGCAAACCGGCAGCACCCTGATCGCCAACGGCCTGGTCGAAAGCGAAATCATCGCCCACGCCTCCGCACGCCTGATCGTCAATCGCATCGCCCTGAAAACCCAACCCGAACTGATCAGCCATTGGATCGCCCAATTCCGCGCCGCCATGGCCAATCAATGACCGCACCCATGCGCACCCTGCACGCCAGCGATCCAGCCTTCACCGCCGACCTCACCGCCCTGCTCGCCGCGCGCGCCCACGCGACCGATGTCACCAAACCCGTCGCCGCCGTGATCGCCCAAATCCGCGCCGAGGGCGATGCCGCGTTGATCGCTCTCACCGCCCAGTTTGATCGCTTCACCCTCACCGCCGATCACATCCGCATCACCCAAGCCGAGATCGAGCACGCCTGCGCCGCCATCACGCCCGAGCAGCACGCCGCCCTTGATTGCGCCGCCACCCGCATCGAAGCCTTCCACCAAGCCCAGATGCCGCAAGACCTCACCCTCACCGACGCCATCGGCGCCCGCATGGGCCTGCGCTGGACCCCGCTCGATGCCGTCGGCCTGTATGTTCCCGGCGGCAAAGCCTCCTACCCCTCCTCAGTGCTGATGAACGCCATCCCCGCACGCATCGCCGGCGTCGCGCGCATCGCGATGTGCGTGCCCACCCCGGAGGGTCAACTCAACCCGCTGGTCCTCGCCGCCGCCCACCGCGCCGGCATCACCGAAATCTACCGCGTCGGCGGCGCCCAAGCCATCGCCGCCCTCGCCTATGGCACCGCCACCATCGCCCCGGTGGATCGCATCACCGGCCCCGGCAACGCCTATGTCGCCGAAGCCAAACGCCAAGT